>JAFIFJ010000031.1 GCA_020832085.1 Gammaproteobacteria bacterium | reverse complement strand
AGACGAAGAATTCCATGCGATCGAGTTCCTGCAGCAGATCGTTCGGGAACTCGATGTCAGCCTTGTCGATCTCGTCGATCAGCAACACGCAGCGCTCGGGGGCGGTGAAGGCCTCCCACAGCTTGCCCTTCTTGATGTAGTTGCTGATGTCGTTTACCCGCCCGTCGCCGAGCTGGGAGTCTCGCAGCCGCGATACCGCGTCGTACTCATAAAGGCCCTGCTGGGCCTTGGTGGTGGACTTGATGTGCCAGGTGATCAGCGGCATGCCCTGGGAGGCCGCCACCTCTTCGGCAAGCAGCGTCTTGCCGGTGCCGGGCTCACCCTTGATCAGCAGCGGACGCTCGAGCGTCATCGCGGCGTCGACCGCAAGCGCGAGCTCGTCGGTGACGATATAGGTATCGGTGCTGTCGAATCTCATGCGGAACGACCACTCCTTGCAGGTCCTGTGAAGCGAAGCCGGCAAGGCCGGGCCGCGGCGAAGCCCGCTAGAGTAATCAGCGCCCCCCGGGACTTCAAGCTGCCTGATTCCCTCCGGGACTCAGGTGGCGCTGCTGCGATTCCGGAAGTGTCTGAAGAGCGCAGCCGCGATCACGGCGGCGATGGCCAGCGCCCAGGCCACCGTGAGCATCATCATGGCGGGCACCGGATCCCCTTCGGTCTGCAGCAGGGCCTCGAACAGGAACACGATCCACGCCGGGGCGTAGACGCCCTCGAAGCTGCCGGCGCCCGTCGGCACAAGCAGCGTGGCCGCCGCCAGGAATCGCAGCAGGTCCCGCAGCCAAAGGGGCCTGATCCAGCGCGTCATCCAGAAACCGCCCGCCAGGACCAGCAGCATGGCGACACCCCACACCAGCCAGGCAATGAGGTAGTCCATATCAGAAACTCACCCAGCGAATGACGTGCTCGTCGAGACCGTCAGGATGGACGTGGGCCTCCGACAGTGCGCGGCCCCGAATGGATATGCCCGCCCGGTGCACGCTCTGTGGATCGCCGCTCACCAGCGGATGCCACTCGGGCAGATCGCCCCCCTCAGCGAGGATGCGGTAGGCGCAGGTGGTGGGCAGCCAGCGGAAGGCTTCCGCCTGTTCCGGACCGAGGTGAACGCAGTCCGGAACGAGTTCGTGACGCTTCGGATAGCGGGTACAGCGGCAGGCGTCCTGATCGAGGAGATGACAGGCGACGCGGGTGTAGGCGATTTCGCCACTGTCTTCGTCCTCGAGCTTGATCAGGCAGCAGCGCGCGCAGCCATCACAGAGTGACTCCCATTGGGTCTGGGTCATTTCACTGAGGCCCAGGCGCTGCCAGAAGGGTCGCTGCGGCGTCATCCCTCTGCTCCAGGCTGCGTCTTCCCGCTTTCCGGCTGGGGCGGCAACTGCAGATAGAAGCCCTTCTCGGCAATGGCATCGAGCACGGCCCCGGCATCGGCCTGGGCCAGTCTGCGCTGGCGCGTGAGGTTCAATCTGAGGGCCGGCTCCGGCCGGCCGAAGTGCACGAGCAGGGGTTCTGGCACCCGCGCCAGCCCCTCCGCCAGATCCACGAAAAGATAGTGGCCCTCGCGCCGACTGCTGCGATAGACCTGCACCAGCCGCCCCGCGCTCATTGCGGCACCTCGTTGAGCAGCCCCTCGATCTCGGGCCCGAGGATTTCCCAGCGCCAGCCCTTCAGCGCATCCGGACAGTCGTCCAGCACTGCCGCAGGCGCGAACAGCGGTTCCAGCAGACGCTTGCGCGCCAGCAGTTCCTCCGCCAGACCGAGATCCCGGGCATGGTGCTGGGCCCGTTTGCGGAATTGCTTCAGGCGCTCGCCGTCAGCACGGGTCATGGGCGGCGGCAGCGGATGGGGCAACTCGGACGGACTCAGTTCCCGGGTCCGATCAATGATGTCCTGCAGTTCGTCACCCCAGCGCCGGATCACGGCGGGAGGAACGCCCTGCCCGTCCAGATCACGCAGATCGGCGGGCAGTTCGCTGGCGATCTGCAGCAGATGCTCGTCCTTGACCAGCCATCCCCTGGGCCGATCGAGGCTCCGGGCAAGCTCCTCCCGCCAGGCCGCCAGGGCCATCAGGGCGGCGAGGCCACGGGATTCGAGGCTGCTGGCACGCTTGACGTTGCGCCAGGCCTGCTCGGGGCCCGGACGATCCAGCACTTCCAGCACCAGCCGCCCACACTCTTCCTCCAGCCAGCCGAGACGCCCGCAGGCTTCGAGCTGCTCGATCTGCCGACAGGCCAGGGGCAGCAGCAGGGCCACATCCAGCGCCGCGTAGCGCATCTGGGCTGGGGACAGGGGGCGCTGCAACCAGTTGGAGCGGGTCTCGTCCTTGTCCAGCGTCACGGCGAACGCGTCCGCGACCAGATCCCGATAGCCAATGCCATAGCGGCTGCCGCAGAACGCTGCAGCAATCTGAGTATCGAAGAGGCTGGCGGGCCGCGCCCCGCACCAGCTCGCCAGCACCTCCACATCCTCGCTGCAGGCGTGCAGCACCTTGCGGGTCCCTGCATCCGCCAGCAGCTCGCGCAAGGGAGTCGGGTCGCTGATGGCCAGGGGATCGACCAGCACGATCTGCTCGCCGATGCAGAACTGCACCAGGGCCAGCTTGGGATAGAAGGTGTCGGTGCGTTCGAATTCGGTATCCAGCGCCACCATGGTGGCATCGCGGGCCGAAGCACAGAGTTCGTCAAAGGCGGCATCCGTCGCCACCCACCGGGCCTGCTCGATCATGGCCTGCATGAGCGCCGGCGACATCAGGACAGCCGGATCCGGCCGCTGAACGCATGGGACAGGGTCCCACCGTCCACGAACTCCAATTCCCCGCCCACCGGAACCCCGTGGGCGATGCGGCTGACGGCGATGCCCGCCGCCCGAATCTGTTCGGCGAGATAATGGGCCGTGGCCTCACCTTCCACCGTGGCATTGGTAGCCAGAATGACCTCCGTGACGGGCTCGCAGCGCAGCCGTTCCAGCAGCCCTGGTATGCCGATGTCGTCGGGACCGACGCCATCGATGGGCGACAGGCGCCCCATGAGTACGAAATACCGCCCGCGGAATCCGCCCGCGGTTTCGATGGCCAGCAGATCCGACGGGGACTCCACGACGCAAAGCAGACTTTCATCCCGGCGGGGATCGGCGCAGACCTCACACAACTCCGCCTCGGCCAGGGCCCGGCACTTCCGGCAGTGCCCGACTCCGGCCACAGCCGCCGTCAGGGCCGCCGCGAGGCGACTGGCAGCGTCACGGTCCCGCTCTAGCAGATGCAGGGCCATGCGCTGGGCGGATCGCGGCCCGACGCCGGGAAGACGACGCAGCGCGGTGACCAGCTCGCCGAGCAGACCTTGGGTGAATCCCGCCATGAATCAGAACAGCTTCATGCCCGGGGGCAGCGGCAGGCCGGCAGTGAGCTCCGACATCTTCTCCTGGTTCGCCCGTTCGACCCGGCGCACCGCATCGTTGACCGCAGCGGCCAGCAGATCCTCGAGCACCTCCTTGTCCTCGCGCAGCAGCGAAGGGTCGATCTCCACCCGCCGCACGTCGTGGCGTCCGGTCATGGTGACGCGCACCATGCCGGCACCGCTTTCACCGATGACCTCCAGGGAGGCCAGCTCCGCCTGGGCCGACTGGAGACGCTCCTGCATCTCCTTGGCCTGCTTCATCATGTCGCCAAGGCCACCTTTCACGAACATTGCTCCTGCATCAATCTCATGGCGCCATTCTAACCTCAAAACCGTCGGCGCCCGGATCAGCCCATGGGGCGAATGGACTCGCGCTGCACCGAGGCGTTGAACGTTTCGATCAGGGTACGGACGTTGGCGTCGGAGGCAATGGCCTCCTCGGCCTGCCGCTGGCGCTCCGCACGTTCCCGGGCTGCACGCTGGGCGGGGGTCTCGTCGGCAGCAGCCCCTACGTGGATCTCGACCCGGAACGGCCGCCCGAGAAGGGCCGCGAGCGCTACTTCCAGACGGCCCACATGGACGTCGGAATTCAGCGCCTCGGCACTGGGATCGAGCAGCAGCCGAACCCGCCCTGTTTCGATCTCCACGGGCATGCAGTGGTTCACCAGTTCAGCAGTGAGACCACTGAGTTCGAGCCGGTTGACCATGTCGTGCCAGTGCTGCGGCTCGGTGAGGACCATCGGCACGGCGACGGCCGCCGGGGCGGCAGGTGCCGGCTCTTCGACCGTCTGCACTGCCTCACGCTCCGCAACCGCAGCCACCGGTGCCGGCGGCTTGGACTGCACCAGCGTCAGTGCGGGTTCAGCGGCAGCCGATGCGCGGGCCAAAGGCGCTGCTTCAGCTGCGGCCGATGGGCCCGCCGGGTCAGAAGATGCCGCCGCTTGGGCGGCTGTGGACTGGCCGCTGCCTGAGGCAGCAGAAGCGGCCCGCGGCGCCTCACCTTCCCGGTCGCCAGGCTGTTCCGGACGGAATGCCAGCATGCGCAGCAGGGTCATTTCGAAGCCGCTGCGCGGGTCCGGCGCAAACGGCAGATCGCGCTGGCCCATCAGTGCGATCTGATAGTAGAGCTGCACATCTTCAGGGGTCAGCTGTCCGGCCATGGCCACCACCAGCGCCGCACTGCGATCACCGCTGCCGCCCTCTGGCGGCGCCCCCCAGGGCACCCCCGGAATAACACCAAAACCGTGCAGCCCCCCCAAAACTTACCCCCCCCCCCCCCCAAAATAGGCCCCGGGGTGGGCCA
>JAFIFJ010000114.1 GCA_020832085.1 Gammaproteobacteria bacterium | reverse complement strand
AGCGCTCTCCCACAGGCGCGCTGCCACTGTGTGGGAAGGCCCTAATCGCAAAGCGATTGGGCCGATCCCGAGAGGCTTGGCCGGAGCTGACGTCGCTGCCTTCGCTTCGACGTTCCAGATGGAAATCGGGATCGGGATCGCTATCGGGATCAGGATCGAAGCCAGGAGCCGCATGTAAGTGATGGTGGGTTCGATACCGATAGCGATACCGATAGCGATAGCGATCCAGAGGGCATCAGCGGCCTAAGGGAGAGAGGGGTGCTCCGGCCCCTCAACCCTCATACCGATACCCGACCCCATACACCGAGCTGATGGGAGCTTCGGCTCCCAGCGCCTCGGTGAGCTTGCGGCGCAGGTTCTTCATGTGGGTATCGATGGTCCGGTCGTTGACCACGCGATGATCGGTGTAGGCGGCGTCCATCAGCTGCTGGCGTGAGTACACCCGACCCGGGTGCTCGAGCAGCCGAACGAGGATGCGCAGTTCCACCGGCGTGAGATCCACGTCGTTGCCCGCGACCCGCGCCCGCATGGCGTCAACGTCCACCACCACACCCGGATTCCGCGGCTCTGCCTGCAGGCGATTGACCCGGCGCAGCTGGGCCCGGACCCGGGCCACCACCTCCCGGGGACTGAAGGGCTTGCAGACGTAGTCGTCGGCGCCCACTTCGAGGCCGAGCAGGCGATCCACTTCGTCCACCCTTGCGGTGATCATGATCACGATCATCTGGCTGATGCGCGGGTCGGCGGCGCTGCGAATGCGGCGGCACAGTTCCATGCCGTCCAGCCCAGGCAGCATGAGATCGAGCAGCAGCAGATCGGGGGGATCGCTCTCGATGCGTGTCAGGGCGGTATCGCCCCGATGCTCCATGACCACCTCATAGGCAGCCGCCAGCAGGTAGTCCCGCAACACCGTGGCCAGACGGACCTCATCCTCCACGATGAGAATGCGCCCCGGCTTCACTGCCGTGCTCAAGCGGACACCACCGTCTCGGGTGCGGGTCGACGAGCCAGCGTCACGGTCATGCGCAGGCCACCGAGTTCGGATGGGGCACCTTCGAGATGACCACCGTGGGCCTCGGCGATGCGCCGGGCGATGGCCAGCCCCAGCCCCGAACCACCGCTGGCCCGGTCCCTGGAGGCTTCGCGGCGGGCAAAGCGCTCGAACAGACGCGGGATCTCGGCTTCGGGAACGCCGGGGGCACTGTCGTCCACCTGAATGCGCAGCTCAGCACCGTCTTGGTCGCTGTCCAGCGAGAGCCGCACTGTTCCCGGCGCATCGGTGTAGCGCAGGCTGTTCTCCAGCAAATTGGCCAGCAGCTGCTCGAGCCGCTCAGCGTCGGCAAACAGGATCGGAGCCGTGGCGGGCAGGACCAGTTCCAGGCTCAGCCCGGCAGCCTGCAGCCGGGCCTGATAGCGCTGGGCTGTGGACTCCAGCAAAGCCATGGGGTCGATGTCGGCGAAATGGTAGGAGAGCGCACCGGCATCCGCCAGGGCCAGCTGATGCAGGTCGTCCACCAGGTGACCGAGGCGCTCGGCTTCGGCGGCCAGGGCCGCCATGGCCTCGTGGTCCAAAGACCGCACTCCGTCGCGCAGGGCCTCGATTTCGGCCCGGAGAACCGCGAGGGGGGTACGCAGTTCATGAGCGATGTCCGCCAGCCAGCGTCGGCGGGATTCCCGGTTGGCCTCCAACCCTGCCGCCAGCAGATTGAAATCCCGGGCCAGACTGCCGAGTTCGTCACTGCGATCGACGGTGAGACGGGTCCCGTACTGGCCCGCGGCCAGTTCGCGGGCCCCCGCTGC
Organism: Gammaproteobacteria bacterium; assembly: GCA_020832085.1. GTDB lineage: Bacteria > Pseudomonadota > Gammaproteobacteria > Pseudomonadales > Azotimanducaceae > SLTB01. The sequence goes on along the minus strand of JAFIFJ010000114.1, from coordinate 56,183 downwards.
CACGGCCCGGACCGGAGCAAGCAGGTGGCGACCGAGGGCGATGCCGACGAGGCTGGCGAGGATCACCGCGATCAGGGCGATCCACCACAGCGTACGCATGTGGTCGCGGACGAAGCGCTGATCGGCCTCCCGCGCCAGACTGTGCAGGGGGGTGAGTGCAACACGGCCCACTTCCACCCCGTCGACGACAACGGGGGCAAAGAAGGGACTGGGATCCGTTGGCAGGGCCTCCCTGGGTCCTGCCACCTGCTGCCCCTGGGCGTCGAGGACATGCAAGCGTGGCAGCAGCATGCGCGTGGTGCGCAGGTTTTCACGCAGCCCTTCGCGTAGATCATCCCGCAGTTCTGGCCTCGGCGGGCCTGTGCGGACATCGATCACGGCATCTTCGCTGAGGTTGCGCATCAACAGCCGCGCCAGATTGCGACGGCTGTCCAGGGCACGCCAATCACCGAACTCGGCATGGGCTTCAGCGAGTTGCTCCGCCAGCCGCTCCACCACTTCCCGCTCCTGTTCGTTGACGTAGGACAGAAATCGGGACTGGAAGGCCCAGCGGGTGAGGGTGGTGTCCAGAACCACCACGGTGACCGCCATCAGGATCATGATGATGACCAGCCTCGCCCGCAGGCCCAGGTTGGGCAGACCCGGAGCGGGGCTGCGCGGGACGGGTGAACGGGATCGAGTCATGGCTTGAGATCCGCTGACATTCGGCCAAGATACCCCTTTGCGCGCCTGCGCGAATGGGGCAGGAACGTGAACTTCACGCTTTCTCCTCGATTGGCCCTCAGCCTCTGCGCAGTCAGCAGGGAGACTGGCAGAGTCCCGCTGCCATTGTGGCCGCTGCGGACACGAGCCCAAAGGAGAAACATCATGGCGAATCCCACTATCCGCATGGCCTGCTGCGCGGTGATCGCTTCCGGCGTTCTGCTGCTGACAGTTCCGGGCCATGCCCACCCTGGCCATGGTCCCGCCGGGGATCCCATGAGCAAGGCCCTCGATCTGACCGAAGAACAGCGTGCGGCGCTCCAGCAGGCCCGGCGTGAAGCCATGGCGGCCAAGCGTGAAGCCCGGAGCAGCGGCATGGACCGGGGCGAATGGCGCCGCGAGCACGGCGAGAGCATGCGCGAGATCTACGCCGGCATTCTGACCCACGAACAGATGGCCAAGCTCGACGACCTGCGCGAGCAGCGGCGCGGCCGTCAGCGCGATCGCTTAAGCGAAGCGCTGGATCTGCACTCTGACCAGGTAGAGCCGGTGCAGACCATTCTCTCCGAGGCGCGCCGCGGAGCGGCCAAGGACGGAGCCGGATGGCGCGAGCGTCGGGACGCAGTGCGGGAGCAGCTCTCGGGCATCCTGACGCCCGCACAGCTCGAGCGCTTCGACGCCATGCACAGTGGCCGCAGAGAGGCCGGCATGGACCGCAGGATGGCCCGACTCAGCGAGCGCCTCGAACTGCATTCGAGCCAGGTGGAACCGGTACGTGAAGTGCTCGAGCAATTCTTCACCGACATGCACGAGCAGATGCGCAGCCTGCGCTCGGAGCAGGACGGTGAGGCCGTCGATCGGCGGGCCCTGAGGCAGGCCATGGTCGCCGAACGGGAGCGCATTCAGGCCGATACCCGGGAGCAGCTCTCGGGTATCCTGACGCCCGCACAGCTCGAGCAGTTCGATGGCCTGCGGACACCGCGTCAGTCGGAGCGCCGACAGCGCAAGGGAGGCTGACGAGGGCAGGATTACTCCCGCTCCTGAGCCCGCTGAGCAAGTCCGTCCCCGGACTTTCTCAGACCCCTGGATTCGGCAGGCCGATGCGGCAATGATCCGCGCTGCCGAGTCCAAGGGGTGAACGGGGGAGTAGCGCGTGAGCAGATCGTTGTCTGGGCTTCGATGGCGTCAGCGGGGAATCGCCAAGTCCCGCCTGCTGCTGGTGATCGCAGTGCTGACCCTGGCGGCATTCGTCAGCTGGGGACTGCGGGAAGCCCATATCCTGGCTTCAGTGGGTTCCGCCAACAAGGGCAAGCTGCTGTGCTCGGCCGTGTTCGTATCCGGTCGTGCACCCGGCGCGGTGCTCGATGCGGAGCTCGGAGGCGGGGCCCTCGATCAGGTCTCCGTTTCCATTGATCCGCAGTCCGGGCGCACCACGACGGCCCTGTTCTGGGTGCGGTCCGACAGCCTGCACCGGCCAGGCCTCGGCTGTACCCGCATCGTCGGCACCGATGCCGAAGCACTGCGGCAGCAGATCGACGTCGACCGGCTGCCGTCCGCGCCTGATCTGGACGCGCAGCCCTGGCCTACCGGCGACCAGTTGCCGGATGAGTTGCCCTCGGGCGTCGACCATGCTGCGCTTGAAGCGTTGCTGGATGCAGCCTTCATCAGCGCAGGCGAGTCGGCCACCGGCACTCGGGCCCTGGGGATCGTCTGGCAGGGGCAGCTCATCGCTGAACGCTATGCACCGGGTTTCGACCGCCACATGCCGCTCACCGGCTGGTCCATGACCAAGAGCCTGACCAGCGCCCTGATCGGCCTTCGAATGGGCGATGGCGTGCTCGATCTGCACGAGCCGGCACCCGTACCCGAGTGGCAGGGCAGGGACGATCCCCGTCGCCACATCACCCTGGATCAGTTGCTGCGGGCGTCCAGCGGACTCGAGTTCGCCGAGGTCTATGGTTCCCTGAAGTCCGATGCCGTACAGATGCTGTTCGGCCCCCACGGCGGTGACATGGGTGGATTTGCTGCCGGCAAGCCGCTGATCGCGGAGCCGGACACGCTGTGGAACTATTCCAGCGGCACCACCAATCTGCTGCAGCGCATCCTGCGTGACAGCTTCGACAGCCTCGAGGCCTACCACGCCTACGTCCGCGAACGTCTGCTCTATCCCATCGGCATGACCCGCACCACCATTGCGCCGGATGCGTCGGGAACCCTGGTGGGATCCTCCTTCGGCTACGCCACGGCCCGGGACTGGCTGCGCTTTGGGCTGCTGTTTCTCAACGACGGTGTCTGGGAGGACGAACGCCTGCTGCCCGAGGACTGGGTGGCCTACAGCGTGACGCCGACCCTGGCCGATCCCCTCGGACGCTATGGCGCCCAGTGGTGGTTGAACGCCGGTCCCAGCGACCGCCCCGAGGCGCGGCCCTGGCCGCGACTGCCGCGGGAGACCTACCGCGCCTCCGGCTTCGAAGGCCAGTACCTCACCGTGGTTCCAAGCCATGATCTGGTGGTGATCCGACTCGGCTACACGCCGGACCGCTCGCGCTGGGCCATGGATGACTTCGTCGCCGATGTCATGGCCGTGCTCGATGCCGGGTCGGCAGGCGCAGGCACGAACTGACGGCCACGCACTGCAGATGCCGGCGGCGCCCTGCCTGCCACATCCCCGAGCGTTTTCCTGACGCTCGCCGCGGGAGCGGCTACAATTCTGCCTCCCGCCTGAACGCCGTCGGAGAGCCCCTTGTCCAGCGCAGCCGAAACCAGTCATGCATCCAGTCTGTTCCTCGAGCATCTCACTGCCGCGGTGGCGGCCCTCGACGAACGTCTGAGTCGCGCCATTGCCCACGTCCGCGGCGAAGCCGAGGCGGCGGGCGGCGGCACGCTAAGCAATCAGGCACTGGATCAGTTCCAGCTGCAGCTCTACGACCTCTCCTTTACCCGCGCGGAATGTTCGGCGGCCCATGCCCTGCTCGACTACGCCCGGGACGCCCAAGGTGCCGGCCATGAGGCGCTGGCCATGGGCTACGCCGGCGCCTTCATCGCCGAAGCGGTGGCGAACCTGCGCCACAAGATCGGTTCGAGGGCTGCGGACTATGGCTTCACGCGCGAGTCCCTCGATGCGCCGTTTACCGGCGTCATCGACGCCGCCCTGCAGGAAGCAGGCAGCGCCGAGGCGCTGGAGCGGCTGGGAGTCCTGCTGCTCGAGGGTGACGGCGACACCGGCCCCGTGGCTCTGGATGACGACAAGCGCATGATGCGGGCCACCTTCCGCCGCTTCGCCGAAGAAGTGGTCATGCCCCGCGCCGCGGATATCCACCGTCAGGATCTGCTGATTCCCGACGCCATCATCGATGGCGTGCGGGAGCTCGGCTGCTTCGGCCTGTCAGTACCCGAGCGCTTCGGCGGTCTGCTGCCGGACGACCGGGAGGATTCCCTGGGCATGATCGTCGCCACCGAGGAACTGTCCCGGGGTTCGCTCGGCGCAGCGGGCAGCCTCATCACGCGGCCGGAGATCATGGCCAGGGCGCTGCTCGAAGGCGGCACCGAAGCGCAGAAGGCCGAGTGGCTGCCGCGCATCGCGGCCGGGGACCCTCTGGTGGCCATCTCCGTGACGGAGCCGAACACGGGTTCCGACGTGGCCGCCGTCGCCCTGAAGGCGACGCCAGTGGAGGGCGGCTGGCGCCTGAACGGCGCCAAGACCTGGTGCACTTTCGCGGGCAAGGCCGGCGTGATTCTCGTTCTCGCGCGCACGGATCCTGACCCCAAAGCCGGCCACAAAGGGCTGTCCCTGTTCATGGTCGAGAAGCCCGTCTTCGAGGGCCACGACTTCGAGTTCGAGTCCGCAGGCGGCGGTCGGGTCAGTGCCCGGGCCATCTCCACCCTCGGCTATCGGGGCATGCATTCCTTCGAGATGTTCTACGACGACTTCTTCGTCCCGGCGAGCCACGTGGTGGGCGGGGAGGCCGGTCTCGGCAAGGGCTTCTACTATCAGATGCGCGGCTTCTCCGGTGGTCGCATCCAGACCGCTGCCCGTGCCACGGGCCTGATGCAGGCAGCCTACGAAAAGGCTGTGGCCTATGCCGGGGATCGCAAGGTCTTCGGACAGGCGGTGGCGGACTATCCGCTGACGAAGATCAAGCTCGCACGCATGGCCACCCAGCTCATGGCCTCCCGCCTGTTCAGCTACGACGTGGGTCGCATGCTCGACGCCGGCGAAGGCCAGATGGAAGCCAGCCTGGTGAAGTTGTTCGGCTGTCGTGCGGCGGAGTGGGTGACCCGCGAGGCCCTACAGATCCACGGCGGCATGGGCTACGCCGAAGAGACCGACGTCTCCCGCTACTGGGCCGATGCCCGGGTGCTGTCGATCTTCGAGGGCGCGGAGGAGACGCTGGCTTTGAAAGTGGTGGGACGGGCGCTGCTGGCGTGACCGGACCTGCAGGCGCGCCTATAATCCGCCGCTTGTTTTCTGGACTTGGGTGGGACGTGAGCATGGCAGGATCGGATTACACCGGGGGCGCGGCAGCGCTGATCTGGGCCGGGGTGGGGCTGGTGATCGGTGCCGGAGTGGGCTGGTACTTCGGCCCAGTGCTGAGCTATGCAGGTGTAGGCCTGGTGTTCGGCTGGCTCGGTGGCCTGATGATCAGTGAGCGCAACGAGGGTGATGATCACCACTGAGGGCAGCGCAGCTGGAGTCCTTCAACGGGTTCCAGCTGCGCGCCTCCGGCAATGAGCAACCTCAGTCCATGACTTCTTCGGCGCCGGCTTCCGGCACGGCCGCCTCGGCTGCGAGCACCTGGTCGCATTGGCGACCCGCATACAGCCCATTGAGGTAGTACCAGCGGCTCTGGGCCACCTTTCGGGCCGCTTCCTGCTGCTGCTGACGGGCCTGAGAAGCCTGTCGGAACATGCCTCCCACCGCACCGAGACCGGGGATGGCTTGGCCCATTCCCGTGTGCAAAGCAGCAGTCTGAGCCACAGCCACGGCATTCTCGCCGGTCATGAGCCCACCTTCAGGAGCCCCTCCCAGCGTCTCGGCAGCGGCGTTGGCCTGCAGGATGATGTCGGTGCAGGACAGGGCCGAGTCGCCCATGCGTATGATCTGTCCTTCCTGAGCCAGGGCAGGCGAGACCACGGCGGCAAGCAGGGCCGCGAAAGCAATCTTGCGCTTCATGTCGTATCTCCCGTTGGACATGCCGGACCGTCTGTCCGGAATGCTGACCATTGAGGCCTTTCAGCGTTCGTGTCGCCATCCCCCGAAAGGGGGGGGCGGCCAAGGCAAGCATTCCGGATGAACGATCAGTCAAGACTTCAATCGGGTGGCGCAGCCTGGCGCACGGCGAATGGGTATACTGCGGTGGCGGGCCAGACCGGAAAGTGTCGACGAGGAGATCAGATGGACCTTGCATTTTCAGCACAGGACCTGGCATTCCAGCAGGAGGTGCGGAGCTGGATCGAAGCCAATCTCACCCCCGAAATGCGGGAGGTTCAGGAACGCAGCCCCACCGGGCACCTTTCCAAGGAACTGCAGATCGAGTGGCAGCAGCGGCTGGCGAAGAAGGGCTGGTCGGTGCCCAACTGGCCCAAGGAGCTCGGTGGCCCGGATTGGAGCCCGAGTGAGAAGTACATCTTCGACCTGGAAATGAGCCGTGCCGGGGCACCCCGCATGCTGCCCTTCGGTGTCACCATGGTGGCACCGGTGATCATGAAGTTCGGCACCGAGGAGCAGCAGCAGAAATACCTGCCCGACATTCGCGATTCCAAGGTCTGGTGGTGTCAGGGCTACTCCGAGCCGGGCTCCGGTTCGGATCTGGCGTCCCTCAACACTCAGGCCAAGCGCGATGGCGACCACTACATCGTCAACGGCACCAAGACCTGGACCACCCTGGGCCAGCATGCGGACTGGATCTTCTGCCTGGTGCGGACGTCCAAGGAGGACAAGCCCCAGAAAGGCATCTCCTTCCTGCTCATCGACATGAAGTCCGAGGGCATCACCGTCGACCCCATTGTCACCATCGATCGCCCCGCCAAGGGCCATCAGGAAATCAACACGGTCTTCTTCGAGAACGTGAAGGTGCCGGTGGAGAATCTGGTGGGCGAGGAGGGCAAGGGTTGGACCTGCGCCAAGTATCTGCTGGAGTTCGAGCGCGGCAACGCCTACGCCCCGGGTCTGCAGGCCAGTCTGAACCGGATCCGTGCCTACGCCGCCGAGAACGTCTGGGACGGCCAGCGTCTGCTGGACGACGCGGCCTTCCGCAGGCGTCTGGACGAGACCGAGATCGCGGTCCGGGCCATGGAGTTCACGGAACTGCGCATTCTCGGCGCCCTGGGAGCTGGCCAGAACGTAGGCCCGGAATCATCCATGCTGAAGTGCCGCGGCACCGAACTGCAGCAGCAGGTCACGGAGCTGGCGCTGGAGTCGGTGGGGCAGCAGGGCCTGCCGTTCCTGCACCCACCGCCGGTTCCGGGCTTCAACGAGGAGCCCGTGTTCGACTGGGAATCCCACAAGGCTCCGCCGCGTTACTTCAATATGCGCAAATCCTCGATCTACGCCGGCTCCAACGAGGTTCAGCGCAACATCATGGCCAAACTCGTCCTCGGACTTTGAGGCCTCACGGCGCCCTTGATCAGTCAGCACTGAGCAAGGGCGTCACGCCAGCCCCTACCCTGGCAAGCGCCACACCGCTGTCAGTCGATGAACGCCGTGCTGTCCGGCTCCGGAATCACGGCATTCTCGATGGCGCCGATGCCCTCGATCTCCACCCGCACCCGATCTCCGGCATGGAGAAAGCGTGGGGGCGTGGCGGCGGCGCCGACCCCGGCCGGCGTCCCCGTGAAGATCAGATCGCCTGGCTCCAGGGTGAAGGCCTGAGAAAGGTGGGTCACCAGATCGAAGCAGTCGAAGATCAGCTGAGACGTATTCGAGGACTGCCGCTGTTCACCATTGACCCAGGTGGTCAGGGTCAGAGCATGGGGGTCGGGCACTTCGTCGGCGGTTACCAGCCAGGGCCCGAAGGGGGCGTGGGTATCGAAGGATTTGCCCATGGTGAATTGTCCGGTGCGCTTCTGCCAGTCGCGCACGCTGACGTCATTCCCCACGCAGTAACCCGCGATCACGTCCACGGCCCGATCCCTCGGCACGTGGCGGCAACGGCGACCGATCACGCAGACCAGCTCACCTTCGTAATCCAGCTGATCAGAGACGCGAGGCAGATGGATGGGTCCGAAGGGACCCTGCGCGGCCGTGGATTGTTTGGTGAAGACGATGGGGTGGCGGGGGAGCGGGGTACCCATTTCCTCGGCATGGTCGCGGTAGTTCAGCCCTATAGCCAGACACTTGCCGGGGCGCAGGGGAGCAAGGAGGCGGGCGTCGGCCAGTGCAATGCCGGACCGTTTACCGGCCGCGACCGCCTCGAGCCGCTCACGGGCGCGACTGCCCTGGGCCAGCAGGGCCGGGAGGTCCCGGGGCAGGTCAGGGGCCAGCAGCGTCAGATCAAGCAGGGCCTCGCCCTGCAACAGACCGAGGCGCGGACCAGGGTCGTCTGAGCGATCGAGTTCGAAACGGGCAATGCGCATATGTTGAACCTTGCGAGGGGCGGCAGATCAGGCCTTGGCGCACTTGGCGCAGCGGCCGTGCACTTCGACGGTCTGGTAGTCGGATTCGAACCCCAGGGCGGCAGCCTGCTTGGTGAGGTTCTCGAACAAGGGGCGTGAATGCAGTTCCTCCACCAGCCCGCAGCCGTCGCAGATCAGGAACTGGCAGACGCGGTGACGCAGGGGCGACTCGCAGCGAGTGAAGCCATTGCTGGACTCGATGCGATGGACCAGTCCGAGATCGATCAGAAAATCCAGAGCCCGATAGACCGTCGGCGGCTTGGCGGAAGGGTCGTCCTTCTGCATTTCCGCCAGAATGTCGTAGGCACTGACGACACCATGGCCATCCCAGATCAACTCCAGCACCCGCCGGCGGTTGGGGGTCAGCCGGGCCTTGCGTTCCGCACAGATGCGCTCCGCCGCGGCCAGGGCATCGGCAATACAGGCCTGATGGTCGTGATCATGCTCAGCGGCGGTGTCAGACTGCATAACGTCTCCAAAGGGGATGTCCCAAACGGGCACTTCCCGTCATCAGCGTCCGAACAGTCTAATCTCCCTGGCTTCGATGGTGTACCCGGCGTCGGCCAGCGGGCTGCGGCGGGTGCTGACGCTGAACTTCCCCTCGATGACCCAGGCCATGTGCATGCGGGCCGGATCGAGCCCTACCGTGGTGGTGACGTGAACGACCTGATTCGGTGGTGGCGGAGGAACGTGAATGCAGGCGCCGAAGTAGGGCACCAGCAGGAATTCGTCGATGCGCTGCTGCGCGTCCATGTGCAGGGGGACGAGGTAGCCGGCCAGACGCACGTCGCGGCCGTCCAATTCGTGCACCAGCAGCTCCTCCATGGACAGGTCGCCCCAGGGCGAGAGCTGGGTCAGGGAGGGCGGCCCGTCGTGGTCGATGACCGGCGGGCGGATGGGCGTCGAGGCAAGATGCTCCGGGATCAGGTCCGGCCAGCGCAGCACCTTCGGACTGCCCAGGGCCGGAAGACTCACCAGCAGCACGAGAAGCACGATGGTCAGCAACCCGATCCTGGCCATGTTGAACTCCCTTGGTAACCCCGGCAGGAAGGCAGTATGGCAGTATCGGGTGACAGAACGCAGACAGAGCAGGACAGTCATGTCGTCGATGCAGCGCAGTCTGCAACTCATCGAGGCCCTGCAACGGCCCGAGGTCTGGCCCGGTGACGTCACCACGGTGACCCTCATCGAAACGCACATTTCCTGGGTGCTGCTCACCGGCACAGCGGCCTTCAAGATTCGCAAGCCCGTGGACTTGGGCTTTCTCGATTTCAGCACCCTGGCCCGCCGCGATCACTGCGCTCATGAGGAAATCCGCCTCAACCGGCGCTTCGCCCCGGAGATCTATGAGGATGTCGTGCGGATCACCGGATCGGTGGAGTCACCAGCGTTCGATGGCACAGGCCCCCTGGTCGAAGTGGCGGTCCGCATGCGCCAGTTCGATCCCGACCTGCAACTCGACGCGGAGCTGGCCGCCGGTCGCCTCACCGCCGAAGACATGGTCGCCGTGGCGGAGGAAGTGGCGGCGTGGCAGGAGCAGGCACCGCGCAGCGAAGCTGCAGATCCCTACGGAACGCCGGCGGCAGTCATGGCTCCAGTCAGAGAGAACTTCGCTCAGCTGCGCAAGGTCGCGTCGGATCTGACAGCCCTCGAGCCCATGCTCGCAGAGCTCGAAGGGATCTCGGAGCAGTGGGCCGATGGCCTTCGGGATCTGTTCACGGAGCGCCGGGCAGCAGGTTTCATCCGTGAGGGCCACGGCGACCTGCACCTGGCGAACCTGACCCGATTGCCCGAGGGCATCCGCGCCTTCGACTGCATCGAGTTCTCGCCCGACCTGCGGTGGATCGATGTCGTCTGTGACTTGGCCTTCCTTTTCATGGACCTGAGTGACCAGGATCGTCCGGATCTCGCCTGGACGCTGCTGAACGCATGGCTGGCGCGCAGCGGTGACTATCGGGGAGTCACCTTGCTGCGGTTTTACGTAGTCTATCGCGCTCTGGTGCGGGCCAAGGTGGCAGGCTTGCGGCGCAACCAGCTCGAAGGCGAGGCTCGCCGCCACAGTGAGCGGCAGCTGTTCGACTACCTGGAACTGGCCAGGAGCACAGCCGCCGAGAAGCCGGCCAGCCTGATGCTGACCTGCGGGGTCTCCGGCAGCGGCAAGAGCTGGCTCGGTTCACGACTGGCTGCCCTGGAAGGCTGGGTGCACATCCGGTCAGACGTCGAGCGCAAGCGGCTGTTCGGGCTGAGCGCCCATGAGCGCTCAGACTCGGAGCAGGATGCCGGAATCTACACGCCAGGGGCGTCCGAGCTGACGTACCGCCGGCTGCTGGAGGTGGCCACGGAGATGCTGGACGCCGGACACAGCGTCCTGGTGGACGCCACGTTCCTGACCCGGGCCCAGCGGGAACCTTTCATCGGCCTGGCGCGGCGCTGCAAGGTGCCTGTGCAACTGCTGCACGTGACCTGTGCCGAGGCGACGCTGCGGCAACGGGTTCGGCAACGAAGTCTCGAAGGCCGTGATCCATCGGAAGCTGACGCAGCCGTGCTCGCCGAGCAGCTGCAGCGCATGGAGCTGCCTTCGGAAGAAGAAGGGGCGCAGGTGACGGTGATCGACACCGGAAACAGCGTGAACCTCGAAACCATCCGGGCGAAATGGCACTAAAGGGCTCCCTCCCATCCGCATGCATTTAGCGCATAATCTATATTATGTTAAATACGACAACCGAGAGGATTCCTGGTCTGTGCCCCAGTGTGTGCAAGGAGAGTTCTGCTCCTCAGTGATCCGAATCCCTCGACCCCACCCGCTCCACCATTCCCGAAGCAAGTTGCGGATCATCGAAGTGTCTACGGCCAAGAAAAGCCGTGGCGTGGTGACCATGGCTGCGCATGGCCCCGGCATCAGCAATGCCGGCAGGCCAGAGGAACAACCGTTCCAGTCGTGAGGTTCCCGCGAGCAGGCCGTCGCTGCGAAACGGTGGGCGGTCCGAACCGGCTTCGAGGAGATCGGCGTAAGGGCGCAGCGCGTAACGCCGCGTCCCGGCCACCTCCTCTACCGCTTCCGTTTCTGCTGCCCGGGGCCAGCGCAGGAAATGGTCCCCGCTGCTGACATGGAAGCGGATGTCCGCCGTTGCCCGTGGGCCGATCAGGACCAGCGGGTCCTCTCGCGAGGCTGGCGCAGGATTGTGGAAGCGAAGGTTTCCATCCGCGGGCAGCACCAGGGTGTAGTAGCAGCCGCAGCTGTGAATGCTCTCCCAAAGCAGCGGTCGGCCATCGTCATCCAGGGTCACCCGCCAGACCAGACCGTCGATGGGACCCGCATAGGGGTCCAGTGGCCCGGTGGCCACACGCTCAGGAAACCAGAAGGTGTAGCTGAGCTGCAGCAGGATCTGGCCATCCAATCGCACCAGACCGGCTTCGAAGTACGCCACCGGCACCTCGGTGTCCACTTGCGGGCGTCCCGCATGGCCGATCAGGCGTCCGATGCGGTCCGCCTGGGCTGGCGAATCCGTCTCCAACACCGGAGCATGGAGAAGCGCCAGAGTTTCGAGTCGGGCAGGGCCCAGCACGGGCCAGTTCAAGGCGTGCCCCGCCCTCGCCTCGGCCAGCCAATGGGAGACTTCCGGCAGCGCCGGCCTGTCAGGGTCGGTCGGCCCCTGCCAGCGCAGCAGGGCCGCCGGTGGTTCCTGCTGCCGCTGCAGCTGATGCTCGCCCACGCGCCAGCGCTGTGCCCCCAGCCTGAGCCATGGTCGGGCCAGAACGTAGCCGCCCAGCAGCCGTTGCCAGGCGCGGTAGGCATCGGGCACCTGGATTTCTGCCATAAGCCGACTGCGATCCTGGGCCGACAGCAGATTCTCGATGGCGCCCTGGCGGCAGTCTTCGAGGACGGCCACGTTGTCCTGCGCGCCGCTCACACCCAGGCGCCCCAGTTCCCGCGCCAGCGCAGTCTCGTCGTGGGCAGCCATGGCTTCCAGGATCGGGCGGGTCGAACCGCCGTCGCGCGCCTGCCTGGCCAGGGCATCGGCCAGAAACCGGTCACTGCGCAGCCAGGGCGAAAGATCAATGCTGGCGTAACGAGGATCAGCGACCCCCGCGCGCCGGATGCGGCGGTCCATATCAGAACGAAGGGCAAGACAATCGGGGGCGGCAGCAGCAGCGATGTTGGGCGCGGCAGCGGGAGTCAATCCGACACAGCCGGCGCTGATGGCACATGCCATAGCCATCACTGTGGTCGCCCACCACCTCGTTATGTTATAACTTGCGCCCCAACGGCGCTGCCGCCGCCCCGTCCACAGCCAACGAGCGAGTCGCGCCCCGTGCAAAGCCTCAATCGCATCGACTCCGGAGCCATCGTCGTGTCCGCCATCTGCGTGGTGCACTGCGTCGGTCTGCCGTTGCTGCTGACGCTGGCGCCACTGCTCAGTGTGCACTGGCTGCACGAGCAGCACTTCCATTGGGCGCTGCTGCTGCTCGCTTTGCCGCTGTCCATGATCGGGCTGTGGCAGGGTTTTCAGCGTCATGCGTCCTGGCTGGTGCCGGCCATCGGGGCCGTCGGGTTGGGCATGATGGCGTATGACCTGCTCCCTGCCCACGATGACCACGCCCATGGCCTGACGCTCCTCGGCGTGATGCTGGTCGCGCTGGCCCACGCCCTGAACATCCGCGGTATCCGCCGCCACCTCGCCTGCAGCCACTGAACCGACGCTCAATAGGATCGGGGCTGATCGAGCACGCGTTCGGCAATGAAGTTCTTGATCATCTCCTGACTCACCGGCGCGATGCGCGGGATCATCACCTCCCGAAACAGCCGCTCCACGTCGTATTCCCGCGCATAGCCCATGCCGCCATGGGTGAGCACGGCCCGTTCGCAGGCCTTGAACGCGGCTTCCGCCGCCAAGTACTTTGCGGCGTTGGCTTCGGCACCGCAGGGCTTGCCCCCGTCGTAAAGACTGGCGGCCTTCATCACCATCAGCCACGCAGCTTCGAGTTCCATCCAGCACTCCGCCAGGGGGTGGGCAATGGCCTGGTTCTGGCCGATGGGTCGATTGAAGACGACGCGCTCGCGGGCATAGTCTGCCGCCCGCTCGAGCGCAGCCTGCCCGAGTCCCACCGCTTCGGCAGCGATGAGAATGCGCTCGGGATTCAGGCCATGGAGCAGGCAGCGCCAGCCATCCCCTTCCGCGCCGATGCGATCCTCCTCCGGCACCTCGAGACCGTCGATGAACAAGGCGTTGGAGTCCACCGCAGCCCGCCCCATCTTGGCAATGGCCCGCACCTCGATGCGACTGCGGTCGAGATCGGTATAGAACAGGGACAGACCGTCAGTGGGTTTCGCGCAGTCCGCCAGCGCCGTGGTTCGGGCCAGCAGCATGATCTTGTTGGCGCTCTGGGCCGTTGATGTCCAAAGCTTGCGACCGTCGATACGGTAACCCTGCCCGCTGCGTCGGGCCCGGGTTTCGATCGCCGTGGTGTTGAGTCCGGAGTTCGGTTCGGTGACGCCAAAGCAGGTGCGGTCGCGACCGGCGATCAGCGCGGGCAGGAAACGAGCCTTCTGGGCTTCGCTGCCGAACACCACGATGGGATGGGGACCGAACAGGTTGATGTGGATGGCGGAAGCGCCACTCATGCCGGCACCGGACCGCGCCACCTGATGGGCCAAAAGCGCCGCTTCCGTGATGCCCAGTCCCGAACCGCCATGCTCCACGGGCATCGCAATCCCGAGCCAGCCCTCCGCGGTGATGGCTTTGACGAACGCCTCGGGGAAGGTGCCCTCCCCATCGCAGCGGCGCCAGTATTCGGCGTCGAAGTTCGCACACAAGCGCGCCACGCTGCGCACGATCTCCTCCTGGCCCTCATCGAGTTCGAAATTCATATGCTTGGCTCGCTCGCTCGGATGGAATTCCGCTCCATGGTGCAGGCAGCATCACATTCTTGGAAGAACGCCGTCACGTCCTGTTCACATTGCCCCCCAGCATGTATTGCATGGTCAGTCATGGCTCCGGCAAACTCGAAGACATGGCGCGGGCCGGAAGCCCTACGGGAAGAGTTGCTGCAGCGTGGCAGGCGCCCGATGCAGTTCCGGCGCCATGGCGAAGGGAGAATCCAAGCCGCTTGCGCTGCTGTGCGCATGGGGACAGTTGGCGAAGGCAAACCGCTCATACAGTCTGCAGGGACGCCCTGTTGGCGGCGGTCTGAGTGCGCCGCCTGCGGCCCTGCCCGTTCAGCCGCATGCCGAGCCTGACCAAACATGCGCATCAGTTTCTACGGCGTACGTGGCTCACTGCCCAGCCCAGGGCCCGCCACAGCCCAATTCGGGGGCAATACTTCCTGCGTGCTCGTGGAGCTCGCAGACGGCACGGTATTGATTTTCGATGCCGGTACGGGCCTGCGCCCCCTCGGCGGCCGACTCATGGGCAGCGACAAGCCGCTGCACATTCTGCTCACTCACAGTCACTGGGACCATATTCAGGGCTTTCCCTTTTTCGGACCCATCTACCAGCCCGACCGCGAGATCCACATCTGCCGCAGCCTGCCTGAGGGCGACACCCGCTTTGCAGGGGTCCTCGAGCAGATGAACGGCCACAATCACCCCCTCACCCACAGTACCCTGCCCTCCGCATTGGGCTACATCCAGGATCCCGATCAGTTCTTCGGGCGCCACGATTTCGGCTTCCGTCGCAAGGTCCTCAATCATCCCGGTGGCGGGTTTGCCTACCGTATCGATGTCGACGGAGCATCGTTCGCCTACGTAACCGACAACGAACTCGATCCGCCCCACAAGCCGGCCACGTCCTTCGGTGAGTGGGTGGATTTCTGTCAGGGTGTGGATGTGCTGGTGCACGATGCCCAGTATCTGGAATCCGACATGCCCATGAAGCATGGCTGGGGCCACTCTCTGGTGTCCCAGGTCCGGGAACTGGCCCACGAAGCGAATGTGGGCTGCCTCGCCCTCTATCATCACGACCCGGAGCGGACCGATCATCAGGTGGCGCAGATCCTCGATGACAGCCGGACCTGGATTGCCGGCAAGGGCGGCCGCACCGAGGTGCTGTGCGCCTTTGAAGGACTGGTGATCGATGTCCACCGTGGGCCCGGGGAGCGCACCCGTCTCGAGATCAATGCGCTGCGCCCCGCCGCCATGGTGGCTCCTGATCAGGACTGAGCAGAGCCCACTCCCGTCCCTCGTGGTGTATCAGTGCAGCAGAATGCGCGCGCGGACGCGCCCCGGGGCGTTCTGGGCGTCGATGTTGGCGCTGCGGACGCGAATCCCTTCCTGGCGCTGCAACTGCTCCAGCCATAGCACGAGTTCGCCGAAGGCCACGTCTTCCAAGGACACGGCCAGCGCATCCGTTCCTTCCGGCTGAAAGCGGTTGAGGGTGATGCCGGAGTTGCGGGCCGAAGTGGCCACGGTGCTCAGCAGCGCCTGTCCAGTACGGGTACCGGCACCGGTCTGTCGCGCAGCGAGCTGCTGCAGGGTCTCCCTCTGCTCGAGAATCCAGCGCTGATCGGTCAGGGCCCGGGCATGGCGGACCTCCGCAATGGTCAGGCGATCCTGAATCGGCAGCCAGACCAGCAGCCAGAACAGCACGGCCACCACAAATCCGGCGAGCAGCAGCAGCAGACGCTGATCACGTTGGCTCTGATCCAGGTACCAGCGTGCCGCAGCACTGTCCTGAAGGCGTGCCAGAAGTGCCTGCATCATGCCCCTCCTGCGCGGACGCGAAGCCGGGCCCGAACGGTCTGCGCTTCCTGCACCGCCGAGTCGATGACGACCGGGTATCCCTGGGCCTCCATGCCGTCCTTGAAGCGATCGACGCTGCTGATGCCGGAGGCATTCAGATCCAGCGCCAGGTCACCACGCTGGGCATTGAAGGTGAGGCTGCGCAGCTGCAACGGACCATCCTCCAGAGCGGAGATCCGCGTGGCCGATGCGCCCAACAGATCAAGAAAGGCGGCTCCCGCCGTCCCGCCGCCCTCCAGCAGCGCTTCGAGTTCCCGTCGTGGGTCAGGAACCCGAGTCCGTTCCGGATAGATTTCCTGGAACAACGCCACCGACTCCTGCCGCAGCGTCATGGCGCGCTGCTCCAGCCACGAGGTGCGGGCCACGTCGAGCCCCATTTGCAGCAGTAGCAGGCCGGCAGTCAAGCCGGCGACCAGGCGCCAGCGATACCAGGGATGGGCGGCCGTACCGGCGACGGCGAAGCGGCCCTGCAGCAGGTCGACAGCGGATCGACTCTGCAGCGCCAGGGCCAGCTGCTTCCTGCTCGAACCCGGATACGCCCCGCGTTCGATGGTCACCGGCCTGATCTGGGCCAGCGCACTTTCGAGCTGAGCCAGATCCAGTGCGCTGTCACCCTCCGGCATCCACAGATCCAGACTGACCGGGTCCGTCTCCCCTTTTGCTTCCTGGCGCCCCACCCACTGACTGAGGACGTGCAGCAGCAGGCTCCGATCCACCGCCACGCCATCGCCCGTCCGGCATCCAACCCAAGCGGTGTCCACGTCCACGAGGATGCGCAGGTCGGCTGGCCCACCGAGCCAACCTTCGATGGCACAGTGGGCTGCCGAAACCTCGACGCCAGCGGCCTTGACCGCATCCAGCCAGACCTGCAGGCGCTCCGGGTCCACGACGGCCACGGGGACCCTGCCGTCTTCACGCCGCGTACCCAGCGCCAGGTGCAGCCGTTCCACGTCTTCAGCAAGATGCTCTTCAACCAGATAGGGCACCGCCATCTCGATCTGACGGCGCCCCCGTGCAGGGACGGTCACCGCGGTACGCAGCAGACACTCTGCCGGCACCACCAGGATTGCCTGCAGCGCCTCTCCGGATTGTTCCCCCTCGGTTGACGGTGCCGCAGCCGCAGTTTCGAGACCCCTTCCTTCGAGGCTCTCCCCGTCAGCCTGCAGCAGACAGAAAGCCCAGTCGGCATCGTCACTGGCCGGGGCGAACAGGTACAGCCGGTCGTTCATCGTCGTTCCTCGAGTGGCCAGCGCTCATCCAGGTCGGCATGAGGGTCCGGTTCGAAGCGTCCCCCGAACGAGCGCCTCAGTACCCGCGTCAGACCCGTTTCCGGGTCGCGGTGAATCAACGTGCGCAGCAGCAGGCGCTGAGTCCCGTGCCGAACCAGAATGCTGGCCTCGAACAAACGGCTCTGGGTGGTCATGACGCCTGCCTCCGGGGCGAAACCCGCCTCCTGACCGATGAGGTCACCTGGCAGCAACCAGGGTGTTTGCGGGCGAGCATAGCTGCCGGCCTGAACAGGATCCATGCCTGGAGCCAGCGCGGCCAGCACCGGCGCGGGTGCGGTGTTGATGTTGATCAGGCCTGCTGCGGCAGGCAGCGCCGTGACGAAGGGGGCCAGGCGATCGTATTGCTCGGCGTCCATGTTGGCGAGCAGCCGCAGTTCAGTGACGCTGGCCATGGCCGTGTTGGCGGTGCGGTACGGTGGATCTTCCAGCAGATAGACGCCGTCCTCAGCTCCCAGTCCCTGCACCTCCTCGTCGGCGTCGATCCAGTCCAGCAGCAGGTCGGTCAGCACGGGATCCAGTTCCAGCACTGCAAGCAGACGTCGGAATCGCTCGGCGGCGGCCGGGTCACCGTCGATGCTGTTGAGATTGAACAATCCTTCCAGATCCCGGACGCGGATCTCGATGCTGCCGTCCGCCAGGTCGAAGGGGGCTTCAGGTTCGGCCCAGTCATCATCAAGGCTGTCCACCGGCGGATTGCGGTCATCCTCGATCCGGTCCCGGTACAGCAGGTGCCTGACCCAGGACTCCGCTCCCAGGGCGTAACCCAGTGCCTGCTGACTGTGCAGTGCCTGCCGGGTATAGGCCACGGAAAGATGATGCCGGCTGAGCAACTGCACCAGAATGACACTGGCCAGGGCCGCCACCAGCAGCACCGTGAGCAGGGCCACGCCACGCTGCCTGCAAGACGGGGATCCGGAATGACGGCAACTATTGGCCATCTGTACCCTCCCCGCCCTCGTCCGGCGGTGCTGGCTCCGCGTCGCCGGGTCCCTCGCCGTCATCCGGCGTTCCGTCCTCTGGCAGGCCTCGGGCCAGGGTGGGCACCGGCATGGGCATGGGCAGCAGCCGCTCGATGCGTCCGAAGGGCGGCAGGTCGATCTCGACCCGCATGGCCACCAGTTCCGGCGGCTCTTCGCCGGGCTCCCCCCCGTTCTCCTGCAGCGGAGTCAGCCCGGCGGCCACGTCATCCGGCGGCCAGGCGTTCCAGATGCCGCCATTGGCATCCAGCAGCTGCAGCTCGAAGCCCCGCACTTCCTCGAGGACAGTCTGGACCTGAGGCTCCGAATCCTGAGCCCGGTCCAGCACGTTCCAGAACTGACGCTGCAGGCGCCCTTCCCCATCGAGCTCCCAGCCGACGCGCTGCAGTTCGCTGCGGGGCCAGCCCAGAGGGTTGCCCCAGCCGTGGCGGGTCAGCTCCAGGCTGCCGCTGAAGGCCAACCGCAGGGGCGGTTGCGGATCGCCGAACTCGTCGCGAATGGGACGGTCGGCCGTCTGCAGCACATCACGCTCGAACAGGGTCAGGGCCCGCTGCAGATCGGCCAGTTTGTCGGCGCGGGCTTCGCCAAGCTGCTGCGCCTCCAGCACCCGCAGCAGAAGCTGGCCGGACACGATGCCGATCAAACCGAAGATGGCCACTGCAACCAGCACTTCGATCAGGGTAAAACCCTTTGATAAACGGTGCTTTGTGGAGGCTTTGTAGAAACAGGATGACATTGGGCTCTGGCTCAGTACTGGCCGATGAACCCGGTGAGGCGCGCCACGGCGTCTCGCTCCCCCCGGCCATCGCCCGCCCCGGACGGATGCACCCGGATCTCCACGCGCCGCAACCCGGCATCCGAGGTGGCACTGATTTCCGTCACCAGCTCCCACTCCCGATTGGCCATGGTCACGCTTTCCACGACGCGGCCGGCCGACGGAGCTTCGCCGGGGACCTGCTCCAGCTGCAGTCGGGTGAGGGTGTTCTGAGCGATCCAGGTGGCAAAGGTCCGGGCCTCGAGACTGCCGGTCTGAAGCAGGACATCGCCGATGCGACCATAGATCGTGATGGACACGACGGCAAAGATGGCCAGGGCCACCAGGATTTCGATGAGGGTGAAGCCGCGAAGTCTAGAATGATTCATGAAAAACACTCCAAGTGATTGAAAGACAACCACCAGGCCTCGAGAAAACAGGTCGGGTCCCAAGCCCGCAGCCCTCGCGTGGTGATCTCACGGAGGGAGGCGCTCGGCGCTGACGCCGCTGAAGCCATCGCTGCTCAGGCGCCACCCCGCCCCGGACCACTCGGGCAGCAGATCGATGCGAAACGGCGTCATTTCACCGGAAGACAGAATCAGCATGCCCGGACGTCGGCTGCCAGTACCGTTGCCAGAGGCACCGAGAGCGTCCGGCCCTCGCCGCCGGTCTTCGATTCTCAGCCGGGCGTCGATGCCGGGGCGCATGGCATGTTCCCGCCAGGGCGGCGACTCCACCAGCTCCCAGCGGCCGCTGTCCAGATCCAGACGCAGGAAGCGATATCCTTCACTGGTGAACTGCAGGCCCCATTCGCTGGCGCTGAGGACGGCCTCGTTCCGGGTCAGCTCCAGCGCATGCTGCAGGCGCCGGGCCTCGGTCTGAAGGTGACGGTCCCGGTCCCGGGAACCGATCTGCATGACGGCGATGCCGGCCATGATGGCCACCACGAACAGCACCACCAGCACTTCGAGCAGGGTGAAGGCCCGGCTGCTTCGGCCGCAACGGCTGCGCGGCTGCCGCCTACTCCGCCAGGAGCCTGTGACCCTGGCGGGGCCGTTCATAGATCCTCGTAGCGGATCTCGCCGGCATGGCCCTCGCCGCCGGGCTGACCGTCGGCGCCGTAGCTGAACAGTTCGAAGCGGTCACCGGTGGCCAGATACTGATAAGGATTGCCCCAGGGATCCGTGGGCAGACTGCGCACGTAGCCACCCGCTTGCCAGTTGCGGGGTTCCGGAAAGCCCGTTGGCCGCCGCACCAGGGCCTCGAGCCCTTGCTCCGTGCTCGGGTAGGAGGAGTTGTCGAGCTTGTACATCTCCAGCGCATTGCCAAGGGCCCGCAGATCGCTCTGGGCGGCCGTGACCTGCGCCTGATCCTGGCGCCCGACGATATTGGGCACGATGAGCGCCCCGATGATGCCGATGATGACGATCACCACCATGATTTCGATGAGCGTGAAGCCGCGGGCCAATGAGGTCTTGGAAGCAGATTTCATGCGATCAGCTGATTCAGGTTGAGGATGGGCAACAATATGGCCAGCACGATGACCAGCACAAGGCCGCCCATCACCAGCAGCATCATGGGTTTGAAGAGTTCCAACATCACCGTGACCAGACGCTCCAGATCCCGCTCCAGATGACGTGCGACCCGGGCCAGCATGGCATCGAGACTGCCGCTGGCTTCACCGCTGGCCACCATGTGCAGCATCAGGGGTGGGAAGTATCCCACTTCCTCCAGGGCGCCGCGCAGGGTGCTGCCCTCCGCCACCCGCCGGGTGGCCCCCTCGATGCGCTGCCGCAGCACCCGATTGTCCACCACCTGACCGGCGATGCGCATGGCCTCCACCAGGGGCACGCCGCTGGCCGTCAGGATGGCCAGGGTATTGGCGAACTGGCTGGCGTTGGATCCGCGCACGATGCGGCGCAGCAGGGGCGCGTGCAGCAGGAAGCGATGCCAGCGCAGTCTCGGCTCCGGTCGTTTCAGGACCTCCCGCACACCCCAGCCCAGGGCAACGAGCAGCAGCAGCAGCAGGGCACCCCAGCTCACCAGAAAATCGGACAGGGCAATGAGGCTGCGCGTCAGCAGCGGCAGGGCCTGATCGGTATCGCGGTAGACCGACACGATTTCCGGTACCACATAGGCCAGCAACCCGGCCACGATCAGCAGCGAGATGGCCACCAGGATCACCGGGTACAGCAGCGCCATCTGCACGTTCTGGCCGGATTCCTGTTTGCGTTCGGTGTAATCGGCCAGATTGCGCAGCACCTCTTCGAGATGACCGGCATGTTCCCCGGCCGCAACCGTGGCCCGGTAGAGATCATCGAAGGCATGAGGGAATTCGCCCAGGGCCATGGCCAGGGATTGGCCTTCCAGCACCCGCGCCCGAACCGCCAGCAGGATGCTGCGCACACGCTGCTTGTCGGCCTGCTGGGCGGCAGCGTTCAAGGCCTCCTCGATGGGCAGGCCGGAACCGATCAGGGTCTCGAGGTGACGGGTGATCATGGCCAGATCGAGGGCGGACAGGCGGCGCTTGAAGGCGGGCCGCTTGAATCGGGGCCCGGCGCGGTCTCCGGACCGGGCTTCGCCGGCCGGATCCACCTTCAGTGGCGCCCAACCCTTGTCACGCAACTGCTGACGGATCTGCCGGGAACTGTCGGCTTCGAGGATACCGCGCTGCTCCCGGCCCTGGCCGTCCAGCGCGACGAATTCGTAGGCGGCCAAGGCTCAGTCCTCGCGGGTCACGCGGAACAGCTCCTGGATGCCGGTGACGCCTGACAGCACTTTCTCCCGGCCATCCCGGAGCAGATTGGGTGCCCTGGCGTGGGCGTGGCGTTCCATCTCCTGTTCCGACGCGTTGCGGTGGATCATGTCCCGCAGCGTGTCATCGATCTGAATGATCTCGTAGATGCCGGTCCGGCCCCGGTAGCCCGTATGGCTGCAATGATCACAGCCCGTGGGACGGTAGAGGGTCGGCGGCTGTTCCGGATCGACACCCAGGGCATCGCACTCGGCGGGCGTCGCCGTGTAGGCCTGGCGGCAATGAGGACAGAGAACGCGGACCAGGCGCTGGGCGATGAGGGCCAGCATGCTCGAGGACAGCAGGTAGGGCTCTATGCCGATGTCGTGCAGCCGGGTGACCGCGCCGATGGCGGTGTTGGTATGCAGCGTGGACAGCACCAGGTGCCCCGTCAGCGCTGCCTGAATGGCAATCTCGGCGGTTTCGAGATCGCGGATTTCCCCCACCATGACCACGTCAGGATCCTGGCGCAGAATGGCCCGCAGACCGCGCGCGAAGCTCATGCCCGCCTTGGTATGGACCTGGGTCTGGCCGATGCCAGGCAGGTTGTACTCGATGGGGTCCTCCACGGTCATGATGTTCAGTTCGGCGC
The DNA here is from genome assembly GCA_020832085.1 of Gammaproteobacteria bacterium. Classification (GTDB taxonomy): domain Bacteria; phylum Pseudomonadota; class Gammaproteobacteria; order Pseudomonadales; family Azotimanducaceae; genus SLTB01. Next base: position 33,723 of record JAFIFJ010000114.1, on the reverse strand, counting down.
TCTGGATCTCACCGAGACTGGCGTAGAGCGAAGTGGTCTTGCCCGATCCAGTGGGGCCCGTGACCAGGACGATGCCGTGGGGCTTGGCGAGAATCTCGCGCATGGATTCCAGCCCCTGCCGGCTCATGCCCAGGTGGGTCAGGTCCAGACGGCCGGCCTGCTTGTCCAGCAGCCGCAGCACCACCCGCTCCCCTGCCGCTGACGGCAGCGTGGACACCCGCACGTCCACTTCGCGGCCGCCGATGCGCAGGGTGATGCGTCCATCCTGGGGAACCCGCTTTTCTGCGATGTCCAACCGGGCCATGACCTTGATCCGGGACACCAGCAGCGGCGCCAGGGCACGCTTGGGCCTGACGATCTCGCGCAGAATGCCATCCACCCGGAAGCGCACCACCAGCTCCCGCTCGAAGGTTTCAACGTGGACGTCGGAGGCGTTCTCCTTGATGGCCTCGGCCAGGATGGCATTGATCAGCCGGATGATGGGCGCATCGTCTTCCTGTTCGAGCAGGTCCTCAGTCTCGGGAACCTGATCCGCAAGGCTGGCCAGGTCGAGCTGCTCACCCAAGTCCTCCACCATCTGCCGGGCGGCAGAGGAGTCCCGGGCGTAGGTGCGTTCGAGGAGGGATTCGAACTCACTCTGCTCAAGGGTTTCCCAGTCCAGCGGACAACCGGCTATGCGGCGAGCTTCTGCAATGGCCAGCGGCGAAGCATCCCCACGACAGGCGGCCTGCCGGCGCCTGGATGTAGGCCTGTCCGCAGCCGCGGCAGACCCGGCTTCCCCGAGTAACACCACCCCGTGACGGCGAGCGAAGGAGAATGGGAGACGCGCCAAGGCAGTCGCGACTGGGGTATCCAAAGGGGGCTCGGTTGACTCGACGGGAACGGCTGTGGACATGGCGGTCGGGCTCACTGACGGGCCGGTGAATGCTCGCTGCATGTTAGCAGTAACCATCGTCCCAGGCGGCAGGCCGCTGCCCAATTCAGGGGCTGGCCCTGAATGGCCGGAACAGGCGAGAAAACACTTGTCAAAGGTTACCGAATTATTTCAGTATGGCTTGGGGAGAGAATAGCCCGTTAATCTGCCTTGGGTTTTCTGAACCAGCAGGCAGGCTCAGGGGGACTGCAGGTACAGCCAACGCACCGGTCGAGGCCTGCAGAAGGCATTCGGAGGGGCCAGCATGGCCGAAGCCAAGGACCGATTCATCTCCGCAATGTTCGCGCGTCACGGTCATGCCCTACTGCGCTTTCTCCGTGCCCGCTTCCGTAACGAGGAAGAGGCGGCGGACATCGCCCAGGAAGCGTGGATGCGCCTGTATCGCCTCGAACATCCCCAGCAACTCGACAACGCCAAGGCCTTTCTGTTTCAGGCCGCATCCAATCTCGCTGTCGATCATCTGCGGCGGGTTCGGCTCGAGAACGACTTCGCCCAGTCCTCGGCGGCCGAAGAAGCCGGTCCCGAACTCGAACGCAGCGTGGATGCCGCCGAGCAGCTCAGCATCGTCGAGCAGGCCATCAGCGAACTCCCCGTCACAACCCGGCAGGCCTTCGTCATGCACCGCTCCCGTGACATGAGCTACCCGGAGATCGCCCGCGCCCTCGGGGTGTCCACCAGCATGGTGGAAAAGCACATCATTACCGCATTGAAGCACTGCCGCCGGCGCCTCCAGGTCCGCAGTCGCGCCCTTCCCTCCTCCCGTCCTGCCCCCATTCGCGACGAAGCGAAACCCTGAAGCGACCAAACCTGCTGAGGGTTCGTCCTTCCCAAACGTCTAACGATTGTACTTGCGTTAACATTCGAGACATTCATTCGTGATGTTTTGCGCGTATTCTCCCCAGCCTTGATTTCAAGCGCACCGCGTTGACGTGCCAGGGACATGCAGAGGTAAGCCGTTGACACCTGACACAGCCGACCAGAATGCCCACGAGCCATTGCTCGACGAGGCCGCCGAGTGGATCGCCCGTATGCGCGCAGCAGACGTCACCCACGCGGATCGTGCAGCGTTTTCGAAGTGGCTGGCGCGCAGCCCGGCACATCGCAGTGCTTTTGACAGCATGGCGGACCTCTGGGACGGCCTCGGTGCGGTAACCCTCCGAAGCGAGCCTCTGCCAGCTCGGATGGCGGCAGCAGCAGCGGCCCGGTCGCCAACCTCGTCATGGCGGTGGCTGGCAGGAATCGGCGCTTTGGCCGCCACGGCCACAGTGCTGGTCTTGGCCTTCGTGCTGCTGTTCGCGCCAACCACCTACACCACCGCCCCCGGCGAACGCCTGCAGGTCGAACTCGAAGACGGCTCCCTCCTCGAACTCAATACCCGATCCCGGGTGCGGGTGGGCATGGGGCGGACGCAACGCGTTCTCGATGTCGATGTGGGCAGTGAGATCTATCTGGCCGTGGCCGGGGACTCCAGCCGCCCCTTCGTCGTTCAAACCCGGCACGGCACCATCGAGATCCTGGGCACTGAACTCGGCATTCATGTGGAAGAGGCGCGGACCCGGGTGACGGTGACACGTGGCCAGGTTGCTGTCTCCGCCAAGGAGACGGATGTCTCGCTGCGCCGTCCGGTGGAGGCCGGGCAGACCCTCTCGATTTCCGCCGGGCTGCTCCCCGGAGACCCAGCCGCCTCATCAATCGGGCAGCTCGAGTGGCGTCACGGTCGTCTGGTCTACGATCAGGTCACCCTCCAGGAACTGATAACGGACCTCAATCGGTATTTGCCGAAACGCATGACCCTGATGGCGCCCGAACTGGGCCGCGAACGCCTCTCAGCCGTCCTCAGCCTGGACCACCAGGAATCCATGCTCGAATCGCTGGCCGCCATCCTGCCGCTGCGGTGGGTGGAGGTGTCCGACAGCCTCATCATCATTCACCCCGGATGAACTTAGTGTCCTGAGTCCGAAGTTCGCATGCTGTGCGCGAGCCTGTATGGCTGCTGGGCAAGGCGCGTCTGCGAAGGCGTGGCGGGCTCCACGTCGAGCAGGCGCAACACCGCCCAGTGGCCATACAGGCCGCGCCCGAAGGTGGTCCGGCATCCCGGAACTTGGCTGCGGCCCGGACACTGCGTTGCCCCTCGGTGACGTATTGCCGATACGCCGCCTCGGCGCGCCTTGTGTCCGAACCGCAGCCAAGCTCACAGCTATGCGAACTTCGGGCTCAGGACACTAGCGTCCTGCGCAAGCTCCCGCATCTTTGCTAGCATCGAAGCCGTCGTCATCGCCCGGGTCCTTGGGGGGGCCAGGCAGGAAAGGGACGCAGGCCGCGCGTGTTTGCCGGACTCTCGCAAAGCAGATCGACCGTGATCTCGGTTCTGCTGCTGGCGCTGTTCATGCCAGTGACGTCCCTGGGTGCCCGTAACCCGGACCTGCCCTCCTCCGCCTGTGATCAACTCAACTTCAAGAATTGGAGCCTGGATGCAGCACTGCTGCGACTCGGCCAGCATCTGTCAGCCTCCATCATGTTCCAGCATGCGGTGGTGGCCGGCATGGACATCGGCAGGCACCCTCCCATCGCCGACTGCCGCGAGCTGCTGAACCATCTGATCGACGGCTCGGGCCTGGAGGTGGCGGCGGTGGCCGATGCCATCCTCGTCGTCCGGCAAAGCAGGCTGCAGGAGCCTGAGGCGGCTCCGGCTTCCAGTCCGCAGGTGATCACACAGCAGGCGCCGCCACGGGGCCCCTGGATCGACCACATCGCCGTCTTTGGGCGCAGCATCACCGGTTCCCGCCTGCAGGCGGGCGACGTCTCCGGTGCCGGGGCCGTGGACATCATCGATCGCCAGCGCATCGACCAGAGCGGTCATCAGTCATTGGCAGAGCTGCTGCGCTACCTGCCGATCATTACCGGCAATCCCACCAGCACTTTCGTGACCAACGGTGGAGACGGCACCGCCAGTCTGACGCTGCGAGGCCTTCCTGCCAGCAGCACCCTGATCCTGATCAATGGACGGCGCTTGAACACCAATGCCCTGACCGGCGAGGCCACCGACATCAACAGCATTCCGCTGGCCGCCGTGGAGCGCGTCGAAATCCTCAAGGACGGCGCCTCGGCCATCCATGGGTCGGATGCCATAGCGGGCGTGGTCCACATCATCACCCGCCGCAATCCACGGGGACTGCACTTCGATACCTATCTGGGTCAAAGCACCCGCGGCGACCTCGACACGCGTCATCACAGCCTGCTCTGGGGGCAGGACGATGAGCGCCGCTCGGTGATGTTCGGTGCCGAATGGTACGACCAGGGCGAGATCATGAGTCGTGACCGGGCCATTTCCCGCAGAGCCGATGACCGCGACCGTGGCGGCATCGACCGTCGCTCCAGCGCCACGGCACCGGCGCGGATCTCCTTGCCGCAGGGGCCGGTCATCCTGAACGAAAGCGGCCCCGAAGTGGGCGACGGCAGTTCACCCGACCACTTCCGCCCCGCCACCAGCGAGGATCTCTACGACTTTCGTGTCGACACCACGGCCGTCGTACCCTCGAAACGCTGGAGTCTCTTCGGGGAGGTGAACCAGCTGCTCGGCGAGCGCGCCGAATGGTTTGCCGAAGCCATCTACTCACGCACTCGCGCGGCCAACCTGCTGGCTCCTGCGCCCCTGTTCACAGGCTTCGAGGCCCTCGACCTCACCGTCGCAACCGATCAGGCCTTCAATCCCTTCGAGCAACCGCTGCAGGACGTCCGCCGCCGCCTGGTGGAACTTCCGCCCCGGGAGCAGGTGAATCAGACCCGCAACCTCCGCCTCGGCAGCGGCGTCAACTGGCGTACCGGCAGCGCCGACATGGAGGCATGGCTGGGCTTTCAGGAGAGCCGAGCCACCGAGCAGCTGCGCAACGTTCTCGACGGCCCGGCGCTGCAGCGCGCCCTGGGGCCCCCTGCACTCTGCGCCGCCGACGCTCAGTGTCGCCCGCTCAACCTGTTTGGCCCCCCTGGCAGCGTCGACGAAGCGATGCTGAACGCCGTGCGGATCGACACCCGCCTGGAGGCCCGCAGTCGCCTGCTCGTTCTGGCCGTGGGGGGCCACCGTCCCATGTTCAAGTTGCCCGCGGGTGAATCCGAACTGGCCCTGGGCATGGAGCTGCGACGGGAGTCCCTGCGCGTCGAACCCGACCCGCGCTCCCAGCGCATGGAGGTCGTGGCCAGCACCAACCAGGGTCACACCCGGGGCAGCCGGGAGGTGGCTGAAGTTTACGCAGAATGGCTGCTGCCGCTGGCATCGGGCCTGCCGGGCGTGAATGACCTCGAACTGCGGGCCGCTGCGCGCGGGTCCTGGTACTCCGACTTCGGCAACACGGTCAATCCGAAACTGTCCCTGCGCTATAGGCCGGTGTCGAGCGTGCTGCTGCGGGCCAGCTGGAGTCGAGGTTTTCGTGCCCCCAGCCTGCGACAGCTCCACCTCGCCGGACAGCAGTCCTTCGATACCCTGGATGACCCCTGCGCCGGCTCCGCCGCTTTGACCCTCCCGGGCTGTGACGATCCGGCGGATGGCACACGCACCCAGTTCCAGACGCTGACCGGTGGCAACCGTCACCTGGATCCGGAGCGCAGTCGCAGTCATACCCTGGGGCTGGTGTGGACGCCGGCCATGCGCAGCGGATGGCTGCGCGTCACTGCAGATTACTTCCACATCACCCAGAGCGACGTGGTGGATTCCAGTGCCCAGTTCATCGTCAACCAGAACGCCCGCAGCGGGCTGTTCACCGACCGGGTGCTGCGGGACAGTTCCGGGAACCTGGTGAGCGTCACGGCCACCAACCTCAATCTCGGGAAGCGCGACGTCCGGGGCATGGACCTGGGTGTCCAATGGCGCTCCGAACCTTCGGCCTGGGGCACCTGGGAGCTGACTGCGAACGCGACCCACATCGACCGTTTCATCGATCAGGTGGATCCCGAAGCCGAGCGGGTCAACCAGGCCGGTCAGTTTCGCGATCAGGCCGCAGAAGGCAACGGAGCGCTGCCGAGCTGGAAGGCCAATCTCGGTGCCCACTGGTACTTCGGAGCCTGGGAGGCCAGTTACAACCTGTTCTTCGCCGACAGCCTGACGGAGACCATTCCGGGCCAGGAAGTGACGCGCAGCATTGCCTCCTGGCACACCCACGACCTGCGCTTGGGCTACCGATTCGTCAGTGCGGTGGACCTGCGTTTCAACGTTGGGGTGCGCAATCTGTTCGACCGGTCGCCGCCCTTCGCGGCTTCGGCCTTCAATGACAGCTTCGACGCCCGCACCCATGATCTCGCCGGGCGCTTTGTCTACGTTCGATTACAAGCAAACATTCATCCTCAATGACGTTCGCCACAGCGGGGCACGCTCCTGAAGTCATAGCACCGCAGGGCCAAAGCTGATTCGGGAGAAAACCATGCGCTGGATACTGTTCGCCGCACTATTGGCAAGCACAGCAGGAGGAGCGGCGCAGGACTTGTCACCGCTCGAGGATCTGATGACTCGGGAAGAGTTCAAGGCGGCAGGCCTTGAACGGCTGAGCCCGTCGGAGCGCGCTAAACTCAGGGCTTGGGTCGAGCGCTACGCTGAAACCGGCGCCCCCCGCGACTACAAGCCTCCAAGAGCAAGCTCTATGGATGAGCTCCGAGGCGAACATGCCCCGCTCCTGTCGGTTGCCCCCGATCTGCGAAGCCAATCCGAAACGGCCCAGGATATCCAGCACGGCTCGCAAGAGAAACGAAGTGAGGTCAGATCGAGAATAGTCGGCACGTTCAACGGCTGGTCCGGCAACACCATATTCGAACTGGAGAACGGTCAGATTTGGCAGCAACGCCATCCGGCACGGCTTGAATTTCATGGACATGCGCCGGAGGTGATCTTGCGTCGCAACTTCATGGGCTTCTACAGCATGGAAGTACCCGTAACGGGACGCAGCGTTCTTGTCCGCCAGATTCGTCCGTAGATTGTGTTTCCCGTAGTGACAACCGGCATGAGCCGCACCAGTTGAATCATTTCGCACACCCGCCAGATCACAATCGCGAGATCAAGTGGGCAGGATTTCCGGAAAACTCCCAGCCAAGACTCCAGGACTCTGAATGAAAGCCCCGGCAGAAGCCGGGGCTGTATTGCATCAAGCGCTTGCTGCTGTTGCTGAATCAAAGACGGATTCTGACCGTTCCCCTCAAGTAACGACCGATGTTGTCATAGGCGTTATCCCAGCCGCTTGCGATCGCAGCCGCCTCCGGCTTCTTGTCGAATACGTTGTTCATATTCAACTGGAAGCGAATGTTTTCGTTGAACTCGTAGCTGACTCCTGCGTTGAACAACCACACAGCATCGAGCGTGCGGATGTCCCTGGAAGTCGGAGTGTCGTTGTTGTCGATCACGGCTTTACCCAGGTAGCGGGTCTGCCACAACACCGACCAGGCATCACGATGCCAGCGCAGATTCAGCTGACCCTGACGCTTGTTCTGATTGGGTTGACCGTGGCGATCTGTCTCCGATTGCTGGATCAGAGTGAGATCCTTGCGCGGGAAGTACAAGCTCATCGTGACGTCGAGGGAGCCCGGATTGTTGACGCCGCTGAACAGTCCCAAGTCGGACAAGGAAGTGCTGTAGTCGATCTCCGCCATCCAGGCCTTGAAGTCCCGGCTGCCCGCGTTCACGAACCCTGATTGGAAGGCTGCTACGGGCGGGAGCTGCCCATTGGCCTGCCTGCTAAACTGATCGCAGAAGGTGTTCGGGAAGCTGTCCTGGTCGTAGCACGACTCCATGATCTGCGTCAGAGTGAAGCTCTCGATAGCGTCCTCGAGTTCGATCTCCACATAGTCCACCGACATCGTCAATCCTGCGATCCAGCGGGGACGCAACACAACCCCGGCCGTCCAGGCATCGGCCTTTTCGTTCTCAAGACCCACGTTGCCGCCAGTGACGCCTTGCACTGAGGCATTCGCCACGTTGGAAACGAAACTGTCCGGATCCGCAATTCCGTCGGTAATGCAGTTGGCGCGTCGGGCGCTGGGGTTTGGCCCCTGGTCGACAAAGCGCGCATCACAGGGGTCGTTGGCAAAGCTGAAGGTCCCCGACAGCGGAAGAAACAGCTCCGTAATGGCAGGTGCACGCACAGAACGTGTGACGTTTCCGCGGAACTCCACATCGGCCACCGGAGCAAATCGTCCGCCGATGGTCCAAGCTTCATCGCGACCAGCGAGTGAATTCTTCACAGTTCGGAATGCGCCTTCGATGGAGGCGCTGTGCGCAAAGCCAATGTCCATACCTGGGGACACGACAGGTGCATAAAACTCTGCATAGAATTCATCGGTCTTGTATCCACCTGCAGTGGAGCCGATGCCAACGCTGCGCCCGAGCCCCAGAGTTGCCAGACCGCCGACGTCAAAGGACGCGCTCTCGTTCCGGCGCTCATAGCCTGCCGCAATGGAGAGCTCGCCAGCCGGTAGATCGAAGAGACCCATGTTCGCATTGAGGGCATACACTTCCTGTGTGATCTGCGTCTTGCTGGTGGCATTCGCGGTGACGTAATCAATGGCTTCGGCGCTAGGCGCTCCATTGCCAAACAGGCTGAGCGGAACGCAATCGTCGAAGATGGCCTGAGGCAGTGTCGTACCAAACCCTGCGGCTGGGTCATCGGGCCGGCTGCCTGGGTCTGCTACCACCCGGCAGGCTGGACCGTCGGCCGTGTTTACAACATCTAATGCATAAAAGAACCGATCGCTCACCAGTTCGAGTTGGCGAGTGTCCGAATCGGATTCACCCCGGCTGTAGTAGACTTCCCAGCCAACGTTTCGATCCGCGATCGTGAAGTCACCGCGCAATCCGCCGACGATGCGGAACAGATGCAGCTCCTGATCGGTGCGGCGCTCCCCAAGGTCTACCGAGGCGCGATGCAACCAGAAGTCATCAAGGCCGAGTTCCGCCAACTGCTGCTGAGCCGTCGGCGTCAATAGGGGATGGTCGGACTGGAAGTTCAAAGCAAAGGAGTCCTCACCAAACAAGCCTGACTGGTACGCAGGCTGGTCGATCAGTTCCGCCGCCGTCGTATTGGCATAGAGCAATTCACCGAAGACTTCGATGTTGGACGTCAACTCGTAGCTGGTGAAGCCGTTGACGATGCGCCGCTCGATCGGGGTGAAGAGGTTCTCGAGATCCGGTAGGAAGATGCCCTCGCCGCCGATGGACCACACCGCGTTGCCCGTGGGCGAACCGACGTTGTAGGGGACCAGGGAGCCATCAGGGCCGAACTGACGGAAGAATGGCGTGCCGTCGGCCTCCGCCCCCACTGCTCCGATGCCGAGATTCGGCACCAGGAAGTCGCCAGGTGTCACCACACCACCTCGGGATACGATGTTGGCGGTTCCTTCCGGCACCAGCACACGGGTAAACTCGCTTTCCCCTGCGGGCTCACGGAACTGCCAACCACGAGCCAAGTGCTTGCGGTCGCTTGCGATCAGGCCGTCACGATCATTGTATTGGAACGCGACCACCACATTGCCGCGCCCATTGTCGAAGTTAGCGCCCCAAATCAGGTCGAGCTGCCTTTCCCGCAGATCGCGCTCACTGACCTGATCTCCCCAGGAGCCCCCGATCTCAAAGCCCTCGAAGTCGTCTTTGAGGATGACGTTGACGGTGCCCGCGATGGCATCGGAGCCGTAGATCGGAGCGCCGCCAACGGCTACGGTTTCGACCCGTTCGATCATGGATGAGGGTAGGACGTTCATGTCGACCTGCAGGCCCGGCGAGCCGTCGGAAAAAATGGTTGGCGCATTCGATGAGACGAAACGCCGACCATTGACCAGCGTCAACGTACGCTGGGAGCCCAGGCCGAAAAAGTTGACGAAACTCTGACCGACGCTGAACGCGCTCTGCGTGCCTTCCGTACTTGAGCCGGGAATACCGAAGGCCGGAATCTCGTTGAGCGCGTCAGCCACATTGGTAAAGCCACGGGCTTCGAGGAACTCAGCATTGAGAACGGTAGCCGGCAGCATGGTGTCAAAGCCAGCTCGTGGAATCCTGGAACCGGTGACCACCACTTCTTCGATCATCGCAGGACTGGACTGGGCCTGGGCCGGCGCGCCAACGATGCCCACTCCTGAAGCGATCAGAATCGCTGCGGAAAGACTGCGAATCACTCCGCCATGCTGCTCTGAGATTGACATGTCTAACCCCACTAGTCTCATTCGGCGCTGCTGCCCCCCTTCGGGGTCAGCATGCATCCATCAGGTTGAACGGGCACCTTGGTTGATGGTTCAGTGCCCAACGTGCGAACAGATTGTCCAGAAAGACGACCGGGACCTGACTGAGACGGACGAGGGGAGCAACCCCTCAAAAGAATGTGTCAGAATCTTTCTATGTATTGCACGGTCCAGAGCGGGTTGGGAGCAACACCGAGCGAAAGGGGTACGCTGGCGTTCGTTTGTTGGCGTTGCAGCTGCCATAATGCGCAGCCGCCCAAGGATGAAGCAGTTCCACGGCCAAGGTCCGCCCGACTCTCACAGGTAGTTGCATGAATTTCATCGGCCAGCACATCCTGTCCGTGGACCAGTTCGGCCGCGAGGACATCGAACGCATCTTCGAGGTGGCAGACCGCATGCGCCCCTATGCCGAGCGGCGACGGATCACCCGCGTCCTCGAAGGGGCCATCCTCGGCAACATGTTCTTCGAGCCGAGCACCCGGACCCGCATCAGCTTCGGCTGCGCCTTCAACCTGCTCGGCGGTGAAGTGCGCGAGACCACCGAGATCAAAGCCTCTTCGCTGAGCAAGGGCGAGTCCCTCTACGACACCGCCCGGGTACTGTCCGGCTACAGCGACGTCATCGTCATGCGTCATCCCGAGGGCGGATCGGTAGCGGAATTCGCCGCCGCCAGCCGGGTGCCGGTGATCAATGGCGGCGACGGCCCCAATGAGCACCCGTCCCAGGCCCTGCTGGACCTCTACACCATCCGGCGCGAACTGGCGGACAAGGAGCGGGCCGTGGATGGCCTGAAGATCGCCCTGGTGGGCGATCTGCGCTACGGCCGCGCCGTTCACTCCCTGGTGAAGCTCATTGCGCTGTTCGACCAGGTCACGTTCCGGCTGGTGAGTCCGCCGGAGCTGGCCCTGCCCGAGCCCTATGTGGCCATCCTGAAAGCTGCCGGGCACGTCGTCGAAGCGGTGCATCAGCTGGAGGACGGGGTGCGCGGCGTGGATATCCTCTACGTCACCCGCACCCAGGAGGAGCGCTTCCCCTCCCAGGAGGAAGCGGATCGCTATCGGGGACTGTTCCGGATCAACCAGGACATCTACACCAGCTACTGCGCCCCGAGTACGGTGATCATGCATCCCCTGCCCCGGGACTCCCGCAGCGCGGCCCGTGAACTCGATGACGACCTCAACAGCAACCCGAACCTGGCCATCTTCCGTCAGACAGACAACGGTGTGCTGGTGCGCATGGCGCTGTTCGCCCTGCTGCTCGACGTGGCCGACAAGGTGGACGATCAGGCGCGGGAAGTCCCGTGGTACACGGGCGGGCGGGAGCCAGACGTGATCTGAGCCGAAAGGCTCTGGCGGCAACAGCAGCCGGGGCGGCGACTCGCCGCCCCGGCGGATTCTGCGAGATCAGAGCACTTCGTTGAGCTTCTTCTCGAGCTCGGGCACGGCGTTGAAGAGATCCGCCACCAGGCCGTAGTCGGCGACCTGGAAGATCGGCGCGTCCTCGTCCTTGTTGATGGCGACGATGACCTTGGAATCCTTCATGCCGGCCAGATGCTGGATGGCCCCGGAAATGCCGATGGCGATGTAGAGCTCGGGTGCTACGATCTTGCCGGTCTGACCCACCTGCATGTCATTGGGTACAAAGCCCGCATCCACCGCCGCACGGGAAGCACCCATGGCGGCGCCGAGCTTGTCGGCAATGCCGTCGAGCAGTTTGAAGTTCTCGCCACTGCCCATGCCACGGCCGCCGGAGACAACGACGCGGGCGGCGCTGAGCTCCGGGCGGTCGAGCTTCACGAGCTCTTCGCTGACGAACTCGGAGATGCCGGCATCGTGGCTGGCATCCACGGCTTCCACCGCGGCCGAGCCGCCCTCTGCCGCAACCGCATCGAAGGCGGTGTGACGGACCGTCATGACCTTGATGGGATCACTGCTCTGTACCGTGGCGATGGCGTTGCCGGCATAGATCGGACGCTTGAAGGTGTCCTCGGACTCCACGCTCATGATGTCGGAGATCATAGCGACGTCGAGCAGCGCGGCCGCCCGCGGCATGATGTTCTTGCCGGAGGTGCTGTGGGCGCCGAGGACGTACTTGTAGTCCTTGCCCAGTTCGGCAATCAGCAGCGCCATGTTCTCGGCCAGCTGGTGGCCATAAGCGTCGTTATCGGCACAGCGCACCTTGCTGACGCCGTCGATCTTGGCAGCGGCCTCGGCCACGCCCCCACAGTCCTTGCCGGCCACCAGCACATCCACGTCGCCACCGATCGCTTTGGCAGCGGCGATGACGTGCAGGGTGACCTGGTTCAGCTTGCTGTTGTCGTGTTCTGCAACGACCAGAATGCTCATCTCGGTAGACCCCGCTTTTAGATGACTTTGGCTTCGTTCTTGAGTTTGTCGACCAGCTCGTCGACCGTCTCGACCTTGATCCCGCCCTGGCGCTCGGCCGGCGGCTCGACCTTGATGGTCTTGAAGGTCTGCTTCACTTCGACGCCCAGGTCGGACGGCGTCATGACGTCGAGCTGCTTCTTCTTGGCCTTCATGATGTTCGGCAGCGAGGCGTAACGCGGTTCGTTGAGTCGCAGGTCGGTGGTGACCACGGCAGGCGCCTTCAGCGCAACGGTCTGCAGGCCGCCATCCACTTCCCGGGTGACCTTGATGGTGTCGCCGTCGATCTCGACCTTGGAGGCACCGGTGCCCTGGGGCAGACCCGCGAGAGCCGCGAACATCTGACCGGTCTGGTTGTTGTCCGCATCGATGCTCTGCTTGCCGAGGATGACGAGCCCGGGCGCCTCCTTGTCGAACACGGCCTTGAGCAGTTTGGCGATGGAGAGGGGCTGCAGCTCGTCGTCGGTCTCCACCAGGATGGCACGGTCGGCACCCAACGCGAGCGAGGTACGCAACTGTTCCTGGCAGACCTTCGGGCCGATGGAAACGGCAACGACTTCCTCGGCGGTGCCGGCCTCCTTCAGACGGACCGCCTCCTCGATGGCGATCTCACAGAAGGGGTTCAGCGCCATCTTGACGTTGTTCAGGTCCACGTCGGAGTGGTCGGACTTGACCCGGACCTTGACGTTGTAATCGATGACGCGCTTCACGGCGACGAGTACTTTCATGGAGTTATGCCTCGTTTGTCCTGCTTCTCAGGAGATTTCGAGCGAGCCCAAGGGCGCGTGGCGACCGGGGCTGACGGAGCCTGATACCATGGCCGGAGCCTAAGCCCCGAAAACGGAAGGCGCGTATTCTGACGGCTGCCTCAGAGGGGGTCAAGGCAGGCAAACCGAGCTGCACAAGCGAGGGGAAGCGGGCCGCGGTGGGGCCTCGGAGCTTGGTGCCACATCCAGTGGTTCGCTATACTTGGGCCCTTCGTGACGAGCCCGGGCGGGCCCAGGCAGGCGGTGCCCAGGCAGGCAATCATTGCCGCGACTTTCGCTTGGCCGTGCATCCCACCCCGCGCTGCTCGAGGCGGGCAGGCACGTCTTCATATCCATCGACCCAGGAGGTACTGAGTGACCGAAGCTGTCGAACGGGAAGCAATGGAATTCGACGTGGTGATCGTCGGCGGAGGCCCGTCCGGGCTGGCGTCGGCCTGCCGCCTGATGCAGCTGGCAGAAGCCGCTGGCGAAGAGCTGTCGGTGTGCCTGGTCGAAAAGGGCTCGGAGATCGGTGCCCATATCCTTTCCGGCGCGGTAGTGGAGCCGCGGGCACTCAACGAACTGTTTCCGGATTGGGCCGAGCGCGGCGCCCCCCTCAACAACCCGGTGACCGACGACGAGGTCTACTGGCTGCCCACGGCCGAAAACAAGGTGCGCATTCCCGGCTTCCTGGTTCCCAGTGACACGCACAACGACGGCAACCATGCCGTCAGCCTCGGCAATCTCTGCCGCTGGCTCGGCGAGCAGGCTGAAGCCATGGGGGTGAACCTGTTCCCCGGTTTCGCGGCCGCAGAGATCCTCTACGACGACAACGGTGCCGTAAACGGTGTGGCCACGGGCGACATGGGCATCAGCCGCAGTGGCGAGCAGAAAGGCACGTTCACGCCCGGCTATGAGCTCCGGGCGAAGTACACGATCTTCGCCGAGGGCTGCCGCGGGCACCTGGGCAAGCAGCTGCAGGCCAAATTCGACCTGCAGAAGAACGCCGCCACCCAGCATTACGCCATCGGTTTGAAGGAACTCTGGGACGTGGCCCCTGAGCAGCACGTACCCGGCAAGGTGGTCCATTCCATCGGCTGGCCCCTGTCCAGCGGCAGGTCCGCAACCGGCGGGGCCTTCATGTACCACCTGGAGAATCAACAGGTGGTGATAGGCATCATCGTCGACTTGAGCTACTCGAACCCCTACCTGTCGCCCTTCGACGAGCTGCAGCGTCTGAAAACCCACCCGCTCTACCGCTCCACCCTGGAAGGCGGCAAGCGTGTGTCCTACGGCGCCCGGGCCATCGTCAAGGGTGGCCTGCCCGCTCTGCCCGAACTCACGGTTCCCGGCGCGGTGCTGGTGGGCGACGACGCCGGTTTCCTGAACTTCCTGAAGATCAAGGGCAGCCACACGGCCATGAAGTCCGGCATGCTCGCGGCCGAGGCCATTCATGCCCGCCTGGCGGCCGGTTCCGAGGGCGGCGAGACGGTTCCGGAGTACCTGGAAAAGTTCGAATCCTCCTGGCTCCATGCGGAGCTGAAGCGGTCGCGCAATGCCGCCCCTGCCATGCACAAGTTCGGCATGCTGGCCGGCGCCGCCTTCACCTGGGTGGATCAGACCCTGTTCGGCGGCAAACTGCCCTTCACGCTCAAGGACCCGGTCCCGGATCACGCCACACTGAAGCCGGCGGCCCAGAGCAAAGCCATCGACTACCCCAAGCCCGACGGCAAGCTGACCTTCGACAAGCTGTCCTCGGTGTTCCTTTCGAACACCAACCACGAAGAGGACCAGCCGGTGCACCTCGTGCTGGCCGATCCGAGCATTCCCATCGGACAGAACCTGCCCAAGTACGCCGAACCGGCTCAGCGCTACTGCCCGGCCGGGGTCTATGAAGTCATCGAGGAAGGCGGCAAGCCGGAGTTCAGGATCAACGCCCAGAACTGCGTGCACTGCAAGACCTGCGACATCAAGGACCCGGCCCAGAACATCACCTGGGTGGTGCCCGAGGGCGGCGGCGGACCGACTTACCCGAACATGTGAGAGGGTTTTCTCAGGCTGATCGCTGACTGCGCTGGATCGAAGCTGTCAGGATCGGCCCCCTCCTGCGCTGCGGCAGTGCAGTTGCGCGCCGTGCCGCCGAGCGATACACCAGAATCAGGCGACACGCCATTGTGGGAAGTTTCCCGTAGCGCAGCGCAGGGGAACGATGGCGTGGCCTTCGAGCGAGGTTGTTCAGATCGGCCCCCTGCGCTGCGCTGCGGGAGCCTTCCCACAGCACCCGCCTGCGGGCACTCACACCCTGCCGAGTTCGAACCACTCGCCGCAGCTGGTGACGCCAAGCCGGGACGGGTCGTTGGGGTGCGGCTCGGCCATCGCCACCAGTTCGTAGAACACGTTGCGGGTCATGAGGGCCCAGAGGTCACTGCGGACGTGCAGATAGGGCGCGGGCTCCCCGTCCCGGTCGCGGACCTCGATGGCGTGCTCGGCGTCAGCCAGAACGTGTTCATCCACGTTGGTGGTGAACAGAAGCTGCTGCGCTGCCCCGCTGCCACTGCGCAGCAGGCTGATGGCCGCGAACGGCACATCCTCCACTTCGATGGCCAGTTGCTCGCCCGGGGTGACCAGAAAGTAGTCCCCGTCGTCCCGCCGCAGGATGGTCGAGAACAGCTTCACCATGGCCGCCCGCTTGATCTCGCTTCCCTCGTGAAACCAGGTCCCGTCCCGGGCAATGCGGATATCGATGCGGCCCCGTTGCTCGGGATGCCACTTCTCCACCGGCGGCAGGGACTTGGACGCCTGGGCATCGAGCATTTCCTTGAACAGAGCGTCGGCGCGTCCTGACTCAACCATCGTCCGCCTCCAGAGTCTCGGCAAGGTGAACGGGAAGGCGCCCGGCCACTTCCGCTGTGAATTCGGTGGTGCTCATGCTGCCGCGAAGATCAGCGGTGCAGCACCCGTCCTTGATGGCGTTGAGCAGCGACAGACGCAGCGCGTGGCCGAGATCGTAGCGGCCGATGTGATCGAGCAGCATGCCGAAGGCCAGCATCATGGCCGCCGGGTTGGCCTTGTTCTGCCCGGCGATGTCCGGTGCCGTGCCGCCGGCCGGATCGAACATGGCCAGGGCGACGTTGTGGTCCTCGTCGAAACTGTAGTTGCCGCTGGCCCCCGTACCGAGGCTGCCCACCAGACCGGAGGCCATGTCGGAGAGAAAGTCCCCGTACTCGTTCAGGACCAGGATCACCTGATAGTCCTGGGGTCGCAGGATCAGCTTGCCGAGCAGAGCGTCGAAGAGTTCCTTGTGATGATGAACGTCCTTGTCGTACTGATCGTGGACCTCATCCACCACCGCCTCGAACAGGCCGTCAGTCACCCGCTGGATGGTGTGCTTGGAGGCGGACGTCACCGTATAGCCCTTGTCACGCGCCAGCCTGAAGGCGAAGTGAGCCGCGTGCAGACAGGGCTCCCGCTCGACCATGCGCAGGGACACCGCCGCATGGCGTCCGATCAGCTGACCGGGATCGTCGTAGGTTCCCCCCGTGGCAATGCGCACGATGTGGGCATTGACGTTCTCCTTGAAGTTCGAGGAGATGCCGGGAATGGAGATCACCGGTCGATAAATGACGCTGAAATCCAGCCGTCGCCGCAACAGCGCATTGGGTGAGCGGGAACCGGTGACCGTCGGGTACTTCAGACCGATGCGGGTGGCGCGCATGGCCGCCTCCGCTTCGTCGATGGAGGCCAGTCCCTTCGCCTCCCGGGTCGGCAGTGACCAGTCGATCTTGCGGAAGCTCAGGTCGATGGGCAGGGCATCGGCAATGGCAGCAATGGACGCGGCCAGCTCCGGCCCGATGCCGTCACCAAGAAGTTCGGTCACCTCGATGGGAGCGTGCAAGGTTTGGACTCCTCTTGGCGAATGCTGGCGAATCCTGGCGAATGCTGGCGAACGGCGGCGAGCGGGATTCCGTCAGCCAGCCGGGCGCCAGAAGGCATCCCCGAGGTCAGGCATGCTCCCGCGACATTATCCGCCTATTAGTTTCATGACCGTGACGCCGCCGGTGAACGCCACGTCCTGCTTGTCGCCCATAGCACGCCAGAGGGCAGCTTCCAGGCCGGCGACCGCTTCCTCCCGCGGCCCCCGCAGCAGGTCACTGACCGCATGGCGGTTGCTCGACGACAGACAGCCATGGAGGTAGCCGTCAGCTGACAGGCGCAGCCGCGTGCAGCTCGAGCAGAACGGTTCCGACTCGTTGGCAATGATGCCGATCTGACCCAGGACGGTGTCCTGGGCGCCCCGAACATCGAAGCGCACCGCCGTGGAATCCCAGGCTGCGTCGGTACGGTTGTAGCGATAACGCTCACCGATGATGCCGAGGATCTCTTCCATGCCCAGGAAGTCACGGTCGAAGGCTGCCGAATGGGCCAGATGCCCCATGCGCATGAGTTCGATGAAACGCAGCTCGATGCCACGCTCCAGGGCGTAATCCAGCAACGGCAGGATCTGATCCGCATTGCCGGTCTTAAGCGGCACCATGTTGAGTTTGACGCGGATACCCGCCTCGAGGCAGCGCTCGATGCCTAGAAGTACCGAGTCGAGATCGCCGCCGCGGGCGATCTGGCGAAACCGCTCCGGGTGCAGCGTGTCCAGAGAGACGTTGACCCGTTCCAGACCACAGCGCGCCAGCAGGTCCACCTTGTCCGCCAGCAGCTGCCCATTGGTGGTGAAGCTGACATCGGTCAGCGGCATGGTCATGACCGCCGCCAGGAAGGTATCGAACTTGGGCGTGACCAGGGGTTCACCGCCGGTGATGCGGAGCTTCTCGATCCCGGCCACCTCGATGAGCAGTTCCACGGCGTGGACCAGCTCAGCCGCCGTGAGTTCATCCCGGGCCCGCAGCAGCCGCTTGCCGTCTTCCACGCAGTACGTGCAGGCGTAGTTGCAGGCCGCCGTCAGACTGACGCGGAGATTGCGGAAGCGACGTCCCGCTCGGTCGACGATCATGGTGACAACATCCTTGGCATGAAGGGAGTATGCCATGCCCGCGGCCTCATGGCATGGCGCCAGCCATGACGCCCGGTCACGAATGGTCACCCTGCCGCCGTTCCATCGCCGCCAGCAGCGCGGCGACACTGCCGGCCTTCCAGAACATGCGATTGGAAGCCTTTACCAGGATCACGTCACCGGCCTCGAGCGTTGCGGCGATAGCTTCGATATCCAGGCTCTCGCAGTCCCGCCAGTAGCCGGCCCGCTGGGATTCAGGGAGTGCAGCATGCAGTGCAGCCATGCGCTCACCCACACAGTACACCCCATCGACACCGGCGCAGGCCGCCGCCAGGCCACGATGCAGCGCATGCTCCTCGGCGCCGAGTTCGAGCATGTCGCCGAGCAGGGCGAAACGCCGGCGGGCCGGCTGTTCCCGCAGTGCCTGCAACGCGAAGCGGACACTGTCGGGATTGGCGTTGTAGCTGTCATCAATGAACCGCACGCCGCCGACCTCCACGCTGCCGCCTCGGCCCCGCGGCGGCTGCATCACTTCCAGCAGCGGTACGGCCGCTGCGGGATCCAGGTCCGCGGTCACCAGGCAGGCCACCACCGCGGCCGCCGAGAGCCTGCGATGGGGACCCTCGACGGTCAGCTGCAGCGCCAGCGCATGGCCGTCAGGCAAGACGATTCGAGCCCGGCCACCCTCCTCCACCAGACGCACGTCGGCGCTGACTCCGGTGCCGAAGGTCAGTCTGCGGCCACGGTGCGCGATGTCGCTCAAATCGAGGGTATCGGGCACCACCAGCACGCCATCCGCATCCAGTCCGGTCGCGATGCTGAGCTTCTCGCGACGGATGGCATCGAGGGATCCAAGACCTTCCAGGTGCACCCCGAGCACGTTGAGCACCAGAGCCACCCGGGGCCTGACCAGTCGGGCCAAGGGTGCGATCTCCCCCGGGGAATTCATGCCGATCTCGAAGATGCCGGCGCGGACATTCCGAGGCAGGCGCGCCAGCGAAAGCGGTACGCCGATGTGATTGTTGAAGCTGCCCTCCGATGCGTGACTGCCGGGCAGCGCGGCAGCCAGCATGCTCTTGACCGTGGTCTTGCCGCTCGAGCCCGTCACCGCGAACACGGGACCCGGAAACCGTTCGCGGGCGCTGGCAGCCAGCTGCCACAGCGCCGTGAAGGTATCGGGCACCTGCAGCAGCGGGATGTCGGCATCGACCCTGCGGCTGACCAGGGCGGCGGCGGCGCCTCGCCTGCCGGCGGCAGCCACGAAGTCGTGGCCGTCACGGCCGCTGCCTCCAGCGCCGAAATAGCGCGCATCGGGTTCACCGCTCAAGGCGATGAACAGATCTCCGGGTTCGAGGGTCCGGGAGTCGATGCTCACCCCGCCCACGTCCACACCTGCGGGTTGGGCCAGTTCGAGAGCTTCGGTCAGCTCGTCCGCCGTCCACAGCGCTGCCTTCATGCCTGCCCGCCGCCGTGAATCTGCCGCTCCGCCTCGGCCCGCAGGACGAACTTCTGGATCTTGCCGGTGGAGGTCTTCGGCAGCGTACCGAAGATCACATGCCCGGGTACCTTGAACCGGGCGAGGTGCTCACGGCAGAACGCCCGGATCTCCTCCGCGTCGACTTCGCTTCCCGGTGCCAGCGTGAGCACCGCGCAGGGAGTCTCTCCCCACTTCTCGTCGCTCACCGCCACCACCGCGGCCTCGAGCACGGCCGGATGCCGGTAGAGTACGTCCTCCACCTCGATGCTGGAGATGTTCTCGCCGCCGGAAATGATGATGTCCTTGGAGCGGTCGCGGATCTGGATGTAGCCGTCGGGATGCCATACGGCCAGATCCCCGGAGTGGAACCAGCCCCCTGCGAACGCCTTGCCGGTGCTGGCGGGATTTTTCAGGTAGCCCTTCATCACGTTGTTGCCACGCATGAACACCTCACCCATGGCAGTCCCGTCACGGGCAACCGGCTCCAGGGTTTCAGGATCCGCCACCATCAGGCCATCGAGCATGTGATAGGGCACCCCCTGTCGGGCCTTGGTCCTGGCCCGGTCCTCGGGGGCCATGTCCTCCCAGTCCGCCTGGGGTGCGCACAGGGTACAGGGACCGTAGGTTTCGGTGAGGCCGTAAACGTGGGTCACCGCAAAGCCCATGGCCTCCATCTTCTGCAGCACGCTGGCCGGTGGCGCCGCACCGGCAGTCATCACCTTCACGGTACCCGGCAGTTCGCGGCGGACCGCAGCCGGTGCGTTGGCCAGGGTGTTGAGGACGATGGGCGCGCCGCAGAAGTGGGTGACTCCGTGGTCCGCCAGTGCGGCGAAGATGGGCTCCTCGCGCACGGCACGCAGACAGACCGAGGTGCCGGCCACGGCAGCCAGGGTCCAGGGAAAACACCAGCCGTTGCAGTGGAACAGCGGCAGGGTCCACAGGTACACCGGATGCTGACCCATTTCCCAGGCCAGCGCGTTGCCCACGGCGTTCAGGTAGGCTCCGCGATGATGATAGACCACACCCTTGGGATCGCCCGTGGTGCCTGAGGTGTAGTTCAGCGAAATCGCATCCCACTCGTCTGCGGGCAGTTTCCAGGCATAGTCCGGGTCGCCTTCGGTCAGCAGCGTTTCGTACTCCAGGGCGCCGATGGGTTGCCCATCGGGCACCGCGGCATCGGCGATGTCCACGACCAGGATGTCGGCCCCATGGCTGCAGTGGGACAGGGCATCGCGGGCCACCGAGGCCAGCTCGGCATCCACCAGCAGCACCCGGGCTTCGCCGTGCTCCAGGATGAAGCCGATGGCGGCCGCGTCCAGGCGCGTATTGATGGCATTGAGCACGGCGCCTGCCATGGGCACTCCGAAATGCGCCTCGAACATGGCGGGCACATTGGGAGCCAGCACCGCCACCGTGTCCCCACGACCGATGCCGCGGCCCTGAAGCGCGCTCGCCAGCCGCCGACAGCGCCGGTCCACCTCGCTCCAGGTCAGACGCCGATCCGCGTGGATCAGGGCCGGGTGATTGGGGTACACCGCCGCCGTCCGGGCCAGAAAGCTCAGGGGCGAGAGCGGAACATGATTGGCCGCGACTGGGTCGAGATCGCGATCAAAGATGGAATTGGGCATGGTCCGTGCTCTCTCTGCCAAGAAGGTCTGAACTTCACCACAGCCCGGGCGTCGACAACAACACGGGCGGCAACGGGGCGGCCCGTTGTCCACCCTGCAGGAACCGCGGAGGAGTCCGCTCCGACGGTGCTACCGCCGTTGTGGGAGCACGCTTCGCGCACGATTGCCGGCGTGCGGGCCCTCACAGCGCCCGCCATCTGCCGGGATCAGCCCCGTCATCAGTTCACCGCAACATCCCTTCATTTGAACTGACGCCGGGAGGGAGGCGGACCCGCGGTCTGCTAGACTTGAGGTGACCCAACTTGGAGCTTTCGCAATGTCGTCCCAAGACCAGCAACACCCGGGCTTCTTCCGCAGCGCCGGCCGCTTCCTCAGCGCCGCCAGAACCGTCACGGCCAATATTCTGTTCCTGGCGCTGATCGTCGTGGTGCTGTTGCTGCTCTTCTCCGGCGACGAGCGGGTGGCCGTCCCGGATGGTGCGGCCCTGGTGCTGAAGCTGGACGCACCGATCATGGAGGAAGCACCGCGGCCGGAACCGCTGGAGTTGCTGTTCGCGGATCAGGACAGCGCCCGCCCCATCGAAATGAGGGACCTGGTCCACGCCTTGGAGCGCGCCGCCAAGGACAATCGGATCCAGGCTCTGGTCCTGGACCTGGACCGTTTCCCGGGAGCGGCTCCGGCAACGCTGAACAGTCTCGGCAAGAGCCTCAGCGCGTTCCGGGCATCCGGCAAACCGGTGGTCGTGATCGCCGACAACTTGAGCCAGCCCCAGTATTTTCTGGCGAGCTTCGCCGACCAGCTCTATCTCAATCCCATGGGACAGGTCCTGCTCAGCGGTCTCGCCCTGCAGCCCACCTTCTTCGCCTCCGGACTCGACAAGCTGAAGGTCCGGGTCAACGTCTTCCGTGCCGGGGAATACAAGTCCGCGGTGGAGCCCTTTCTGCGCGACGACATGTCCGATGAAGCACGGGAGAACGCCCAGCAGCTCATCGACGAGGTCTGGCGCAGCATTCGTGATCAGGTGGCCAGCAACCGACGCATGTCGCCGGAGACGCTCGATACGATCATCGAGGAACAGCCCCAGCGACTGCGCAGCATGCGCGGGGATCTCGCCCGCCTCGCCCTGGAGACCGGGCTGGTAGACGAGTTGCTGGCCCGGGACGCCGGCCGGGACCGCCTGATCCAACTCGTCGGTCGCAACGGCGACGGCAGGACGTTCAAGCAGATCGACCATCGCAGCTACCTGCGTGATCCGCAGGTGGCTGCAGGGAGCAGCAGCAAGGGGGAAGCCCGCATCGGCGTCATTGTGGCCGAAGGCACGATCATCGGCGGCGAGCAGCCTCGCGGCGCGGCGGTGGGCGAACCCACTCTGCGCATGATCCGGCAGGCACGGCAGGACGACGATATCCGCGCCATCGTTCTGCGGGTGAATTCTCCCGGCGGCAGCGTCTTCACGTCGGAACTGATCCGGCGCGAACTGGAACTGGCCCAGGTGGCTGGCAAGCCCGTGGTGGTGTCCATGGGCTCCATTGCCGCATCGGGGGGGTACTGGGTCAGCGCCACTGCGGATCGGATCTTTGCCGAGCAGGACACGATCACCGGCTCCATCGGCGTCTATGGCCTGCTGCCGACCTTCGAGGAATCCTTCGCGGCGCTGGGTGTCTTCAGCGACGGGGTCGGCACCCACAGCCTCTCCGGCGCCGGCAACCCCATGCAGGGGCTGAATCCGGCCCTGGCTGACATCCTCGAGCAGCGCGTGGCCCAGGCCAATCAGCAGTTCATGGAACTGGTGGCCCGGGGCCGCGACCTGGATCTGACCGCCGTGGAGGCTCTTGCGGAAGGCCGGGTCTGGAGCGGGTCGGCCGCCCAACGCCTTGGTCTGGTGGATGAGCTGGGAGGACTCGATGCGGCCGTGGCCCAGGCTGCTGCACTGGCCGGTATCGACCGTTGGCAGATCGACTACCTGGAGGAGCCGCCCTCCACCCGTGACCTCATCCTCGAACGCATGCTCAGCAGCTACAGCGGGCGGCTGCTGGCAGGTAGCACGCCGGGCAGCAGTTGGCAGAGCCTGACCCGTCTGGGCCGGGTGTTCGGAGAGCCCCTGCTCCAACTCGATCGTCTGATGGAGGCCGACCAGCTGCAGGCCTTATGTGCGGCCTGCACCATCCGCTGAGTCCGGCCTCAGTCCGGGAACGATCAGAACAACCGGAACCGCGGGCCGCGACGGGCACTGACGGAACTCTGGCGCCGGCGCCGCATGCGCGCGAACAGGGCCCGCCGTTTGGCCTCCAACCAGTCCTCATGGGAAGCCTTCGGCGCCGCCTTGCGGTAGTTGCAGAAGTCCGTGTAGGCCTCGATCTCCGGGGCGAGTTCCCGTACCACCAGTTCGATCATGATGGCGTCGTCGATCAGGCCGATGACCGGAATGTTGTCCGGGATCATGTCCTCGGGATCATTGAAGTAGGACAGCGCCGTCACCACGTCCTTGCGCTCCTTGGCCTCCAGTGCCCACTCGCCGTCGCCGAGCATGTTGATCAGGCTGTCGACCTTGTCGAGGCGCTCGGCCACAAAGCCCGGGACCTTTTTCTGGCTGCGCACGCTGGCCAGGGCTTCCTTCGCCTTGGCAATGACCTCCTCTTCCGTGGCTGCCTTGGCAACCTTGCGCGCGCGATTCATCTGCGCGCGGAAGTATTTGAGATCCTGCTCTTCCAGTTCGAAAGTGATTTTCAGTGACATCGAGCGATCCCCTGATCCGCAAGATTGAGAGTGAGCAGGCTGCTGAAGAACTCTTTTCAGCAACCTGTTGGGGTGCGCGTACCGTTTCGAAGCGGCTCCCATCAGATCCCCCGGGGGACCTGACCGAACCACACTTTGTCGCAGCCTGACTGCAGGACGTGTGGAGCGCGAGGCAGCGCAGAAGCTATCAAGCTTCCTGCATCAGCGCCATACGGGAAGCGGCGAGGACCGCAAATGGCGTGCCCGCGTCGACATCCGGCCGCTGCCTGAGCATCACTCTCCGAGCCGATCCGCCAGAGCCCTGCGCATGATGAAGTAGAGGACGTTCTGTTCGTAGACACCGCTGACCAGATCCGCGCCGGGTCCACGGGCGAAGACCGGCACGTCCTCCCCGGAGTGGACACCGAAGGACAGGGGAATGACCGACTCCTGCAGCATGGCCGGATCGGTGACGTCCACCGTGCCGAGATCACCCCGCCCCTGCGGGTGCGGACCGATGGTCTCGAAGCGATGGGGAACGCGCTTGGGACCAGCCTCCTGAGTGTTGCTCAGACCGTGATGACCCGGACCGATGGCATAGAGCAGGGTCTGATACGGCAGCCCCAGGCCATCGAGACTGGACTCCCCGCGGGGTGCTCCGGAGCGGTCGTTGCCGCGGACGAGACCGAGCACCGGATTGCCCCGGGTGGCGTAGCCTGCAAGCGTCACCGGGTGCGAATGGTCCGCCGTCACCACAATCAGGGTGTCGTCAGCTGAGGTCAGCTCACCGGCGACACGTACCGCTTCGTCCATGGCGATGGTATCGGTGAGGGCGCGCCAGGCGTTGTTGGCGTGATGGGCGTGGTCGATCCTGCCCCCTTCCACCATCAGAAAGTAACCGTTGGGGTTGCGGGCGAGACGTTCGATGGCGAACGCCGTCATGGCTGCCAGTGACGGCTCTCCGGCAGGGTCATCGCCCCGATCCACCTCGAACTGCATGTGGGAGGGTTCGAACAGGCCCAGCACCGGCAGCGCATGCTCGGTGAGGGCATCGAACTGGGCCTGATTCCACACGTAGGCGCTGTTGGGACCGAGCATCAGCCACTCCGCCACCAGATCGCGGCCGTCGGCGCGGCGCCCGTCCAGAAAGTCGTATTCCGGATCCGGCATGCCCTGGGGCATGAACATGCCCCGCCCACCGCCCAGGGCCACGTCCACGCCGCCCTCGGCGGCCAGGGCCAGCAGCTGACTGGCGATGTCCTGACAACCCGCTTCGATGGCTGCAGCGGGCATGGCGGAATCCACTTCCCAGTTGCGGTCGGCAGCGTGGGCATAGGTGGCCGCAGGGGTGGCGTGGGTGATGGTCGTCGTGGTCACGACCCCTGTCCCCATTCCGGCCGCCGCTGCCTGCTGCAGCAAGGTCGGCACTTCCGTGCCCAGGCTGCTCTCGCAATCGCCCCGGCGAGCGCGGCCATCGAGGCTGATGATGCCGGCATTGGTCTTCACGCCGGTCATGATGGCGGTCATGGTGCCGGCGGAGTCCGGCACCTGCTGATTGACGTTGTAGGTCTTGGCCAGGCCGGTGCGCGGCAGCGTCTCCATATACAGCCGGTGGTCTTCCCCCGGGCCTCCCGCCAGTTGCCCGGCCAGGATGCGGGCTGCCGTCACAGTGGAAACACCCATGCCGTCCCCGACGAACAGGATGACATTGCGGGCCGGCGGTGGCGGAGAAGGCCGGCCTGCCTGCCGCAGTGCCTGCCGCCCCTGCTCCCGCCAGTACTCGGCATCCGCCTCGGTGAGCGGTGCCGGCTCGGGCTCGTCGGTGGGTGGTGGAAACAGCTGCGTGGCCACCCAGAACAGGGCGGCAGCAGCCGCAAGGGCGAGCGGCAGGCGCAGCGACATGCGCTTTGTGGAGGCTTCGGTCATCACTTCTTCCCTACTGCTTGCGGATCAACTGCGAACCGGCTCGCGCATGGTGACGAATTCCTCCGCTGCCGTCGGATGAATCCCCACCGTGGCATCGAAGTGGGCCTTGGTGGCGCCCGCCTTGATGGCGACGGCCAGACCCTGAATGATCTCACCGGCGGCGGCGCCCACCATGTGGGCGGCCACGACCCGATCGTCGGCTGCCGAGACGATCAGCTTCATCAAGGTACGTTCCTCAGCTCCGGTCATGGTGTGCTTCATGGGCCGGAACTCCGATTCGAACACCTTGATGTGACCGTGCCGTTGCCGCGCCTCAGCCTCCGTGGGCCCCACCGTGCCGATGTTGGGCTGGCAGAACACCGCCGTGGGAATGGCCTCGTAGTCCATCTTCACGGGCTCACCGCGGAACAGGGCCTTGGCCACCGCCATGCCTTCGGCAATGGCCACGGGCGTGAGTTGAAAGCGATCGATGACATCGCCCAAGGCGAGAATGTTCGGCACCGAGGTTCGAAACGCTTCATCCACACGGATGGCGCCGCGCTCATCGAGTTCCACTCCGGCAGCATCCAGGCCAAGACCCTCCACCAGCGGCCGTCTTCCTGTCGCATACAATACCAAGCCGGTATCGAGAGTGCGCGCGCCATCGCCTTGGAGATGCAAGCGCCGCTGCCCGTCCGCAAGCGCTTCGATGCGGGTGACCTCGGTGTCGAACTCCAGCTTGACGCCCTTCTTGCGGATTTCCCTGGCCACGAAGTCACGGATGCCGTCGTCGAAACCGCGCAGGAACAGACTGCCCCGGTAGATGAGCGTGGTGTCCACTCCGAGCCCAGCGAGGATCCCCGCAAACTCCACGGCGATATAGCCCCCGCCCACCACCACCGCCTGCCCCGGCAGACTGTCGAGGTGAAACATCTCATTGGACGTCACGGCCAGTTCGGCACCTGGAACATCAGGCACGTAGGGCCAGCTGCCGGTGGCGATGAGGATGTAGCGAGCGCTCAGCGTGGTATCACCGATGGCCACCGTGTTGGCATCGACAAGTCGCGCCCGGCCATCGTGGAGGGTGACCCCGGCACCCTCGAGCAGGTTGCCGTAAATGCCGTTCAAGCGTTTGATCTCGGCATCCTTGTTGTCACGCAGGCGCTGCCAGTCGAAGGCCGGCGCCACCGGCTCGAAGCCATAGCCCTGCGCGTCGTGAAAGTCTTCCCGGTAGTGGGAGGCGTAGACGAAGAGCTTCTTCGGTACGCAGCCCACGTTGACGCAGGTGCCACCGAGGTAGCGTTCCTCGGCAATGCCGACCCGGGCGCCGTAGCTCGCGGCCATGCGGCTGGCGCGCACGCCGCCCGACCCGGCACCGATCACGAACAGGTCATAGTCGAAGTCAGCCACGTGGACCTCCTGACAAGGGTTGTTCCGGAACGGGCAGCGCCCGCCGCTGCGGATGGCGGTCGGGCCTGCGCTCAGTCATAAACCAGAACGGCACGACCCTGAACCCGGCCCGCTTTGAGTTCGCCAAGGATGGATTCCACGTCGGCGGCAGGACGGCGATCGATGCGTATGGGTTCGACCCGCCCCTCTCTCACCAGCGTCATGAGTTCCGCCATGTCGCTCAGGCTGCCTACATAGTTGCCCTCGATGATGCGCGCCATCATGGGGAAGAACGGCAGGGGGAAGGACAGTTGGCCACCATAAAGGCCGACCACGACGAGCTTGCCGCCCTTGCGCAGGATGGACAGGCTGAAGTTCGCAGAAGGTTCCGAGCCGACGAAGTCCAGCGCCGCCACCGCGCCGCCATCGGTCAGCCCCTTGATCTGTTTGGCTGCATCCGCGTCTTTGGAGTTGATGACGTGGGCCGCACCGGCAGCCTTGGCGGCGTCGAGTTTGCCGGCATCGATGTCGACGACGATGGGCGTCAGGCCGAAGGCCGCGCGCCCGATCTGCAGGGCCATCTGCCCGAGCCCGCCGGCGCCGACGATGACGACGTGGTCGCCTGCAGCGAGCTTCCCGACCCGCTTCAAGGCACTGTAGGCGGTCAGGCCGGAACAGGCATAGGTGGCCGCCAGGGCCGGATCGGCCGATCCGAAATCGAAGAGATAACGGGCATCGGGCACCAGCACGTGATCGCCGAAGCCGCCCCCTTTCTGAATGCCGAGCACGCTCGGCACCATGCACAAGTGCTCGTCGCCGCGCAGACAGGTGCTGCAGGTGCCGCAGCCGATCCAGGGATAGACCACCCGCAGATCGCCCACCGCCACGCCCGCCGCCTCCGGACCGAGGGCGACCACCTCGCCCATGATCTCGTGGCCCAGGGTCATTCCGGGCTGCCCGACAGGCAGTTTGCGATCACCGCCCAAGTCGAATTCACCGTCATGCAGGTGGACGTCCGAGTGGCAGACGCCGCAGGCCCGGGTACGCAGCAGGATCTCGCTGCCGGTGGGCGCAGGCGTCGCGCTCTCAATCAGTTCGAGGGGCGTGCCGGCCCCGGTGGTCTGGTATTGCTTCATGGTTGGCTCCGTGACGATGGTCCCGCATGGGGGTCGAGCCCGGAAGGCTAAAGCCTTCCCCGTGCTTTGCAAGACACCGCTGCCGGTCGAAGCAGCTGTGACCGCGCACGCGGGTGGGTTAGCCTTCGCCGATTCGAGAGGGGAGAGGATCATCCATGAACGGTGCTGAAAGTCTGGTACGGACCCTGGTGACGGCCGGGGTCGATGTCTGCTTCGCCAACCCGGGCACGTCGGAGATGCACTTTGTCGCCGCCCTGGACGACAACCCGGACATGCGCTGCGTATTAGGGCTGTTCGAGGGAGTGGTGACCGGCGCCGCCGACGGCTATGCCCGCATGGCGGGGCGGCCCGCAGCCACCCTGCTCCATCTCGGGCCCGGATTAGGCAATGGCCTGGCCAACCTGCACAACGCGAAACGCGCACGCAGCCCCATGGTGAACGTGGTCGGCGAACACGCCACCTACCATCGCCAATACGACGCCCCCCTCACCGCAGACATCGAAGGCGTTGCCCGACCCATGTCCCACTGGGTGCGCACCTCCCGGTTCGCCGCCGAGGTGGCCCGCGATGGTGCGGAAGCCGTGCGCGCAGCCCTGACGCCCCCGGGTCAGATCGCCACCTTGATCCTGCCGGCGGACACCGCCTGGAACCCGGCACCGGAAGGGGCCGCGTCGCCGTTGCCCATTCCCGCGGCCGCGCCGGTGCAGCCTGACGCCGTGGCATCAGCCGCTGCGGCCCTGCGTTCCGGCGAACCTGCCATCCTGCTGATGAACGGCGCAGCACTGCGGCGGGAGAATCTCGCTGTGGCCGGACGCATTGCCGCCGCGACGGGTGCAGGACTGTTCTCCGATACCTTCGTCGCCCGTATCGAACGTGGGGCGGGCATCGTCGGCGTTCAACGCCTGCCCTACTTCGGCGAGCAGGTGGAGGAAGTCCTCGCCGGGATCCGCCACATGATTCTCGTGGGAACGCGACCACCGGTGTCGTTCTTTGCCTATCCGGGCAAGCCCAGTCATCTGGTGCCCGATGGCTGCAAAGTCCATTCCCTGGCCGGTGCAGAGGGAGATCTCAGCGCGGCCTTGGAGGCCCTGGCCGACGCCCTCGGCGCTCGCGAAGCGGGTGCGGTAGCGCCTTCGGCAAGACCTGCACCGCCCCGCGACGGCGAACTCAACCCCCAGACCATTGCCCAGGCCATCGGCGCCTGGCTGCCGGAGGGCGCCATCGTCGTGGACGAAGCCGCCACCAGTGGTTTCGGTATGCCGCCGGCCACCGCAGGCTGCCCACCCCACGATTGGCTCTCGCTCACCGGCGGCTCCATCGGCCAGGGTTTACCGGCTGCCGTGGGCGCTGCGGTGGCCTGCCCGGACCGTAAAGTGCTGAGTCTGGAAGCTGACGGCTCCGGCATGTACACCGTCCAGGCCCTGTGGACCATGGTCCGTGAACAGCTCGACATCACCGTGGTGATTTTCGCCAACCGCAAGTACGCCATCCTGCAGGTGGAGTTCATGCGGGTCGGCGCCCATAACCCCGGCCCGAAAGCCATGAGCATGCTCGATCTTTCCAACCCGAATCTGGACTGGGTCCAGCTGGCCCAAGGCATGGGTATGGAGGCCTCCCGGGCCACCACCGTGGCGGAGTTCAACACTCAGATCGAGAGCGCGCTGCGGCAACGGGGGCCGCGGTTGATCGAGGCGTTGATATGAAGTCGTTTCTCACAGATACGATTTAACTAATTGATTTTAAATAACATGATGGGCTGAAATCTAGGCGCGATGGTCCAGCCACAAGGACACCCGCCCCAGGTACTCGTAGAGGGCCCGTTCCGTCTTGCGCAGATGGGAGGCGGACGGGACCCAGTAGTCGAATCGCGACCGGTCCTCACCCAGGCTCTTGTGACGGGTGGGAGCTGGAATCACGTCAAGGCCCGCCCGTTCGAAGTGCCTGCGGGCCCGGTCCATGTGTGACGCTGACGTGACCAGCAGGATGCGGGCCTCGCGCCCGGCCAGATCCCTCACCGCGTAGGCTTCCTCAGCGGTGTCGATGGGCATCTCCAGCACATCCATGCTCAGGGCATCCACCCCCAGCGCCACCGCGAGCCGCGAGTACCCCCTCGCTACCGACTCGCGCTCGAAGACGTTGCCGCCGGTCAGCACCAGTCGGGCATGGGGCACCTGCCGCCACAGGCGCACACCTTCCACCAGCCGGATCACGGCAGAGTCACCCAGCTGCGAGGTGATGGGAAGATCCGGATTGGCGCGATAACCACTGCCGAGCACCACCACGTGACTGACAGCCGGGACGCTGCGGGCGTCGAGGACGGGCTCATATCGCCCCTCCAGGGTCCCGAGCAGGCCATCTGCCACCGGCCCCCAGGACGCCAGCAACAGCAACAGCAGCGCGCCGATCCCCAGTCCCCGGGCTGCGCGCCGCCGCCCCAGCAGCGCCAGCATCCCCGCCACCAGCAGCAGCATCAGCGTCAGGGGCAAGGGCATGGCCAAGGTGCCAACGAGTTTCTTGATCAGGAACATGAAGTCATCCGTTCAGGCGCTCGCCAAGGGCATGGCCGGCTGCCACGGCCAGCAGCGCCAGACCCAGGGAGCCGAAGAGGTTGAGTGTCGCCGCCGGCAGCTGTCCCGCCTGCAGCAGCATGAGGGTCTCCATGCTGAGAATGGAAAAGGTGGTGAAGCCGCCGAGAAAACCCGCAAGCAGGGCCTGACGCAAGCCTACCGGCATGGGCCATCGCCCTGCCGGCAAGGTCACCACATGCAGCAGCCCCATGAGCAACGCGCCGCTGACGTTCACCAGCGCCGTGCCCAGCTCGGGCAGTTCGGCGAACTGAGCGCCGACCAGGACCCGCGAGAACCCGCCCAGGGCGCTGCCCAGACCAATGAGCAGCGCCGCGGTCCCATCCAGACGCCAATCAGGCATGGATCAGGGTCCTCCCGCGATGACGTTGCCGGCGGCATAGCCCACGGCAGCACCCAGCAGGCAGGCCAGCGACGACATCAGCGCATAGCCTGCAGCGGCATGCCAGCGGCCTTCCCGGAAGAGGAGCAGGGATTGCAGGGCGAAGCTCGATACCGTGGTGTAGCTGCCCAGGAACCCGAGGACGAATCCGGCCTGCAGGACCGGGTTGCCCACACCCGCTCCGAACCACGCGCCGATGATCACCGCACCGCTGACGTTCACCACCAGCGTGCCCCAGGGGAAGCGCTCCTGCAGGCCGCGAGCCACCGTCTCGGAAATCAGGTAGCGGGCTGCTCCACCGAAGGCGCTGCCCAGCAGCACCCACAGCACGACGCCGGTTTCGACGCCATTCAGCATGCCCCACCGCCTCCCCTGGCGACTCGCGTTCCGGCCCCGGGAAAGGGCATCATGGCTGGCCTTGATACCGTGCGGGAGAATGCAGCGTGGGTTTCGATGACGCGGTTGCAGATCGCCTCGAAACGGCCCGGGAACATGCCCGTTCCGTGCCCCTCGAGGACATCAACGTCACCCATTGGGACCTCTGGGAGCAGGGCGTCGTGGCGCCCTACTTCGAGCGCCTGCGCGCCGAGGATCCAGTCCACTACCACCCCGACAGCCACAACGGACCGTTCTGGTCCATCACCCGCCACGCCGACATCATGTACGTGGACACCCACCATCAGTTGTTCTCGTCTGCGGGCAGCATCGTGCTCATGGACCAGCCCGAGGATTTCGAGCTGGCCCAGTTCATAGCCATGGACCCGCCCCGGCACGACGAGCAGCGCAACACGGTGGCACCGGTGGTGGCCCCGCGCAATCTGGCGGCCCTGGAAGACACCCTGCGCCAGCGCGTGATCGCCATTCTCGACCAGCTCCCCGCAGGCGAGACCTTCAACTGGGTGGACGCCGTGTCCATCGAGCTCACCACCCAGATGCTGGCCACCCTGTTCGACTTTCCGTTTGCGGACCGCCGCAAACTCACCCGCTGGTCCGACGTCGCCACCGGCGGCCCGGAGACCGGTGTGGTGACGAGCCGGGAACAGGCCAGAGCCGAGTTGCGGGAATGCCTGGAGGTGTTCACCGCGCTGCGTGAGGAACGCGCCAGACGTCCGCCCGCACCCGACCTAGTCTCCATGCTCGCCCATGGCCCCTCCACCCGGAACATGCCGCCGATGGAGTATCTCGGCAATCTGCTCCTGCTCATCGTCGGCGGCAACGATACCACCCGCAACTCCATCAGCGGCGGCGTGCTGGCCTTGAACCGGTTTCCGCATCAGTTCGCCACCCTGCGGGCGAACCCGGCGCTGGTACGCAATCTGGTGCCGGAAATCATCCGCTGGCAGACGCCGCTGGCCTACATGCGAAGAACGGCCACCACGGACGTGGAGCTCGGGGGCCAACGCATCCGCGAAGGCGACAAGATCGCCATGTGGTACTACTCGGGCAATCGCGACGAGGCGGTGTTCGAGGCGGCTGACGAACTGCGCATCGAACGTCCCAACGCCCGCCATCATGTGGCCTTCGGCTACGGCATCCACCGCTGCATGGGCAACCGTCTGGCGGAGATGCAGCTGCGGGTGCTGTGGGAGGAACTGCTGCCCCGCTTCCGGCGCATCGAGGTGGTGGGCGAGCCGGTGCGCATTCGCAGCAACTTCATCAACGGCTACTCAGAGCTGCCCGTCGTCCTCGAGCGGGCGTGACTCGAAGACGAAGCTCTCCTATGAAACATACGACAACCATTTGATTTTGAGACAACTTTTCAGATCGGAACACGCACTTGTGGGAGCGCCCTATTCGCGCAGCGAATGGGCCGATTGCGAAGCGCTCTACCAGAAGCGACAGCACCGGCTTCGCTGCGCGTCATGCCAATCGGCGCGGCGCACTGCGTGCGACGCATTTCGTTCCAGACGAAATGCGCCCACAGTCAGCGCATCGCAAGTTTCTTCCGCGACAGCGCGAACGAACAACGTTCGTGGCGGCTCCTATGAAACATACGACAACCATTTGATTTTGGATCAACTTTTCAGACTGGAACCCGCCCTTGTGGGCGCATGCTGCCAGGAGCAGCGTGCGTCGCCCGCAGGGCGCCCCGTAGGGGGGCGGACCAGGGATGGTCCGCAACAGAGCCCTATTCGCGCAGCGAATGGGCCGATTGCGAGGCGTTGTACCGAAGCTGAAGGCACCGGCTTCGCTGCACGTCATGCCAATCGGCGCATCGCCCTGCGGGCGCTAGCGC
>JAFIFJ010000162.1 GCA_020832085.1 Gammaproteobacteria bacterium | reverse complement strand
AGTTCGGGTGCGCGCTGAACTTCGTCCAGGATCACGCGGTCCGGCAGACTGTCGACAAACCCAAGGGGATCCTGCTGCGCGACTTGAAGCAGAGTCGGGTCATCCAGAGTCAGGTAGCTGCGCTCTGAATCAACGCGCTGTGCGAGGGTCGTCTTGCCAACCTGGCGGGGGCCCAGCAGACAGACCGTTGGCGTATCGCCGAGAGACTCCAGCACCCGGTCACGAATCGGTCGTGGCAGATAGTCGCCACTCATGGCTCACCTCTGGAGCGGGCCGAAGAGCGACCAGAATACCGTCCAATTGATGCTTACACTATCGTCCATTTGAGTACTTAAACTTCGGCCGTTTGCGTTATACGTCGCCGCTTCACTGATTCAGCGCTGGCAATGCTGGGGTCAGACTAGCGAAACGTCAGGATAACTTGCTGAAAACATTGATGATCGCTGCGTAGATCGGTGCCATTTACGGCCTTAGAGCCGCGGTTTTGGTACCGAAAAGCGCCCTCTAAGGAAAATCGTGGCGGGTGCGATAGGCCGCTCGATGTCAGCCAGGAACAAGAGCCCCTTAGACCCTCGTTTTGCCTGCCCAAAAGGCGCGTCTAAGCCCCAGATCAAGAGGGTATGGCGCTCATTTGTGTCTTCTAATCAATGAGTTGGATAAGAATCGCGTTGTCTGACCCCGCCTTCCCCAGTCGGGGCTTCTGATCGGGTTCGCGAGTCGCTTCGAGCAGGTGATGGTAGCGTGCTCGATTGAGATCAACGGCGGGGTCAGGCTGGTGCGATCTCCCTGACCCCGCTTCTCGTCAGACCAAGGGCTGCCTGGCGCTGCGACGGCGACGCAGGCCCCAAAGACCCAGCATCCCGGTCATCATGAGTGCCCATGAGGTAGGTTCGGGCACGGCGTGTACGGGAGACTCTGACCCGGGCGGCGCAGGCATTTCCGGCTGCGTAAGGACCGCCTCCCGGAACAGCCAAACACCCATGTGCGACACTTTCGCTGTTTCCATTGCGCACAACTCAGGCAGGCCTGGGGCCCCGCTGAGGTATTGTCTTCGATGCGAGGGGCGACCCCCCGAACGATGTCACCCGAGGTTTCGCTGCGGGTCAAACCGTAGATCGTCTCTCGGGTTTCGGATGCAGCGGTGGGTGGAAATCCGAATTCATCGACGATCTTTGCCCGCCGCTGGGGTCAGACTAGGGTGGCCCAGGGTAGGTGCCTGGACAGACGAGCGATTTTTTCCACGTTCGGGCCTTCATCGCGCTTAGAGCGGCCTTTTCGGTACCAAAAACGGCGACCTAAGGAATCTTGTGGGTGTTGGTTGCGGCAAGGCCTGATGGTTGGGTTGGTCTGCCCCTTCGCCTGGTCAACGCAGCCTTGTGGCCGCCCCTGGTGACGGTACGGGCAGCGGTCTACGTGTGGCATGCTCTGAGGTGACGGCCGGCTGGTGGTTTGGATCCCCAAAGTTGATCAGGAGAATGATGATGACGAGCGCTAGGCGTGGCGTGGCCGGCGCGAATGTGCGCCTGTTTCGGATCTGCTGGTTGCTGTCCGCTAGCCTGATCCTGCTCGGAGGCTGCGCGGACGTGGATCCGCCTGCGGGTGGTGTGGCCGCGGGCAGCGGGGCGGCGAATGGTGCGCTGAGCATGACCCTGCACTACGACCCGGGCTGCGGCTGCTGCAGCGACTGGGCCGCCTACATGCGCCGGGAAGGGTTCGTGATCGATCTCCGCCTGTCCGACAACATCGCGCAGACGCGGCGAGACCTGGGTGTTCCGGGCCGCCTGGCCTCCTGTCACACGGCGGAGATCGGCGGCTACCTGGTGGAGGGACACGTTCCGGCGGATGCCGTGCGGCGGCTTCTCGCTGAACGGCCGGATGCGCTGGGGATCAGTGCCCCGGGCATGCCCTGGGGATCGCCGGGCATGGAGATCGGAGGCCGGGTCGATACCTATCCGATCGTGCTCTTCGATGCCGATGGCAACGAGTGGCTGTACGCGCGCTACCACGGCCACGAGCGCCTCTGACCCCCTTTGAGATGACGGCCGAGAATGGCCAGCAGCAAGGCTGCGCCGGCGACCATCACCAGGGCCTGAACCCATGTCATGTCGCCGGTCGCCTCACCGTAGGCGTTGACGATGGCATGGGGAATGATGCCGGCGATCAGGATGCTTTGCCGGGTGTTGACGAACAGCCAGGTGACGTAAACCGAAAGGGCGATTCCAGCGACGAAGAAGATCGGGATCGCCATGTCGTCCTGCGGCAAACCGGCGATGAAGAATGCCGGCAGATGCCAGACCATCCAGATGACACCGACGACGAGGCCGGCGACGATGGCGCTCATGCCTTCGAGCAGTCTCGGTAGCAGATAGCCCCGCCAGCCGAGTTCCTCTCCGAGCGGGCCGAGCAGCAGGATCGGCAGGCTCAAGGACCCGATGACGACGCCCTGGAGCCACACGTCGAGGCCGGCGAGAGGTTGGCCGAAGGCCAGTCCGATCAGCTGAACCAGCAACATGAGGGCCGGATAGAACAGGATCGCAGCGAGCCACATCCACGGCGAAGCGCGCCAACGCAGCAGTCGCGAGAGCAGGTCCTTCAGCACTGGCCAGCCACCACGCGTCAGGACCAGCGCCACCGCTGCGATATTGGGCGACCAGACCGCGATGACGAACAGCGGGTGGATGGCGCTTGGCGGACCGAAGATCGATTCGATCCATGCAGGGAAGGCGAAGAATAATCCGGCGAGTCCCCAGGTGATGCCGAAAGTGAGCACGACGAACAGCAAGACCTCAAGACGTCGTTCGTTTCCCAGCATGGCAGGGCCTCCCCGGCCGCGATTCCCCCGAAGTTACGCGAATCGTGCCCCGCTGCCACGTGCTCCGGCCATCGCGCTGACGAGGTCTGACCTCGCCTCTCCGTCAGGCGTCAGGTTGCCCGGCGGGCGGCGATGAACGAGCGCACCATGAGAATGAGCAGCCCGCCGCAGAGTGCGAGCATGCCAAGGTTGACCGTCAGGGCGAGTGGACTCATCTGCGCCGCCCGGATGCCGAGCGCCGCTGCCGGGGCCAGCGCGCCGAGCAGGGCGACGACGGCAGCGGCATGCATCAGATGCCGCCGACCACCCTCGAAGGCGATTGCAAGGCCACCGAGAATTGCGAGCACAACGCCCGGGTAGGCCGGCATTAAGGCGGTCTGGCTACCAGACGCGAGGAATGCGCCCAGCCCCAGGACGATCAGCAGCGCGGCGAACAGGAGCATTTGTTTCGGAAGGCTTGGCATGGTCACGGTTCCCGAGTGGTTTACGGTGGCAGTACCCGGCGCGACTTGAATCCATCCAAGATGGCGAGGTTACTGCGTGTTGTCCTTGAGAAAACGGCGCAGGGACTGGATGTCGCCCTGATGGCGTCGCTCCGCGCGCAGATTCCCGGCAGCATCGAACACGTAGAGCCGGATGATCGCCAGGTCATGGGTCTGAATGAACGCCCTGCCGTCGGGGTGATTGGGGTCGGCGACGAGGAACTTGACCTCCGGTTCGAATTCGCCGCGAACACGATTGAGTTTGTCCATCAGCTCGATGCTGGCGACGAAGTTGTGGTCATGCACCAAAACCACGGTGACGATGTCGTCGCCGACCCGCGACAGGTCGCTGCTGAACCCACTTGGCATCCGCGAGATCAGAAGGGCTACTACGGCCACGATCACGACGATGATCATGACTCGCCGATACTTTCTCATGTCAACCTGAGCTCGCTACCAAGTGCTGGTGAATTCCGGCGCTCTTGCCATTGTGGCGCAAACTCCGCTGCAAGTAACCTTGGGGTGATAACAGCGCAGCGTCATCGCAGCTTCAGCACCACATTCGGAAAACGTTGGTAATCTCTTGGTCGGGCGGTGGCATTGCCGATCTTGGAGCGGCGTTCCTGGTAGCGAAAAGTGCAACCTGAGCAGACCTCTCTGCTCACCATGACTGCATTGAGACTGGAATCAGGAGACGCCCCATGCCGGAAGAGAAGTCAGCTGCGAGGCCCGGACCGCGAACCGGTGTGCTTCGTACACCTGAATCGCGCTTTCAGTTCATCGACGACTACCCGTGGACGCCGCACTACTTCGAGGTGGAGCCGGGGCTGTCCATGGCGTTCGTCGACACGGGGCCGCGGGACGCGGCGGAAACCCTGCTGCTGCTCCACGGCGAACCCATGTGGGGTTACCTGTATCGCAAGATGATTCCGGTGTTCGAGCGCGCCGGCTTTCGGGTGGTCGTGCCCGACCTGATCGGCTTCGGACGTTCCGACAAGCCCGTGGATGGCAAGGCGTACACCTACAGCAACCACGTGGGCTGGGTCACGCGCCTGCTGGAGCATCTTGATCTGCGCCGGATGACGGTGTTCGGCCAGGACTGGGGCGGGTTGATCGGCGGGCGGGTGCTTGCCGAGAACATCGAGCGCTTTGCCCGCGCCGTGTTTTCCAACACGGACCTGCCGGGGTCGTCGATGCCCGGCCTCCCGGGCCTCGAGCCACAGGGACCGCTGCCGCCAGAGGTGCTGCAGGCGCAGTTCGGTATCGACTGGCGCGCGATGCTCGGCGACGGCAATGTCATCGATCCGGAGAAGGTCCGCGCGTCGGTGGCGGCGTCGAACCCGCTTTACTTCCTCTCGTGGCGCGTCTACAGCCAGGCGGTGGATGTTCTGCTGCCCTCCCGGATCGTTCCGGGCTGGTGCGCAACGCCCGTTTCTGCGGCAGCGCTGCGGGCCTACGACGCACCGTTCCCCAGCGACGAGTATGCGGCGGGCGCGAGGAGGTTCCCGCTGCTGGTCCCGATCACGCCGGACGACCCTGAGCGAAAGCGCAACGACGCCGCGTGGGCCGTGCTGGAGCGCTGGCAGGGGCCGGTGCTGACGCTCTGGGGCGACGCCTGCCCGTTCACCTTCGCCAGTAAGGGCAAGGCCTACCGCGAGCGCATGCCGGGGGCCAAGGCCCCCGGCATAGAGCACAAGGTGTATGCAGCCAGCCACTTCATCCAGGAGGATCTCGGCGAAGTGGTGGCGGAGGAGATGACACGCTTCATCCGCCAGTTTCCGGTCGCCTGATCGCAATGACGGGGTCAGACCAGCGCGGACCCATCATAACCCTTTGAAAATGTTGAGAATATCTTCGTTTGGCGGTGTCGTTTTCGACCTTAGAGCTGCGTTTTGGGTATCGAAAAGCGCGATCTAAGGAAGATCGTGGACGATGCTCGAGGCCGCGCGAGGTCAGCCAGCAAGGAGCGCCCCTTAGACCCTCACTTTACCCGCCCAAAAGGCACGTCTAAGCCGCTAATCGGGAGGTTTTCGAACTCATTTTTGATTTTAAATCAATGAGTTGGATAAGGATTGGCGTAGTCTGACCCCGTTTTGCGCTTCGATCAGGAGCGCGAGGCCAAGATTGCCCACATGCAGGCCCTGGTGGACGAAGCCATCGCCAGCGGCCCTGGCGACGCGTCGATGGGCGATCTGAAGAAGTTGGCCAGACGCAAGGTTGAGGGCTGACCACGCGATGTCCTACCGGCTCAGTCGAAGGGCCGAGGACGAATTCGTCGACCTGTTCGTGGCGGGCGTCAGCCAGTTCGGGATCGAGCAGGCCGAGCGCTACCACGACCTGCTGGAGGCGGCCTTCGCGTTCCTGGCTTCCAATCCCTTCGCGGCCCGCGAGCGCCCGGAAATCACGCCGCCCGTCAGGGTCCATCCAGTGGGCGCGCATCTGATCGTCTATACGTTGAATGCCGCTGGCGATGTTTTCATCCTCCGCGTTCGCCAAGGACACGAGGACTGGAGCTGAATCTCCTTTGGAGTCCGACCCCGATTTCCCCGTCTGCATTCACAGGCTCATCGATTGAGCCACCGACATGTCAGCCTGAATCGGCAATGGGGCCAACTTCAGGGGTGAACGACAATGCAGGTGACAAGGATCGTTTTTGCAGTAGCCATGGTCAGCATGGCGATGGGGTGCGTCTCGAAGCGAGAGGTCCGCACGGTCGAGGATTACGACTACTCTATGAGCTGTGAGGCGCTGGTCGCAGAGATCCGGCGACTCGAAGATCTTCGCCGCGACATGGACAACGAATCGGGCTTCACGGGCAAGAACGTCGCCAATGCGCTGTTGTTCTGGCCGGGGATATTCGTCAACGAGTCTCGGGCAACGTCGAATGTGCGAAGCGTCGACGACCGCATCTCGCACCTGAATCGTGTCCGCGGCGAGCGGAAATGCTACGAACAGGCCTCGCGGCCTGATGTCTCCTCGGAGACGTGACGGGACGACGGCATGACCGGCGCGTCCCGGAGAGCAGCCTCGCCCAGTGAGGGTTTGGGCTCGGCCGTTGCGCTGCGGGCCACGCCCGGGATGCCTTTGGGATCAGAGGGGCCTCGCCGAGCATGGCAACCCGTGACAGGGGAGAGAGTCAGGCTGCCTTTCACCGGGTATCCTTGCAGCTCCGCGAGCGACTCCTACAGGCGACATGGACTACGACCACCTATCGAGACTTCGCCGCGACCACCCGGCATGGCGGCTGTTGACCGCGAACAGCGCGCCGCTGATTGGGGCCTTTCTGCACCAGGCCTTCATCACGCCCAATGTCCGGACCATGCCGGAGCAGGAACTCGCGGCGGAGTTCGACGATTACCTCTTCCGGCTGCGCGAGCGCCACGGCGCCGATCTGCACCCCCGCAGCGGCATGGACTACCTGAACGACTGGGCGGCCGATGAACGGGGCTGGCTGCGCCGCTACTATCCGCCCGACTCCGACGAACCGCACTACGATCTGACGCCCGCCGCAGAGCAGGCACTGCAATGGTTGGCGGGGCTGGAAGACCGCTCCTTCGTCGGCGCCGAGTCGCGTTTGAAGGTGGTCTTCGATCTGCTGCGGGAGATCGAGCATGGCACCGAGACCGATGCCCGGGCCCGGATCGAGGCGCTGGAACATCGCCGCGCCGTGATCGAGGCTGAGATCGCCGCGGTCCGCGAGGGGCGCATGACCTTCATGGACGATACCCGGCTGCGGGAACGCTTCCTTCAGGCCATCGATACTGCCCGGGGCCTGCTCGGTGATTTCCGCCAAGTGGAGCAGAACTTCCGTGATCTCGACCGCCGGGTCCGTGAGCGCGTCGCCGGCTGGGAAGGCAGCCGCGCGGACGTCCTCGAGGAGGTGTTCGGCCAGCGCGACAGCATCGCCGAGTCGGACCAGGGGCGCAGCTTCCGGGCTTTCTGGGACTTCCTGATGTCGCCCGCACATCAGGAGGAACTGAGCGAACTGCTGGAAGGCATCCTGGCTTTGGAGCCCATTGCACAACTCTCGCCGGACCCGCGTCTGCGCCGCATCCACCACGACTGGATGGCGGCAGGGGAGGTGACCCAGCGCACGGTCGCTCGTCTGTCGGAACAGCTGCGCCGCTACCTGGACGATCAGGCCTGGCTGGAGAACCGCCGCATCATGGAGATTCTGCGTGATCTGGAGCGCCATGCCATTGCCGTGCGCAACGCGCCACCGGAGTCCCTCGTGGCGCTGGACGAGCCGGCGCCACGGGTGGAATTGCCCATGGACCGGCCGCTGTTCAGCCCGCCGCTGACGGCGGTGCTCGATTCTGCCCGCCCGGAGGACCACGATGCGGACATCGACCCGAGTGCCCTCTTCGAGCAGGTCTACATCGACCGGGAGCGGCTGCGTGCCCACATGCGCCGGGCATTGCAGACTCGTCGCAGCATCACCCTGGCGGAACTGCTGGAAGAGACGCCCTTGCAGCAGGGGCTGGCTGAGCTGATTGCCTGGCTTAGTCTGGCGACCGGTGAAGGCCTCGGCGTGATCGATGAAGGCCGTACCCACGCCGTGCAATGGACCGATGACGCCGGCCGGCAGCGCCGGGCCACCCTGCCGGTGGTGATCTTCACCGGACGGAATGCCGCATGACCGACGCACCTAGCCAGGAGCATGAAGCCGGCATTTCCCTGCCCTTGATCGCGCTGTTCAAAGGCGTGGTGTATGCCGATGCGCAGCCGCAGCTGTGGCAGACGCTGCTGCGTCTGCAGGCCGGCGTGCGTGACTATGTGGCCGTCGTTGGCCTGGAACTCATGCTCGATGAGACCGAGGGTTGCGCCTACCTGCGCCAGCGGCCACAAACGGAAGATGAAGATGAACTGCCCCGGCTGGTCCCCCGGCGGCAGCTCAGCTATCCCGTCAGCCTGATGCTGGCGCTGCTGCGCCGGAAGCTCGCTGAACACGACGCGGCGGACGGCGCGACCCGCCTGGTCCTTTCCCGCGACGAGATCGTCGAGATGATCCGCATGTTCATGCCGGAAACCGGGGACGAAGCCCGCCTGGTTCAGCGCATCGATACGCACATCAACCGGACCATCGAACTGGGTTTTCTGCGCCGCCTGCGCGGACAGGACGACCGCTACGAGATCCGGCGCATCATCAAGAGCTTCGTCGACGCCCAGTGGCTGTCGGAGTTCAACGCCCGTCTGGCGGAGTACCATGGCCATGCCACGGGTGAGACCCGCCCCGAATCCGCCGGCCAGCCGGAAGGAGATGCCGACCGCAGTGAATGACCAAAGCCAGGCATTGCCGCTGGACTTCGCGACCGCGGACGGCAGCAAAGGCTTCCGGCTGCAGCGCTGCGAGGTCTACAACTGGGGGACCTTCGACGGTCGGGTCTGGAGCCTGCGCCCGGAAGGCAAGAACGCGCTGCTGACCGGGGACATCGGGTCCGGCAAGTCGACCCTGGTGGACGCCATCACCACCTTGCTGGTTCCCGCCCAGCGCATCACCTACAACAAGGCCGCCGGTGCCGATGCCCGCGAGCGTTCGCTGCGCACCTACGTCCTTGGCCACTACCGCGCCGAGCGCGGCGACGACGGGCTGGCGGCCCGCGCAGTGGCGCTGCGCGATCACCACAGCTACTCGGTGATTTTGGGTCACTTCTACAACGAGTCCCTGCAGCAGGACGTGACGCTGGCCCAGGTGTTCTGGATTCGCGATGCCAAGGGTCAGCCGGACCGGT
Source organism: Gammaproteobacteria bacterium (assembly GCA_020832085.1). Taxonomy (GTDB): domain Bacteria; phylum Pseudomonadota; class Gammaproteobacteria; order Pseudomonadales; family Azotimanducaceae; genus SLTB01. The sequence continues at coordinate 39,559 of JAFIFJ010000162.1, read as the reverse complement.
TCTACGTGGTGGCCGACCGCGCGCTCGGCATCGCTACGGACTTCACGGATTTCGGCAGTGATATCAACGAACTGCGCAAGCGCCTGCGCAAGGCTGATCAGGTGGAGCTGTTCGACACCTTTCCGCCCTACGGCAAGGCCTTCCGCCGCCGCTTCGGCATTGCCGGCGATCAGGCCATGGAGCTGTTCAACCAGACCGTCTCGCTGAAGTCCGTGGGCAATCTCACCGAGTTCGTCCGCGACCACATGCTCGAGCCCTTCGCGGTGGATGAGCGCATCGATCAGCTCATCGGTCACTTCGATGACCTCGACCGAGCCCATCAGGCCGTGGTCGATGCCCGCGAGCAGGTGGAGGCGCTGACGCCGCTCATCGCAGACGCGGATCAGTTCGACGCCAGTGAACAGCGGGCCGTCATGCTGCGGTCCTGCCGCGATGCGCTGCAACCCTATTTCGCCGGGCTGCGGGCGACGTTGCTCGAGGAGCGCATCGAGCGCATCGGGCATGAAATCGGCCGCCTCGACGCCAAGGTGAGTGGACTCGAGCAGACGCGTGCGAGTCAGGCCGAACGCCGTGACGATCTGCGTCAGGCCATTGCCGCCAGTGGCGGCGATCACATCGAGAAGTTGAAGGCCGAGATTGGCCGGCTGCAGCAGGAGCAGGACAGGCGCCGCGACAGCGCCCGCGCCTACCGCGGCCTGATCGAGGCCCTCGACTGGTCCGAGCCTGCGGATGAAGCCGGGTTTCGGGAGAACCAGGAACGCGCGCAGCAGGAGGCGGAAGGCATTGCTGACCGCCGCAGCGAATTGCAGAACGCGCTGACTGATGCGGAAGTGGCGTTTCGCAAATTGAAGTCGCAGCATGAGGAGCTGCAGACCGAGCTGACCTCCCTGCGCCAGCGCCGCTCCAACCTGCCGGCGGCGCTGCTCGCCGTCCGCGAGCGTCTGTGCAGCGACCTGGGCATGGCGGAGGAAGCGCTGCCCTTTGCGGGGGAACTGCTCCAGGTTCGCGAGGAGGAGCGCGACTGGGAAGGTGCCATCGAGCGCCTGCTGCACAACTTCGGCCAGTCGCTGCTGGTCCCCGATGAGCATTATGCGGCGGTGGCCGGCTGGGTCGATCGCACGCATCTGCGCGGCCGGCTCGTCTATTACCGGGTCCGCGCCGCCCGCAGTCAGGCGCTGCCCGATCTGCGACCGGATGCCCTGGCTCGCAAGCTGGTCATCCGCCCCGACTCCGAACACTACCCCTGGCTGGAACAGGAATTGGCGCGGCGCTTCGACCATGCCTGCTGCGACGATCTGGAGCAGTTCCGCCGCGAACGACAGGCCATCACCCGCGCCGGCCAGATCAAAGGCGGCGGCGAACGCCACGAGAAGGACGACCGGCACCGCATCGACGACCGCTCCCGTTACATCCTCGGCTGGAGCAACGAGGCCAAGATCGCCACGCTGGAGCAGGACTCGGCGGCGCTGGAGCGGCAGATGCAGGAGGGGTCGGCGCACATTGCTACGCTGCAGGGCAGGCAGCGTGGTCTGGACGACTACTTTAATCAGCTCGTGCGCATGCAGACGTTCATCGACTTCCGCCAGCTGGACTGGCAGGCGCTGGTTATCGAGATCGATCGCCTGGAAGCCGAACGCCGTGCACTGGAGACCGAGTCCGATACCTTGCGCACGTTGCAGCGCCAACTCGGCGAACTCGAGGAGGAGATCCGCCAGACTGCCGAGAGTCTGGACGCAGCGAAGGACGATCGCACCACGGCCCGCAACAAACGTGAGGCCGCCAGCGAGATGCTCGCCAACGACCGGTCGACGCTGGCGGCGACGGCTGCGGAGGTCCGCGAGCGGGACTTTCCCCACCTCGACGCCATGCGTGACGAGGCCCTTGGCAGTCAACGCCTGACGGTGGAGTCCGCGGACAATCGCCAGCAGGACTTCCGCCAGTGGCTGCAGGAGAAGATCGACGCCGAAGACAAGCGCCTGGCGCGGCTGCGCGAGCGCATCGTCGATGCCATGCGCCGCTACCAGAACGCCTGGCCCCAGCAGACCGCGGAGGTGGACTGCAGCATTGAGGCCATCGGTGACTACCGCGGCATGCTCGATCAGCTCGCGCGGGACGATCTGCCCCGCTTCGAGGCCCGCTTCAAGCAGCTTCTGAACGAGAACACGATCCGGGAAGTGGCCGGCTTTCAGGCCCAGCTCAACCGTGAGCGGGAACAGATCCGCGAGCGCATTGAGTTGATCAATCGCTCATTGACCAGCATCGACTACAACCCCAACCGCTACATCAAGCTGCTGGCGGAGCCCAGCGCCGATGTGGAAGTGCGCGAATTCCGCCAGGATCTTCGCGCCTGCACCGAGGGGGTGATCGGCGCCGACGACACCTACACGGAAGGGAAATTCCTCCAGGTCCGCAATATCATCGAGCGTCTGCGCGGCCGGGAAGGGATGAGCGACCTGGACCGCCGCTGGCGCCGCAAGGTCATCGATGTCCGCAACTGGTTCGTGTTCTCCGCTTCGGAGCGCTGGCGCGAGGACGACACGGAGCACGAGCACTACAGCGACTCCGGCGGCAAGTCGGGCGGCCAGAAGGAGAAGCTGGCCTACACGGTTCTGGCTGCCAGCCTCGCCTACCAGTTCGGACTCGAGCAGAGCGACCGGCGTTCGCGCTCGTTCCGCTTCGTGGTGATCGACGAGGCCTTCGGCCGCGGTTCCGACGAGTCGGCACGCTACGGCTTGGAGCTGTTCGACCGCCTCAACCTGCAGCTTCTCATCGTCACCCCGCTGCAGAAAATCCACATCATCGAGCCTTACGTTGCCAGCGTAGGCTTCGTCCACAACGATGGACGGCAGTCGCTGATGCGCAACCTGACCATCGAGGAGTACCGCGCCGAACAGGAGGCGCGGTCACTCATCCGGGTGGAACCCTGAGCATGGTCGGTAGCGATGGCTGACTGGACCGATCCGGGCGGCATCCACGCCTGGCTGCTGCGGCGCTGGAATGCGGGGGACATTCTCTCGCCAAGGGTGACGGGCGATGACCCGTTCCCGTTGGAGCTGCGGCTACGGCGGCCGAAGGCGGTGGACGTTACCGAGCGCTTCGGCGCGGTCATGGACTGGGTCCGTGCCCTGCAGGCCGGCGGACGGTCCGCACTCGGGTATGGTTACGATCTGCACTTCGAGACCCGACGCAGCCGTGTCCAGGGCGAGCACCGTATTCCGGTGGCTGCCGTCATCCCGACTGAAGCCGACGCCCTGCGGTTGCTGCGGCGGGGTGCAGACGCTGACCGTTTTCAGCACTTGGCCGATGCCACGCTGGCGCGCTTTCCTGAACTGCGGGCCTGGATCGCCCGGCGCCCGCTGCAGCTGCTCGAGCACGCCGATGCCTGGCCGCGCATGATCAAGGTCCTTGATTGGTTCCAGCGCCATCCGCGCCCCGGGCTTTACCTGCGGCAGCTCGAGATCCCCGGTGTGGACTCGAAGTTCATCGAACAGCGTCGCGGCCTGCTGACGGAACTGCTCGATGAAATCCTGCCGGTGGAAGCGATTGAACCCCAGGCCACCGGCACTGGGGCCTTCGCCCGGCGCTACGGGCTGCGCACGGACCGCCGCCTGATCCGCTTTCGCATCCTCGACCCGGGGCTCTATCTCGGGGGGCTGTCGGATCTCTCTGTGCTGCCGGAGGAATTCGCCCGTCTGGCGCTTCCTGCGGAGCGGGTTTTCGTTACGGAGAACCGCATCAACGGCCTCGCCTTCCCGAACTGCTCGCGCAGTATCGTGATCTTCGGCCTTGGCTACGGCCTCGACACGCTGGGTGACGCCGAGTGGCTGCATGGGCTGGATCTGTACTACTGGGGCGACATCGATACCCATGGCTTCGGCATCCTCAATCGCTTCCGCGCCACGTTTCCCGAGGCGCGCTCGATGCTGATGGACCGTGCCACGCTGCTCGACCATCACGAACTCTGGGGGCAGGAAGACGCCGACAAGCGTTACCGGGGCGAGCCGACCCGGCTCACCGCCAACGAGCGGGCGCTGTTCGAAGATCTCGCTCATGACCGCCTCGGCGAGCGGGTCCGCCTGGAACAGGAGCGGGTGAGCTTCGGCGCCTTGCGTGCAGCACTTCCCGACTGATCATCTCCATGCAGGCTGGCCACCTGATTCCGCATGCCCCAGCCACACGTTTGTGTTGGCAGTGAAGGAACAGGGTGCCAGGGAAATCCCGCTGCCTGATTGAGGAAGACCGCCTTCTGGGACGTGCTTCCCAGTCGCCTCAGCGCCCCGCAACCTCCACCACGATCTTCCCGACCACCGTTTGTCCGATCATGGTGGCGAACGCCTCTCCGGCGCGATGGAAGCCGAAGGTCCTGCCCACCACCGGGCGCAGGCCGGCGACATGGATGGCTTCGCACATGTCCTCGAAGTAGTCGCGATTGCCCACGGCAATGCCGGCGATGCGCGCGCTCTTGCCCATGATGAGGCCGGTGGGCATCTCGCCGCCGACGCCACCGCTGAGCACGCCGATCACGCCGATGAAGCCATCGATGCGGATGGCCTTCAGGGACTCCGACATGGTGCCCACACCGCCCACTTCCACCACGATGTCCGCACCCTGGCCTGCGGTCAGCTTCTGCACCTCGGCGCCCCATTTCGGCGTCGTTTTGTAGTTGATCAGATCGGTGGCGCCGAGGGCCTTGGCCTGGGCCAGCTTGTCGTCCGAGGAGGAGGTGGCGATGACCCGCGCGCCGGCCATGCGGGCGAACTGCAGCGCGAACATGGAGACCCCGCCGGTGCCCTGGACCACCACCGTGTCGCCGGCCTTGAGCTGACCGGCGCAGAACAGCGCGTTCCAGGCGGTGAGTGCAGCACAGGGCAGCGTGGCCACTTCGGCATCGCTCAAGTGCGGCGGGACCTTGGCGACGCCGCGCTCTTCCAGGCACATGTACTCCTGCAGGCAACCGTCGACGCCGGCGCCGAGGGCGGTGTGGACGTACTCCGGTCGGCGCGGTCCAGTGATCCAATCCTGGAAGAAAAGGGGGGCCACCCGGTCGCCCACCTGCACGCGGGTCACGTCTTTGCCGATCTCCACCACCTCGCCACAGCCGTCGGAGCAGGGAACCACGGCAGGCAGCCGGGGCGCGGGGTAGGCACCTTTGACCACGGACGTATCGCGATAGTTGAGGCTGGCGGCCTTCATCTTCAGCAGGACCTGACCGGGGCCCGGCCTGGGGATGGGCCGTTCCACCTGTGTCAGGTTCTCGTGACCCGGGGTTTCAGATACCCACGCTTTCATCGATGACATGCTCACTGTTCTCCAGACGTTGAGGGGACCAAACCAGCATACGTGACGGGCGCTTCAATGGGAGCCACGCGGCGGGCTCCGTTAAAACGGCGTTTTCGGGGCTGAAATGGCGGCTCTAAGCGTTGAAAATGGCCCATCTAAGGTTCTGGCCCCTGACGTATCATAGGGTTGGCTTAGTCTGACCCCGCGGTTTGCGGCACCTGGGAGTGCATTGTCATGATGAAACGGAGTCTTTCGAGCGCAGCGGCTGGGCTGCTGGCATTCGGCGCTTTGGCGCCGGGGGCGATGGCGTCAGACGGGCAGGTGGATCCGGTGGCCTTCGTCGATCAGTTCGAGGCCACCGCCGGCAAGTACGAAGGCTTCCGCCGCTCCGGCGCCAAGGGCATCTGTGCCGTGGGCGAGTTCGTGGGCACCCCGGAGGCACGGGCCCTGTCCGTCGCCTCGGCCTTCAGTGGTGAGCCGGTGCCGGTGATCGTGCGTTTCTCGGTGGGCGGTGCGAACCCGAAGGCGGCGGACAATGTCAGGGGGCAGCGCAACATGGCGCTGCAGTTCGACCTGCCGGGTCGTGAGCGCTGGCAGATGGGCAACATTTCGTCACCCGTTTTCGGCGCCTCGTCTCCGCAGCAGCTGTTCGACCTGCTGGCTTCGCGGCAGCCGGATCCGGAAACCGGGCTGGCCGATCCGGAACGCATCAGGGCCTTCAACGAGGCCAATCCCGAAGTGCTTCTGCAGGGTGCGTATATTGCCGCGCAGCCCGTTCCCGCCAGCTACGCCAGCGTCAACTACTGGGGCGTGAACGGCTATGGTTTCGTCAATGCCGAGGGCGCTGTGCAGTATGGCAAGTGGGTGTTCGAGCCCAGCGGCGGCGTGCAGGGTCTGACTGACGAGGAAGCGAAGGCGAAGGGGCCGGATTTCCTCTTCGATGAACTGCGTCAGCGGGTCGCAGAGCAGACCGTGGCCTTCGACTTCAATCTGGAACTGGCCGAGCCCGGCGACAAGGTGGACAACGCCACCGTGCCGCTGCCGGAGGGGCGCGACAAGGTGACGCTGGGAACGCTGACCATCACGTCGGTGGCCGAGGATGCCGGCGGCGCCTGCCTGACCCTCACCTTCAATCCCATGATCATGCCCGAGGGCGTGAAACCCTCGGCGGATCCGATGCTGGCCGCGCGTGCTGCACCCTACGCGATCTCCCTGTCCCGCCGCCTGACCGAGGGTGCTAAGCAGTAGCAGACAGTCACCGACCCGGTGACAGGTGCGGCGGGGCTGGCCGCAGGAGCAGAACCTCGGCGTCGCTCAGCACCGGCCCGGTCGGCTCATGGGGTTTCGATGCCGATGGCGGTGGCCTCGCCACCTCCGAGGCAAAGCGAGGCGACGCCGCGCTTCAGGCCGCGCCTGCGCAGCGCGTGCAGCAGCGTCACGATGATGCGCGCGCCGGTGGCGCCGATGGGGTGACCGAGGGCGCAGGCACCGCCGTTGACGTTGACCTTGGCGCGATCGAGGCCGAGATCTTCGATGGCCGCCATGGCCACCACGGCAAACGCCTCGTTGATCTCATACAGATCCACCGCGTCCGCCGACCAGCCCAGTTGGTCCTGCAGCTTCCTGATGGCGGCGACAGGTGCGGTGGTGAACCAGCCCGGTTCCTGGGCATGGGTGGCGTGGCCGCTCACCCGGGCCAGCACTGTGAGCCCGCGCCGCTGCGCCTCACTTTCGCGCATGAGCAGCAGGGCGGCGGCGCCGTCGGAAATGGAGGAGGAGTTGGCGGCGGTGACACTGCCGCCGTCGCGTTTGAAGGCGGGCTTCAGGTGCGGAATCCTGCTGAGATCGCAGCGCGGCGGTTCCTCGTCGCTGTCCACGGTGGAATCGCCCTGCCGGCTCGTCACGGTGCAGGGAACGATCTCCTCGGCGAAATCATCCTTCGCCATCGCCCGCATGGCCCGCTTGACCGATTCGGTGGCGAAGGCGTCCTGGGCCTCGCGGCTGAAGCCGTAGTGCTGTGCACAGTCCTCGCCGAACTTGCCCATCATCTGCCCGTCGTAGGGATTCTGCAGGCCGTCGTAGAACATGTGGTCGAGGACTTCGGCGTGCCCCATGCGCAGGCCTGCGCGGGCCTTGGGCAGCAGATAGGGCGCATTGCTCATGGATTCCATGCCGCCGGCCACCACGATCTTCGCGCTGCCGGCCGCGATCAGGTCGTGGCCGAGCATGGCCGCCTTCATGCCGGAACCGCAGACCTTGTTGATGGTGAGGCAGCCTACGGAAACGGGAAGTCCTGCGCCGAGCGCCGCCTGCCGCGCGGGTGCCTGGCCGAGACCCGCAGGCAGGACGCAGCCCATGATCACCTCGGAGATGTCCTGGCCGTCGAGCTGTGCGTCCGCCACCGCGGCTTCGATGGCCCTGGCGCCGAGTTCGTGGGCGGCCAGGGACGACAGGGAACCCTGGAACGAGGCGATAGGGGTGCGGCGGGCCGCGACGATGACAATGGGGTCGGTCATGGTGCTGTCCTGTGTTCGAAGACCTCGGTGATGGTCTGCAGCAGCCAGTCCACCTCGGCGCGATTGATGACCAGCGGCGGCGCCAGCCGCAAGGTGTGGGTGTGGGTTTCCTTGCAGAGCACGCCAGCCTGCATCAGGGCTTCGCTGTAGACCCGCGCCGCTGCGCCTGCCGGGTCGAGTTCAATGGCCAGCATCAGGCCGCGGCCACGCACTTCCCGGATGCCGGGGTGGCGCAGCCCACGCAGACCTTCGAGCAGGTAATCGCCCTGGATGCGGGCATTATCGATCATGCCTTCCTCGATCAGCACCTTCAGCGCAGCCCGGGCCACGGCACAGGCTAAGGGATTGCCGCCGAAGGTGCTGCCGTGATTGCCGGGCTTCAAGACGCCGAGTACCTCCCGGTTCGAGAGCACGGCAGACATGGGGTAGAAGCCCCCCGAGAGGGCCTTGCCCACCAGGGTGACGTCGGCCTCGATGCCTTCGTGTTCCTCCGCGAAAAGCTTGCCGGTGCGCCCGAGTCCGGTCTGGATCTCGTCGAGCAGCAGCATGATGTCGTGGCGGGTGCAGAGCTCGCGGACGGTGCGCAGGTAGCCGTCGGGCGGGATGATGACGCCGGCCTCACCCTGGATCGGTTCGATGAGGCAGGCCACCGTATTCGGGGTGATGGCGGCTTCGAGGGCGGCGGCATCGCCGAAGGGGACGCAACGGAAACCGGGGGCGAAGGGCCCGAAGCCCTCACGCGCTACCGGGTCGGTGCTGAAGCCGACGATGGTAATGGTGCGGCCATGGAAGCCATTTTCGCAGACGATGATTTCCGCGGCGTCCTCGGCAATGCCTTTTTCGTCATAGCCCCACTTGCGCACGGCCTTGATCGCCGTCTCCACCGCTTCGGCGCCGCTGTTCATGGGCAGGACCTTGTGGGATCGCGTCAGGGCGCAGATTTCCTCGTAGAACAGCGGCAGCTGGTCGTTGCGAAAGGCGCGGGAGGTGAGGGTGAGCCGCTGCGCCTGCTCCATCAGCGCCTTGCCGATGACCGGGTGGCAATGGCCCTGGTTCACCGCCGAATAGGCGGACAGACAATCGAGGTAGCGTTTGCCGTCCACGTCCCAGACCCAGACGCCCTCGCCCCGGGTCAGCACCACGTCCAGCGGGTGGTAGTTGTGCGCGCCGAGGCGGGATTCGATGTCGATGAGCTGGGCGGTGGTGTGTTGCTGCGTGGCCATGATGGGAGTCTCGAGTGGCTGCTGCGTGCGTACCGTGAGATCCAGTGCCGGATCAGGATACCCGATCACTGTTCTCTGGCGGCGTCGCCGGCAGACTTAGCATGATGCGGCAGCAGGGGCACGCCGGGCACCTGCAGGCGGCGCCGGGCCTGCCCTCGGTTCTGGCGTGGCTCATGAGGACAGCGAGCGCCAGGGCAGCCCGCTGACCGGTTGCGGCCAGCGGGAGCATCGCCTGTTTTGCGTGGGCGGGGACCCGGCTCAGCGAGTCCACTGCACCTGGAACGAGATTTGCCGCCGCGGACCCCAGCCCTGGAAGCCGCCGCCACCGAGCACGAGGGTCTGCTCGCGATAGGTCTTGTCGAACAGGTTCTTGCCCACCAGCGAGAAGTCCAGGGTGTCGCCGCGGCTGAGCTGCCACTGGTAGTTGAGCCGGGCGTCCACCAGCGTGTAGCGCTTCTCCACGATGGGTGTCGGTCCAACGAAGCCGATGATGAAATCGTCCTGGGTCCGGGTCGTGACGCTGGCCTGGAAGGGATGGCCCATGATGGGGCGATCCCACACCAGCGTCGCCGAGAAGTTCCAGTCCGGGACGAAGGCCACCGACGCCGCCGGGAACAGCTCGTCGGGGCAGTTGTCCGGGAACAGGTCCGGGTTGGCGTTGGGGTTGCACCCGGTTCCGTCCGGATTGAAGGGAATGTTGATGGCGTTCTCGGTGAAGGCCTTGCGTTCGGCATCCTGCAGGCCGCCGGCGAACAGCAGGGAGAATTCTTCGGTGAGTGCGATGATCGCTTCCACTTCCAGGCCGCGGATGACGGTCTTGTCCGAGTTGCGCACCAGGGTGTTGGTCCCGGGCTGCTCCGGCGTGGTGAGTACCGAGCTGAACTGGCCGTTGTTCAGTTCGGTGTAGAACGCGGCGAGGTTCAGCCGCATGCGGCCACCGAAGAGGTCGTTCTTGCTGCCGATCTCCCAGGCGTCCACTTCCTCCGGTTCGTAGGTGAGCCGCGCGGGGTCGGTGCCGCGGATGCTGAAGCCGCCGGAGCGAAAGCCCTGGGAGAAGGAGGCATAGACCATGTGGTCGTCGGTGATCTGCCAGCGCCCGGTGAACTTGAAGATGGTGTCGTTCCAGCTGTCCGAATCGCGGATGGGGAAGCCGGGAAACACGCCACCGAGCCGCTCCGTTGGCGGCAGGATAGGCCGCCCGAGGTCGTCCACCGGGCCCGTGGTGGGCGGTGCGCCGTTGCCAAACTGGGTACGGAACTTCTTCCTGTCGCGCAGATAGCGTACGCCCGCGCTCAGCTCGATCTGCTCGGTGACCTCCCAGGTGAGGGCGCCGAAGGCGGCATAGGACTCCACTTCCTCGCCGCTTTCCTGAAACGCGAAGATCGGTCCGAGCTGACACAGGGCGCCGCCGACGGCCGGGTCGGGATTGGGCAGGAAGCCGATCTCGGGAATGCAGAACGGCAGGCCGAAGGCCTCGGGCGGCAGCTGCAGGATCTGGTTCGTGCCCTGGCGGAAGTCGAGATCCGTCTTCCAGTAGAAGCCGCCCACGGTGTAGTGCAGGTCCGGCCGGATGTCACCGCTCAGGCGCAGCTCCTGGGAGAACTGCTCGTAGGCCTGATCGCGCAGGGTATGCAGCTGGACGAGGGGCACCGCGGTGGCGAAGCGGGTGGAGCCGTCGAAGTCCTGCCGCACCACGTCGTCGGCGCTGACGTAGGCGGTGACGGAACTGAGCACGCCGAAGCCGAGATCCATGTCGAGATTCAGGCCCACGGAGTCGACGTCGTAGCGCTGGAACTCGTCCATGTTCGCTTCGTTGCGGAACGGCGTGTCGCCGTTGTAGAGCGGGTCCTGGGGCGGGATGTCGCCGCGGTCGCGGATGCGATCGTAGGTCAGCAGGGCCGAGAGCTGCGGCGTCGGCTCCCAGCGCAGGGCCAGCGTCGCGGCCTGATAGTCGATGTCGCCGACGCGGCCGCCGCGGGTGACGTTGCGGTAGAAGCCATCGCGTTCCTTGACGATGCCGCCGATCTTCAGCGCCAGCTGGTCGTCGATGAGGGGCACGTTCAGGCGCGCCTTCACCTCACGTTCGCTGTAGCTGCCCACCTGGGCCGAGACGGCGCCGCCCCAATCGTTGAACTCCGGTCGTGTCCGGCGGACGACGATGGTGCCGCCGGTGGTGTTCTTGCCGTAGAGCACCCCTTGCGGCCCGCGGTTCACTTCCAGGTGCGAGACATCGAACATGTCGATGAGCTGCCCGGTGTTGGTCCCCTGAAAGACGCCGTCGACGACGACGCCCACCGCCGGCGACTGGGTCTTCTCGATGTCTGCGTAGCCGAGACCGCGGACGAAGATCGCGCCGGCGCTGGGGCCGGCCGTGTTCATGCCGATGCGGACGTTGGGCACCATGGCGTCGAGATCGCGCAGCGTACGCGGGGCCATGCGTTGAAGTTCCTCGGGACCGTAGGCGGTCACGGCCACGGGCACCGACTGCTGGGTCTCCTCGAGACGGCGTGAGGTCACGAGGATCTCTTCGATGACGCGGCTGGCTGAGGGTTGTGCGGGCTGGGCGATGGCGGCTGTGGCGCCTGCGAGCAGGCAGCACAGGACGATGGCGCCGGATGCGGCGCTAAAGGCTGAGCTTGGCATGGGTCTCTCCTCCCCTAGTCGGACGGTGGACCCGCTTGCCCTCTCAGGCTGCCGGCCTCTCTCGGTCCGCCGCGAGAACAGCTCGCGGTTCCCCCAGAATCGGAAAAGCCGCCGCCCGGGTCCAAGAACGAATCAGGCCCAGTAAGCGCGCTTAAAATTCGAAAAATTCATAAAAGGCGCACTCCGCGATCCGCTCCCGGCGCCGGCTTGCAGCCATTGACCTGCGCGAGTGGGATCAGGATCATAGGCGATCGGACGCGTCCGTCCGCTAAATATCCGGCCGGCAGCAGGCTGAGCGCGCAACCGTTTGCGGGCCCATCGCCAGCTTGGATCTCCCCGGCCAGGCAGATCCGAAGCCTGACTGCAGGCTTTCAGGAGCAGCCCCCATGACCACATCGAGCCGGCCTCGGGGACGCCCCCGTGACCCCGTCGCCCAGGCCCAGCGCGAGGACGACCTGCTCGAGGCGGCAACCAAGGTCTTCGCCGAGCATGGTTTCCGTCAGACCGACGTGCAGTGGATCGCCGATGCGCTTGGCGTGGGCAAGGGTACGGTGTACCGCTGTTTTCCCAGCAAGGAAGCGCTGTTCCTCGGGGCGGTGGATCGCGGCATGCGTCAGCTCACGGCTGCCGTGGGCGACGGGATCGAGAAGGTCCGGGACCCCATCGAGATCATCGCCGTCTGCGTCCGCCGCTATCTGGCGTTCTTCGATGCCCATCCGGAAGTGCTCGAGCTGCTCATCCAGGAGCGCGCCGAGTTCAAGGACCGCCCCAAGCCCATGTTCTTCGTGCATCGAGATGCCAACATCGATCCCTGGCGGACGCTGCTGGCAGACCTCATGCGTGATGGCCGGGTGCGGCACATGAAGGTGGACGCGGTGCTGGACGTCCTCAGCCAGACCCTCTACGGCACCATCTTCACTGATCATTTCCACCAGCGCCGGCGCAGTTTCCAAAGCCGTGCTGACGAGATTCTCGACGTGGTCTTCCACGGCATTCTGACGGAGCCCTACTCGTGACCAGATACTGCCTCGAACGGGTTCTGCTAATGCTGGCGGCGGTGCTGCTGCTCGCCGGCTGTGAGCAGGATGACGACGCGCCGCGGGAACGACCGGCGGTGACGGTGGAAGTGGAGGAGGTGCTGACCCTCGACCTCGAAGATACGGTGCGCGGCTTTGGCAGTCTGCGCGCCATCGAGCGGGTGGTGCTGCGCCCGGAGGTGGCGGGCCGGGTGCTGGCTGTGCACTTCGAGGAAGGCAGCGAGGTGGAAGCCGGGCAGCTGCTGTTCGAACTCGATGCGGAGAAGCTCACCCAGCAGCGCGCCGCCCGTGACGCTGCGCTGCGTTCGGCCAACATCCGGCTGGCGGATGCCGAACGGCAACTGCGGCGGCAGCAGGAACTCCGGCGGCGGGAACTCAGTTCCGAGGAGGCCCTCGATCAGGCCCGGGCCGAGCAGGAAGGCGCTGCGGCTGAGCGCGACCGGCTGCAGGCAGAGCTGGCGCTGATCGAAGCGGAGCTTGCGGACACGCGGATTCATGCCCCGTTTGCGGGGGCGGTATCCGAACGGCTGGTTGACCGGGGTGCCTATGTTGCCGTGGGCGAGGCCCTGGCCACGCTGTATCAGGTGGCGCCGCTGGAGGCGAGCTTCAATCTGCCCGAGCGCCATCTGCGCCGCCTCGAACGTGGGCAGACGGTGAGGCTGCGCAGCGTGGCTGATCCGGATAACCGCTTCGAGGGCATCATTTCCTACATCAGTCCCTCGGTGGACGAAGCCTCACGGACGCTGCTCGTGAAGGCGGAAGTTTCCAACGAGGATCGGGCCCTGCGCCCCGGTGCCTTCGTCAGTGCCGACGTGACGCTGGCGCGGCGCTCCCAGCGTCCGGTGGTTTCCATGGAATCGCTGGTGGCCACCCGGCAGGGCTACATGGTGTTCGTGGTGGAGAACGGGCGGGCGGTGGGCCGCGATATCGAAACGGGCCTGCGCCAGGGTGCGGTGGTGGAGATCCTGTCCGGGGTCGAGCCGGGCGAGCGCATCGTCCGCCAGGGTCATCAGCGCCTCGATGACGGCCAGCGGGTCACCGTTCTCGAGTCGCCCGCCCGGGGAGGCGACTCGTGATCTGGTCGTTCTGCATCCGCCGCCCGGTCTTCACCGTGGTGGTGTTCCTGGTGTTCGGCATTTTCGGTGTCTATGGCTTTCTGCAGATGCCGGTGCAGGAAAACCCGGACGTGGATTTCCCCATTGTCAGCGTCACCGTTCCCCTGCCGGGTGCGGCGCCCGGCGTCGTGGAGTCGGAAGTCCTCGAGCCGCTCGAGGGCGAGATCAACACTATCGAGGGCCTGCGCACGCTGCGTTCCACGGCGCGGGAGGAGCTTGGAACCATCGTCGCCGAGTTCGAGCTGTGGCGGAACATCGACGTGGCAGCCCAGGATGTCCGGGATGCAGTGGAGCGGGCGCGGCAACTGCTGCCGAGTGACGTCGAGTCGCCGGTGGTGCGCAAGCTCGAGGCCGATGCCCAGCCGATCATGTGGATCTCGCTCACCGGGGACGACCGCTGGGACGAGGTCCGGCTCACCGACTACATTGACAACACGCTCAAGCAGCGCATGGAAACGGTGCGCGGGGTGGGGCAGATCCTGATCGGCGGCATGCGGGAGTATGCCGTGCGCATCCGTCTTGACCCGGCGCGTCTGGCAGCCCACGGCGTGACCGCCCAGGAAGTGGTTGCGGCCATCCAGGCGGGCAACATCGATACGCCGTCGGGGCGCGTGGAAGGCACGCGCCGTGAGTTCCTGATCCAGACCCGCGGCCAGTTCGCCAGCGCCGAGCCCTTCAATCATCTGGTGGTGGCCCAGCGGGACGACGTTCTCGTCCGGCTCAGCGACGTCGGCGAGGCCATCGACGGGGTCGCCAACGACCGGCAGCGGGGCCGCTTCTCCGGGGAACCGACCGTGGCCATGGGCGTCATCAAGCAGTCGGATGCCAACACGGTGGCCCTGGCGCAGGCGCTGCGCGAACGCCTGGCTGAACTGGCGCCGGACTTCCCGCCGGGACTGGAGTACCACATCGGGACCGATGCCTCGGAGTTCATCGACGAGAGCATCGACGACCTGCTGTTCACCGTGGTGCTGGCCACCCTGCTGGTGATGCTGGTGGTGCTGTTTTTCCTGCGCAGCATACGCGGGACCATCGTCACGGTGCTGGCCATTCCCACCTCGTTGCTGACGGCGCTGGCGATCATCAGTGTGCTCGGCTTCAGCATCAACGTGCTGACCATGCTGGCGCTGATTCTGGTGATCGGCATCGTCATCGACGACGCCATCATCGTGCTGGAACGGGCCTACCTACACATGGAAAACGGCGCCGATGCCGAGCCCGCCGCGCGCATCGGCACCACGGAGGTGGCCTTCCCCAACATCGCCAACAGTCTTGCGCTGGGGGCGGTGTTTCTCCCGGTGGCCTTTACCGGCGGCATCATCGGACGCTTCTTTCTCGAATTCGGGGTCACGGTGGCGGTCACCGTGTTCGCCTCGACCCTGGTGGCGCTGACCCTCACGCCCATGCTCTGTGCCCACATGCTCAAGGTGCCAGCGCAGCACGGGCGCCTGTGGCAGTTCTCAGAACGTCTGTTCGCCGGACTCGACCGGGGCTATCGAGCCCTGCTGCGCTGGGCGCTGCGCCATCGCCTGCTGACCGTGATGGGTGGGCTGCTGGCTTTCGCCATCGGCATGCTGGCCCTGACCTTCGTCTCCAAGGAGTTTGCGCCGGTACAGGATCGCTCCGGTTTCATCGTCATTTTCGAAACGCCCCAGGGGGCGACGCTGGCGGAAACGGATGCCTTTGCCCGTGAAATCGAACGGGAACTGGCGGCCACGCCGGAGGTGAGCCATCAGTTCGTGGGCATCGGACTCGGCCCGGGTGGGGTGGGTCGCCCCAATCGCGGCCAGTCCTTCGTCACCATGACGCCGCGGCAGGAGCGGGACCGGCATCAGGTGGAGGTGATGCAGGATCTGCGTCAGCGCCTCGACCGCATTCCCGGCGGCCGCGCCTTCGTGGCGGAAATGTCCCAGGGTGGGGGCATGCAGGTCGATCCCATCGAGGTGGTGCTGCAGCATCCCGATATGGACGAACTGGCGTCCCGGCAGGAAGCGCTCATGGCCTGGATGCAGGACCGTCCCGAGCTTTTCGTCGGCGTGCGCACGGATCTGGAACTGAACAATCCCCAGGTGGAAGTGGTGGTGGATCGGGACCGGGCGTCCCGGCTGGGGGTGTCGGTGGCGGACATTTCCGAAACCCTGCGGCTGATGTTCGGCGGTGTGGAGATCTCCAAGATCGAGGTGGACGGCAAGCGCTACGACGTCCGCACCGACATCGTCGGGCGCGGCGAGATGGTGCCGGCGGTCCTGCGGGAGCTTTACGTGCGGGCCAACGGTCAGCTGCTGGCATTGGATGGGCTGGTGGACCTGCATGAGTCCATCGGGCCGAGCCAGATCCAGCGCTACAACCGCATCCGGGCGGCGACGATTTCGGCGCAGGTGCCGCCGGGAGTGGCGCTGGGCGATGCCATTGCCGCGCTCGAAGGCTATCTGGGGCGGACGCTGCCTTCCGGGTCCGACTGGGAGATGGCGGGACAGTCCCAGGCCTTCGAGGAATCCTTCTACTACCTCAGTCTGGCCATCACCTTTTCGGTGATCTTCATCTTCCTGATCCTCGCGGCGCAGTTCGAATCCTTCCTGCATCCGCTGACCATCATCATGGCGCTGCCGCTGGCCATGGTGGGTGCCTTCGGGGCGCTGTGGGTGCTGGGCCTGCCGCTGAACGTCTACGCCTTCATCGGCTTGATCATGCTGCTCGGGCTGGTGGCCAAGAACGGCATCATGCTGGTGGATTACACCAACGTCATGATCGGTCGCGGGCGAACGCCCATGGTGGCGGCCCAGGAGGCGGCGGAAGCGCGCTTCCGGCCGGTGCTGATGACGGCGGTGTCCACCATCCTCGGCATCATGCCCATCGCGCTGGGCTACGGCGCCGGTGGCGAAGCACGCATGCCCCTGGGCGTCTCCGTGGCCGCCGGTCTCGCCACGTCCACCTTCCTGACGCTGCTGGTGGTGCCGGTGGTGTTCACGCTGTTCTCGGACCTGCGGGAGCGGATGGGGCGCAGGGCGGGAGTGCAAACGGCATGAAGAAACTGGTGCAGATCCACGTCCACTTCGAGTACACGGAGGCCATCGAGGCCATCCTCGATCGCCATGAGATCACGGAGGCGGTGCGCTATCCGATGATGGAAGGCCGGGACCAGGACGGGAAGCACTACGGGACCCAGGTCTTCCCCGGCAACGTGACGGTGGTGCAGGCGGTCGTCGACGAGAGTGGCCTCGATGACTTGTTCGCCGAGCTCGAGCGCTTTCGTTCCTCCAAGGCCGCCCACGCGCATCTGCAGGCGCTGGTGCTGCCCATTGAGCGCAGGCTGCTGGATTCCTGAGGCGTGCAACGCGCCATTGTGGGAGCCCGCATTGCGGGCGATGGGAGCGGCGACCGCCTAGTCCGCCGTCACCTTGGTTTGGCCGCAGCGCTTGCAGCGATGCACCGTCACCAGCTTGCCCTGCCGGCTGTCGAACTGCTTCTTCGTGTCGATCACCCACTTGTGGAAGCCGCTTTTGCACAGGGTCCGGCCGCGGGCGCGTTCCTTGGCTGACGGCTTCTTGAAGGGAAGGACGTTGCTCATGCTGCTGCGGATTTCTCCTGGAAAGCCCCCATTGTGAGAGGGCGCAGGCTCTTGGACCACTACAGTCTGCTGCTGCCCCATGGGTCAGGCTTGCGCCGCAGGCTCGGCAGGATCAGGCCCATGATGAGACCGGCGGCGAGAACGCCGGCTCCGATCAGGAACCACTCTTTGAGGTTGCGGTCGCCGATGGTCTGCTTTTCGATCTCGAGGGCTGCGTTGCTGGCGCGGAGATCTTCGATGGTCCGCTCGAGGGCCTGATTGGTCTCGACCAGCTCGAATCCCTGGCGCGCGGCGGCGAAGTTGGCCTGCAGTTCGCGGATCTGGGTTTCATTGGTCTCGAGTTGCTGGTTGAGATCAGCTTTCTCGCTCTGGCTGGCAGCAAGCTCGGCCGTCAGCGCGGCGACCCGCTCCCGGGCGCTGTCGCGTTCGTTCTGTACCGCCTCGATGCGGATTCGGGCCGGCGGCTGCTGTGCCAGATACTGGTCCTGGATCCAGCCTTGTTCCCCAGCCGAATCCTGCAGGAAGGTCCAGCCCTCCATGCTGGACGCGGGGAAGCGACCTTCTGGCGGGGTGGCGGTCTCCAATCGGGCTCCGGTGGTCAGGTAGCGAAGGATGCGGAACTCGGTTCCGGGGCCGGAACGGAAGGTGATGGGGATCTCGTCGTTGACCCAGCGCGGTGCCGCGCTGGCCTGGCTGGGCAGGAACCCGACGCAGATTGCGGTGAGCAGGACGATGCTGAGGGCGAGGACTGATCTGGGTGCAATGAGGGTCATGGTTCCGACTTGTTGGTGGCTGCGTCTGCCTGAGTGATGGGGCGGAGGTGCATCCTGACGGGATCGGGCCGGGGAAGATAGGGCAAGTGTCACAGTGTGGTCTGTCGCACAGGCCGCATTGGCGCGATTCCTTCGAGCGCTGGCGGGGCCGACAACGTCCGGCTGGGCTGGCGGCGGCCAGGAAGCGATCCGCAGGCAGGGCGTGGTTCAGGGCGTGGAAGGGACTCCGGGGGCGGAGGCTGCGGTCCCGGTCGAACAATATGTGGGTGTCCAATACTTTCGTGGGTGTCCACTACTTTTGTGGGTGTCCACTATTTTGCTTGGGGTCAGCGGCCGGCGGCGCCGAGTTGCTGCATCTGCGCGAGCCACTTTTGGCGCCGCTCGTCGCTGGCCTGATCGACCATGCCGAACAGGCTCTCCCGGACGGGAGCGATGCCGGCGAACTTAAGCACGTTGCGCTCGAGGCTCTTCAGGCTATGGGCGCGAAAGAACCAGCGGTAGGCCAGGGCCGGCATGCCCATGGTCACGACGATGCGCGCCGAACGGCCTTTCAGGCGTGATTTGAAGCGGCCGTTCGTCTGGGGTTCGAAGGCGAAGTCGTAGCGGAACACCTGCTCGAAGAAGGCCTTCAGCAGCGCCGGCATGGTGCCGAGCCACAGGGGGTAGAGGATCAGTAGGTGTTCGCTGGCGTGGATGGCGTTCTGCGCTTCGGTGATCACCTCGGGTGGCTTGCCGTGTTCGAATTCCTCCTTGCTGCGAATGAGCGGGAAGTCGAGCTGTGCCACGTCGAGGGCCCGGACTTCGCGCCCGGCGGATTCGGCGCCGGCGCGGTAGGCATTGGCGAGGGCATGACAGAGGTGGCCGCCGGCGGGATCGGGGTGGCCCTGAATGATGACGATGTGTTGTGCCACGGGGGGAAGACCTCAGCGGGGTGGGTGGGATTCAAGGGTAGCAGCGCGGGGAGGCGCGATTGATCAGTCCTGGTCCTCAGAACCTTGAAGTTCTTCCCGCAGCACCTTGCGAAGCGTCGCCTCGTCGACCGGGTGGCCGCGCAGGGACTGGCGCAGGGTCTGATTGATGAGAGTCTGGTAGCCGATGCCCTCGGCTTTGGCGTGGGTACGGAAAGTGGCGATCAGGTCGCTGTCCAGCATGATTGTGATCCGCTGTTTGCCGGCAGCTTCAGCCTGCAGCCTGGCCAGGTGGGTGACGTGCTTGGCGCGCTTAGCTTTGGAGAAGTCATAGTTATCGCGCATGGTTGGCGAACTCCTTCACCTTCTGGCCGCAAAGAGCCGGCTGGCGCGTTCGATCTGGCGGGTGACGGCGACGTCGAACACGTCCCGGTTCGCGGTGAACAGGGTGAATGCGCGGCTGGCGCGGGTGACGGCCGTGTAAAGCAATTCCCGGGTCAGCACCGGACTCGGGGTGTCCGGCAGGATCAGGGCGGTGTGGCGGAACTCCGAGCCCTGGGACTTGTGGACGGTCATGGCGAAGACGGTTTCGCAGCGCTGCAGGCGGCTGGGCAGGACCCAGTGCACGGCGTTGGCATCCTCCTGGCGATGGAAGGCGACGCGCAGGGTCGATGGCGCTGCGCCATCGCCTTCGGGAACCCGCAGAGTGATGCCGAGATCGCCATTGCGTAGCCCCAGGTTGTAGTCGTTGGCGGTGACGATGACCGGCCGGCCTTCGTACCACTGCTGTCCTTCGCTGCCGGTCCCGATGTGCCCGCCCTGCATGAGGGCGGCTTCGATGCGGGCGTTCAGTCCGCGTACCCCGAAGGGCCCCTCGCGCAAGGCGCACAGGAGTTGGAAGCCGGCCTGGGCCTCGAGGACGGCCAGGGCCCAGGCGTCGATGGCTGTGGATTCGGCCAAGTTCGGTCGCTTGGACGCGAGAACCTCGAGGCAGGCCAGATAGCCCGGTGCATCCGCACCATGACCGTGCAGCAGCAGGTCCAGAAACGCCCGGTCTTCACTGCTGCTGACGGCGGGGGCATGGACGTCCTGGCCCTGTTCGAGAATCTGTCGGGCTTCCCGGGGATCACCGCTGTTGATGGCGCGGGCGAGGCCGCCGATGCCGCTGTCGGCGTCGAAGCGGTGACTGTGACGCAGCATGACGATGCCCTGTTCGAGGAGGCGTGGCGATGACGCGACGAGCGCCGTGTTCAGTGTTTCGCCGCTGGCGGCTTCCAGCCAGCGCTGAGTCTCGCTGTCGTAGCCGCCGCTTTCGGCTCTGGCGCAAAGGCTGCCGAGGACGGCGCCGGCCTCCACTGAGGCGAGCTGGTCCTTGTCGCCGAGCAGGATCAGTCTTGCCGTGTCCGGCAGGGCGTCGATCAGCGCCACCATCATGGCCTCGTCGATCATCGAAGCTTCATCCACCACCACCACGTCCACGGGCAGCCGACGTTCGCGGTGAAAGGCGAAGTGCCGGGTATCCGGTCGGCTGCCGAGCAGGCGATGCAGCGTGTCGACGCGGGTCGGGATGGTGGCACGCAGAACTTCAGGTTCGGACAGGTTGCCAAGATCGAGTCCCTGAACCTGGGCGGCAATGGACTGGTTCAGGCGCGCGGCGGCCTTGCCCGTGGGTGCGGCGAGGCGGATGCGCAAGGTCCTTGCCGGTGCTTCGGCCATGGCCTGGGCCTGCAGCATGGCGAGGACACGGATCACTGTGGTGGTCTTGCCGGTACCGGGACCACCGGTGATGACGGCGAAGCGCTGGCGCGCGCAGAGGGCGCAGGCCATTTTCTGCCAGTCCATCTCGACATCCGGGCGTGTGGCCGCAGGGAACAGTTGATCGAGCAGGGGCCGGACGGTGGCCGCTTCGATGGGAAGGGGGTTCTTCAGCCGTGCTGTGATGGCGACTTCGATGCGACGTTCGTGCTGCCAATGGCGGTAGAGGTAGAGGTCGCTGCCCTGAAGCACCAGGGGTGTGCGCGTGGATCCGTCCCCGATGGCGATGCTGGACTGCAGTGCCCTGCACCAGGCTTCAGAGTCGATTCCGGCAAGCAGGGCGTGTGCCATGACCACGCCGGCAGTTGAGCTGCGGCCTGATTCCGGGAGGGAGAGGCAGGCATCGGGATCGGCCAGGGCCTTGTCGAGTGCGAGCAAAAGATGTCCGCGACCGGCCTGCTGACTCACCAGCGCGGCTGCAAGCAGCGCCATGGGCGGCATGTCCGGCTCGCGCCGCAGCAGGGTCTGGGCGAAGCCGTAATCCAGATCCCGCAGCCAGCGGCGATCCGCCCAGACTTCCAGCAGCTGCAGCATATCCCTGCCGTTGGCCAGCGCCTGGCGGAGGGTGGGGAGTTGGCGGGAGGGTGCTGTGGTCTCGGACATCTCAGGAGGCCTCGGTGCGGTTCATGCCCAGCAGCAGAGCGTCGATGGTTTCGATGGCCTCCCGGCTCGGTCGGTCGTGGAAGACGCCACGGGACGGCGAACCGATGCCACGCAGGAATACGAACAGGCCTCCGCCGACGTGGGTGTCGTAGTCGTAGCCGGGCAGGCGCTGCTGAAGGTGGCGATGCAGTGCGACGAGGTAGAGCAGCAGCTGGACGTCGTAGCGGTAGTCGAGGACGGTATGGGCCATGGCCTCGAAAGTGTAGTCGGCGTCGCTGGGCCCGAGCTGGTTAGACTTCCAGTCGATGACGTAGTAGCGCCCGTCGTGCTCGGCCACCAGATCGATGAAGCCGGTCAGCAGGCCGTTGATCTGCTGGGTCGCCAGGGGCAGCCGGGGGCGTCCAGGCAGCACGGCCGACTCTGCGGCGGCGTTCAAGGCGGCTGTGGCCGCATGCTCTACCGCGAACCAGAAGGCCTGTTCGGGTCGTGGGCGGCTGAGGTCAGACAGGGTCATGGCGTCTGAGTGCGCCAGAGGCAGAGGCGTAGTGAGGAATGCTTCGAGCCAGCGATCGAGCACTGGGGCGTGGGCATCCCAGCCGCGGACCTTGCAGCGATCGAGGATCTTCTGAGCACGGTCGGGTTCATCCAGGGTCTTGCGGACGCCGCGGACGAAGGCGGCTTCGAGCAGGTCGTGCAGGAAGGTGCCGGGTTCGGGGCCGCGGGGGAAGGCATGGATGGTTCCCGGGGCGGGCATCTGTGGGAGCGGTTTTGTCTGCGAATCGTTGTCCTCGGCGTCGTTGTCGCGAGAGACCTTGGCAGCGTCTTCGTCCAGGGTGGCTTCCCGGGCGGTTTCAGGGGCCGCCGGCGTGTCGGTATCGCCGGCATGCTTCAAGGCGGTATAGCTGGCGATCCACCAGCGCTCGAAGTGGTGTTCCGGTGGGGTGCGCGCAGCCTGTGGCCGACGCTCGGTGGCCGGCGGGTTGTAGGGCGTGCAGGCCGGCAAGGGATCGACATCATCGATGGCGATGTGCTCGCTGAGTTCGGTCAGCTTCAGAAGACTGTCGAAGACGGCTTCGTTGCTTTCGAATGCATTGCCACCGCCAAGCAGGTAGCCAAGGGCACCCCGGTGCAGCTGAGGTGATTTGTTGGCTCCGGGCGCCAGGGGCGCCACGCCAACGAAGGTGGCATGGCGCGCGCGGGTCAGGGCCACGTAGAGCAGGCGAAGCTCCTCCTGAAGACGTTCGTCATCAGCCAGCGCGTAGGCCTCTTTGGCGTTGTCTTTGTGGCCGATCTCGAGCTGGACCTCATCGCCTTCGTGATAAAGGGCTTCGCCGCGTCGGCTGCTGACTTCGGTCCAATCTGAGATGAAGGGCAGCAGGACGATGGGATATTCGAGGCCCTTGCTGCTGTGGATGGTGACCACCTGAATCAGTTCGGCGTCGGATTCCAGCCGCAGGATCTGTTCGTTGGTCGGCGGCTCGGCCACGTGTTCAGCGAGGGCCCGGATCAGGGCCTGTTCGCCGTCCAGGGTGCTGCTGGTCTCCTGGGCCCACTCGGCCAGGTGCAGGAGGTTGGTCAGGCGCCGGTCGCCGTCGTGGCCGGCGAGCAGCCGTTGCGGGACGTGGCGCTCGTGCAGCAGACGCCGCAGCATGGGCAGCACGCCGTAGCGCCGCCAGACTTCCCGGTAGTCGACGAAGCGCTGCTGATGACTCTCCCAGGCGATCTCGTCCTGCTGCAATTGTTCGAGTTCGAGCAGGGAGCGGCACAGCGCCGGTGCGGCCAGGGCTTCCCGGACCAGACGATCGTCCTCGGGCTCGGCGCAGGCGCGCAGCCAACGCAGGACATCGCCGGCCTCGTCGGTTTCGAACACCGAATCGCGATCGGAGAGATAGACGCTGTGCAGTCCGCGTTGCTGCAGGGCCGCGCGCATGATTGCGGCCTCATTGCGATTGCGGACCAGGATGGCGATGTCGGCAGGACGCAGCCTGCTGCGCTCACCGCCGGCATCGAAATGGCTGTCGGGAGCATTGAGCCAGGTGGCGATCTGTTCCGCTGCATGGGAAGCCATGGTGTCCCGGAAAGGGGCGATGCGCAGTGGCCCATCTTCGGTCAGCCACCAGGCGGTGAGGGCCGTGGCCGTGAAGCCGCCTAAGGTCAGCACGTCGTCGCGGCCGTGGGCCTCGATGCTGTGGTAGGGCACCGGGTCGTCGTCTTCGGTTCTGAACAGGAAGGCGCCGCGGGGGTGGCTTTCCGCGTGCAGGAAGAGGGTGTTCACCGCCGATACCAGCGCTTCCGTGGAGCGGAAATTGCGGTCCAGCGGCCAGTGCCGGCCTGCGGTGGCCCGGCGCGCCTGGAGATAGGTGTGGATGTCTGCGCCACGAAAGCTGTAGATGGCCTGCTTGGGATCGCCGATGAGCACGATGGCGGTGCCGGGATCACTTTCGGCGGCGTCCTGGGCGATGCGGTAGGTGCGCTCGAAGAGTTCGTACTGAACCGGGTCGGTGTCCTGGAATTCGTCGATCAGGGCCACGGGAAACTGGGTGCGGATGCGCCGGGCCAGCGCATCGGCCTTGGGACCTTGCAGCGCGCCGGCGAGGCGCCGCAGGATGTCGTCGAAGCCGAGTTCGGCGCGTTCGAGCAGGAAGGCGTCGAGACGTTCGCGGACCGCGGCACAGGCGTCGGCGATGATCAGGGCGCGCAGGCGTGCGGTTTCTTCCTCCATGGGCTCGAGGGCATCCTGCCAGGCGTCCACGGCCTTGAAGAAGGGATGCTCGGGGGCGGTCTTGTTCTTCACCACCTTGATGCGCGATTGCCCGAGTTTGGACACGAACTTCTCGGCAGGTGCCCCGCGCCCGCCCCAGGCTTCGAGTGCCTCCAGGGCGGCGAGCCACTTGTCGTCGTCACTCTTCTCCCGGAACGTGTTGCCGTTGAGGTCGGCACGGGCGCCGTTGAGGAGCTCGACGATCGCAGCAGCGTCACGCCGGTAGGCGTCACGGGCCCCCTGTTCAGCTGCCCCGGTGGCGGCAAGCTGGCCGGCGATGCCGCCGAGCTCCTGATGCAGGCGGCCGGCTTCCAGGACCGCGCCCTGAAACCGCAAAGTGGCGTCCGGTCGGCCGAGGGGGCCGCGGATGGCTTTCATCAGCGCGGAAGGCGAACGGACGACGCTGCGAATGGCGGTGGCCTGGGTCAGGGAAACGTTGTGGAACTGCCGCCGCCAGTAGTCGCTGACGGCATCGCTCAGGAGATCGCCCAGGTCCGGCTGCAGCGTCTGCTGGAACAGGTTGCCGCTGTCGAAGGCGTGCTCCTGCAGCATCTTCAGGGCCCAGGCGTGGATGGTGTGGATGGCGGCTTCGTCCATCCACTCGGCGGCGACGGTCAGGCGCCGGGCGCAGATCGGCCAGGTCTCGGGGGCGTGGCAGTTGCGCAGCTGTCGCAGCGGATCGCGCTCGTTGGGATCGATGCTCTCCGGCGCCTCCCTGAATACCGTGGCAGCTTCCACCAGGCGGTCGCGGATGCGACTGGCCAGCTCCTTGGTGGCGGCGGTGGTGAAGGTCACCACCAGGATCTCCGGCGGCAGTAGCGGGCGGGCATGGCATGGCCCTTCGTCGGGATGCCTGCTTGTGCCGAGTACCAGCCGAACGTAGAGCAGGGCGATGGTGTAGGTCTTGCCCGTTCCGGCGCTGGCTTCGATGAGCTGGCTGCCGGCGAGTGGCAGCTTGATGGGCAGGCTCATGATGACGCTCCTGCCTTGGGCATCAGACAGGCCAGCAGCGGTGCGTAGAGCCGCTGACTGATGTCCAGGAAATCGGGCTGGGCGAGCACTGTGGTGAGGTCCGGGAAGCAGCGTGCAAAGGCCTGGCGCTGCCGTCGCAGTTCCGCGAAGGTTTCCTCCAGGTTGCGGTCGCCATCGAGTTGGCCGGCGGAGTCGGGTGCGGCGATGAGGACGGGAAAGCCGAGGCGCGCGACGGCCGGCAGGATGCGCTGCATGCCTGTGTGCCAAGCCTTAAGCAGATCTTCGAGCAGGTGTTCGGCCTCGCGGCTTTCGAATCCGGGCAGTTCGACCTCGCCGGCCGGGGAAATGATGCAGGTGACGCTGTGCGGGTGGTGGATCTGCAGGGCCAGGTGGGCGGGCCAGTACTTGATGATGACGTGCCAGCGGGGATCGCCGGACTTCTCGTCCTTCATCTTGCTGGTGTCCAGAACAATACGGGCCGCCCGACCGTCCGGCCCGCGGCGGACCCGGTCCAGGGTGTCGGCGAGGGACAGCACGTTCGCTTCGGTGACGGCTACGCTCAGACTGATCTCGGGTGCCGGTTCCAGCGCCTCGGGAAACCTGTCGAGAGCGCTGCGATATTCGTTGAGGGCATAGCTGAGGCTGTCACTGAGTTCGGCGGCCACGGCTTTACCGAAGCTGCCTTCGGGCAGGTTCCCTGCGCGCCGGCGCAGGCTGCTGACGTCGTCCAGGGCTTCGGTAACGGTCATGCCCGGCTGCTGTTCGATGCGCCGGGCGGCGGGTTGCAGCAGCGCATCCTGTTCGGACCAGGTTTCGAGACCCGGGTCGAAGTTGAAGGGCTCATCGTCCAGCGCCACGACATCGTCGTTGGTGAAGTAGATCTTCAGGCGCTGCCGGAACAGCTCGCGAACGGGATCCACCAGGAAGTCGGCAAGCTGACGCAGGCTGATGGGATCGTCGGGCAGCCAGAGGGGCAGCGTGGTGTCGAGGTCATCGGGCTGTTCCTCGTGCGATTCCGGGCTGGCCCACTCGCTGGCATGGGTAAAGCGCCGGCTGCGTGCGATGCAAAGCGCTTGGCTCAGGCCTTCGGAGTCGCTGGTCTCGAAGTAGTCTCTGCTGAAAGGCTGCAGGGGATGTTCGGTGGTCAGGGCTTCGAGCAGTTCGGCGCCGGCTTTCTCCGCGCTGCTGGCCTGGGCCAGGCGCCAGCCTGCTGCGACGTGGTCGCGAAGCTGGCCAACGAGGACGCTGGGGGGCTGTTCGCTGTTGTCGCGGAGACTGCGGCCGCTCCAGCTCACGTAGAGGCGGCCGCGGGCAGCCAGCAGGGCTTCCAGGAACAGGTAGCGGTCGTCTTCGCGCCGTGAGCGGTCACCGGGGCGGTACTGCTCCCGGGCGGCCATCAGGTCGAAGTCAGGCCGGGTGGTCTGGCGCGGATAGTCACCTTCGTTCATACCCAGCAGGCAGACGTGCTCGAAGGGAATGGCTCGCATGGGCATGAGGGTGGCGAAGGTCACGGCGCCGCCGCCGAAACGGCGGCTCAAGCTGTCGGCATCAAGGCGACCGAGCCAGGCCTCACGGGCGATGGTGAGGGGGACCGCTTCAGTGAACTCGACATCCCGGCATTCCCGTAACCAGTCTTCCAGGGCTTCGGTGAGCAGGCTCAAGATGCGCTGTTCGTTGTTGGAGGTCTGCTCGAACAGGCCGCCGAGGAGTTCGTGGAAGCACCGGGCCCAGGCTTCGGGGTCGCGGGCTTCGGTGAGTGTGGTGCGGGCGGCGGCGACGCGATCTAAAAAGCGCATGAGCGGGCCGATGCGTGCGGCTTCAAGTCCGGCAACCTCGTCGAAGGGGACGATGTCCTGCCAGTCCTCGCCGTCGGGGTCCGCTTCGCCCACCGCGTAGCCGAGCAGCATGCGTTCGAGGCCGAAGCGCCAGGTGTGCAATTCGGTATCGGGAAGTTCCAGGCTGGCGCGGTGTCGGCCATCAAGTCCCCAGCGGATGTTCGCGCCCTCGATCCAGCGCTGGAGATCCGGCAGATCGGCCGCGTCGAGGCCGAAGCGTGCGCGGATGGCGGGCACGTCCAGCAGGGCCATCACCTCGCTCACCCGCAGGCGCAGGGTCGGCAGAGAGAGCAATTGTTCCACCGCCAGCAGCAGGGGCTCGTGACTGCGCTGCTCGCGGTCACTGACCTGATAGGGGATGTGGCGGGGGGTGCCGGGCTCGAACTGCCCGAAGGTGGCGTGAATGTAGGGCGCGAAGGTGGCCACGTCGGGGACCATCACAATGACGTCCCGGGGTTGCAGGGACGGATCGGCGGCGAAGGCGGCCAGGAGCTGGTCGTGCAGGACCTCCAATTCCCGCTGGGGACCATGGGCGACGTGAAAGACCAGGGAGTCGTCCCGGGTGGCGTCGACGACTGGCCAGTGGCCCTGGGTTTCCGCCAGCGGACGCAGGTCGAGAATGTCCTGCTGAAGCTGCCCGAGCAGGGTGTCCGGCGGTCGCGGTTCGAAGAGGTCGACGCGGATGCCGTTTGCTTCCAGCAGCCGCGCGTAGCGGCTGGTGTCGTCGTGGGCATCGAGCAGGTGCAGGAAGTCCCGGCCCTGCTTGCCCCAGGCTGCCAGCAGGGGTTGGGCGTGCAGGTGCAGCTCGGCTTCGTCGATCACGCTGGGCCTGTCGCCGGTCTTCTGCTGGCGGCGGTATTCCGCTGCCAGCAGCTCACGATGCTCGATGAGGTCGCCCCAATAGAACTGGCAGGGATTGACCATGCAGAACATGACCTGCATGCCGCCCTCGGCCAGCTTGGCGAGCACGTCCACGGTCTGCTGGGGCAGGGCCGAGACCCCGAAGACCACCAGCCTGCGCGGGAGATCCACCGGCAGGGTGTCCTGGGTCAGGCCGCTGGCGGCCTGGAGAAAGCGCTGGTGGATGCTGGCGCGGTCACTGTCGCGGACGTCTGCAGCAAGGCTTGCGCGAATTGCGCGCCACAGTTCCGCCTGCCAGAGCTGATCGGAAGGCAGCGGCAGCGCCTCGCCCTGAGGGGTGATCAGGACGTCTTCGCTGCGCTGCCAGGCCTGCAGCCAGTCCGCGCGGTAGACCTGGTACTGGTCATAGAGATCGGCGAGCCGTTCGGCGAGCTGGAAACGTTTGCGCTGGTCCGGGTCGCGGCCGAGGAAGTGACGCAGGGGCGTGAACGCCGCACCGTCCAGCAGGGTCGGAATGAGCTGCAGCAGGCGCCAGCGCAATCTGGACTTGTCGTAGGGCGACGTGTCGGGGATGGCGTCCGACCCGCCAGCCTCCAGCACGGAACGATAGGCCAGCCACTGGAAGCGGGCCGGCAGCAGCATGCGCACGCCGAAGGCGATGCCCCAACCCTGACCGTCGCGGGACGCCATGGCCATCTGCAGCCACTGGGCGATGCCGTTGCTCTGAACCAGGAACACCTCCTCCTCCATGGGCCCCACCGGCTGGCTGGCTAGCCATTGCAGGCAGAGGTCACGGAGGGTCTCCAGCCGATGGCTCTGGATGACCATGAAGCCGGGATGGATGGGAGGCAGGTGCGGGTCGGTCACGGCATCCGTTCCTGAGGGCTGGCGCGAAGCCCAAGATTCGAAAACGCTTCAGTGGGCCCAAGTCTAACGCGAAGCGGCCAGGGAACTGGCGCTGGGCCGTTGCCAGTGGGTGATCTGCCGGGTGGTCGGGGCGTGGAGATGGACCTCGGGTTGGTCGAAGGCGTGGATGTCCCGGAAGTTTGTGGATGTCCAGTATTGCGGAGGGGAGGAGAAAGTTGGATGTCCAGGATTGAGAAACGTGGATGTCCAGAACTTTTGTGGGTGTCCACTATTGGGGTGGCCCGCTCCGGGGGGAGCGGGCCGGTTTGCGAGAGTGAGGCTTAGAAGTCCATGTCGTGATCGTGGTCGTGGTCGTGACCGTGGTTCTTTTTGGGCTTGGGGAGTTCGCTGATCATGGCTTCGGTGGTGATCATGAGGCTGACCACGCTGGCGGCGTGCTGCAGGGCGAGGCGGGTGACCTTGGTGGGGTCGAGGATACCCATCTCGATCATGTCGCCCCAAACGCCTGAGGCAGCGTTGTAGCCGTAGGCGTCCTTGCCTTCGATCACGCCCTGGGCGATGACTTCGGGTTCGAGGCCGGCGTTGCGGACGATCTGCCGCAGCGGCTCCTGCACCGCCCGGCGCAGCAGCTTGATGCCGGTGTTCTGATCGTCGTTGTCGCCCTTGAGGCCATCGAGGGCCTTGGCGGCACGCAGCAGGGCCACGCCGCCGCCGGGGACGATGCCCTCTTCAACGGCGCCGCGGGTGGCGTGCATGGCGTCTTCGAGGCGGGCCTTCTTCTCTTTCATGGCCACTTCGGAGCCGGCGCCGACCTTGATCACGGCCACGCCGCCGGCCAGTTTCGCCAGCCGTTCCTGCAGCTTCTCGCGGTCGTAGTCCGAGCTGGTGTTCTCGATCTCACGGCGGATCTGCTCGACCCGGCCCTTGATGGCGTCTGCCTTGCCGGCGCCACCGACGATGGTGGTGTGTTCCTTGGTGACCTGAACGCGCTGGGCGCGGCCGAGCTGATCCAGGGTGGCCTTCTCCAGGGAGAGGCCGGTTTCCTCGGCGATGACGGTGGCGCCGGTGAGCACGGCCATGTCGGCCAGCATGGCCTTGCGGCGGTCGCCGAAGCCGGGGGCTTTGACGGCGACGACATTGAGGATGCCGCGCAGCTTGTTCACCACCAGGGTGGCCAGGGCCTCCTTCTCTACGTCCTCGGCAATGATCAGCAGCGGTTTGCCGGCCCGGGCGACCGCTTCGAGTACGGGCAGCAGGTCGCGGACGGCGGAGATCTTCTTCTCGTAGAGCAGGATCAGGGGCTCTTCGACTTCGGCCATCTGCCGCTCGGCCTGATTGATGAAGTAGGGCGAGAGGTAGCCGCGGTCGAACTGCATGCCTTCCACTGTTTCGAGCACATCTTCGAGGCCGCTGCCGTCCTCCACCGTGATCACGCCTTCCTTGCCCACCTTCTCCATGGCCTCGGCGAGGATGGCGCCGATGGCGGTGTCGCCATTGGCGGACACGGTGCCCACTTGGGCGATGGCGCTGGTTTCGGTGCAGGGACGGGAGAGCTTTGCAAGTTCGGCCACCATGGCGGTGACGCCGAGGTCGATGCCGCGCTTCAGGCTCATGGGGTCCATGCCGGCCGCCACGGCCTTCATGCCTTCCCGGAGCAGGGAGTGGGCGATGACGGTGGCGGTGGTGGTGCCGTCACCGGCCTCGTCGGAGGTCTTGGAGGCCACTTGCTTGAGCAGCTGGGCACCCATGTTCTCGAATTTGTCGGCGAGCTCGATTTCCTTGGCGACGGAGACGCCGTCCTTGGTCACGGTGGGCGCACCCCAGCTCTTGTCGAGAACCACATTGCGGCCGCGGGGACCGAGGGTGGCTTTGACGGCGGTCGCCAGGGTGTCGACGCCACGGCTCATGCGGCGACGGGCTTCTTCGGAAAAGATGATCTGCTTGGCAGTCATGGTGCTGGTGTCCTCACGCATCCCGGAATGGAATTGGCGATCTCTTATTGGGGGGCGTTCGGCAGGTTTCAATGGGGCGGGACGCAAAAAAACTTGCTACGGCTTTCGACGGGACCGAAGTGCGTCGCAGGGACTGCGCCGCGCAGCGCAGGGGAACGATGGCCTGGTGTTCACAGTCAGGGTCAGCGTGACGCCCAGCCTGTGGATCAGACGGTTTCGACCTCGGGCATGAACTTGTAGCCGACGCCGCGGACGGTCTGGATCAGGTCGGACTCGCCTACGGCGGCCTGTTCGAGCTTGCGTCGGAGCTTGGACACCACCACGTCGATGGTGCGGTCCCGGCGGTCGCGCATGCGGCCGCTGACGGCCTGAGAGATGTCGTCGCGACTCAGTGCTTCCCGGGGCCGCTGGGCGAGGCAGGCGAGGATGGCGAGTTCCATACCGGTGAGTTCGACACTGTCGCCTGCCGGAGCACGCAGCTCGTGGGCGGCGAGATCGAGGGTGAAACCGGCGAAGGCCAGCTTCCGCTGCTCGCGCTTCTCCTGACTGTGGGCTTCTGCGGCTTCCTGCCGCCGCAGCACCACCCGGATGCGGGCCAGCAATTCGCGCTGGTCGAAGGGCTTGGTGATGTAGTCCTCGGCGCCGAGTTCGAGGCCGGTGATCTTGTCGCTCATGTCGGTGTCGCCGGTGACGAAGATCAGCGGCGTACGATGGCGTTCCCGGGCAACACGTGCGAGGTCGAAACCGTGGTCGCGGCCGAGACGGACGTCGAGCAGCACCAGATCGACGTTGCCGTTTTCCATGGCGGCGAGAAAGCCGGGACCATCGGCGACGGTCGTGACGTCGTAACCGTCCCGCTTCAGGATTCGTTCGAGCAAGCCTCTAATGAGCTCTTCGTCGTCGACGACGAGAATATGCGGCACCGACCGGGCTCCTGTCCGCTGATCTACGCGTGGCTCGGTGGTAAGACGTCCGGCCTAGCAGTGGCCCATTAGACGAATGCTTTTTAGATCAGTCAAGGAGTTAGGTCTGAATTGTGCGATTCCACAGAGGGATTCAATCCAGCACGCGTGCTGAGATCACCCGGGTGGCCACCCGCTCGGCGGGGGTGTCGGCCGGCAGGGTCAGGCCACTCTGGAAGCGCCGGCTCTGGTTGGCAGCCAGGGTGCCGGGAACGTTGACCCGGCGCTGGGCGACCCGACCATCCTCCTGCAACAGACGCACTTCGACCACGATGGCACCTGTGGTCAGCGGTGAGCGATTACTGACTTCGATGATCAGCCTGCCGCGCTCGTCCAGGCCGGAACGGCTGGCGATGAAACGCTCGGGTGCCGTGGGCAGGTCCAGGCGCACCAGGGTCGTTCGGGCCTCCTCGGCGGCAGGACCACCGGCGCCGGCGGCGAGATTGAGGTATTCCCGTGCCTGCCGCTGGCGGCCTGCAGCCAGTTCCAGCTGGCCGAGGGCGTTCATGGCCACCGCGGTGGGCAGCAGGCCGGCGCCCCGTTCGAGGTCGCTGCGCGCAGCCGTCCGCTGACCAAGCTGCAGCTGGGCCAGCCCGCGGCCCTGCCAGTAGCCGAAATAGCCTGCGTGGCGTTCGATGGCACGATCGAAGGCGGTGATGGCGTCCTTCGGACGGCGCTGACGCAACCGCAGTTCGCCAAGCAGGCCATGGAAGCTCGCCTCGGCGGGTTCGAGTTCGATGGCCTGGAGGATCTTCGCTTCGGCTCCTGGCAGATCGTTCCTGGCCAGGGCCGTGCGGGCGGCATCCGCGGCTTCGAAAGCGGGTGCCCGCCGCCTGAGATCGGCGATGGCCTGTTGATGGTTCTCGCGGCCGAGTTCGCCGTTGCTGCCGAGTCGGGCTGCTGTGGCGCGGTTGTTTTCCACCCGCTCGGCGGACGGCGGGTGGCTAGCGAACAGGCCGGAGAGCCAGTTGCTGCGCCGGTCTTCGGAGAGGCGGACGAAGGTCTCCTGCAGGGTCACGGCGGCATAGGGGTCGTAGCCGGCGCGGTGCATGAGTTCCATGCCGTAGAGGTCGGCTTCACGTTCCGCGTCGCGACTGTAGCGCTGGGTGATGAGCGCCGCCCCGAGCTGGGCGCCGACCACCACGAAGGGCAGATAGCTGGTGTCCTCGGCGGCCATGGCGGCGATCAGCATGGCGCCCTCGAGGAGCATGCCGCGTTCGATGTTGCGGGCGCCGTGGCGGGCGGCGGCGTGAATGATCTCGTGGGCGAGGACGGCGGCGAGTTCGGCTTCGCTGTCGAGTTCGAGCAGCAGGCCGCGGTTGATGGCCATCTTGCCGCCGGGCAGGGCCCAGGCGTTGGGCACCGAGGAGTTCAGGACCACGATCTCATAGGGCAGTTCGCGATCGCTCATGCGGGCAAGTCGGGCTGTGACGTCGGCGACGTAGTTGCTGAGCCCGGGTTCGAGGACGTACTCCCCGCCCTCCATCTGTTGGGTGGGGCCGTAGTGCTGGCGGCCGATGGCGACTTCGTCGGCGGTGCCGATGAACCCGAGTTCCCGTGCACCGGTCACCGGGTTCTGGACGCAGCCGGCAAGCAGGAGGACGCAGCAGAGCGTGACCCAGTGCGTTAGCCTCAGACCTTGATTGACCATGTTTCCATCCGGCCTCTAAAGTTTCGCTTCCTGTTTTGCACTGCACCATCCGGGTTCAGGTTACTCTGCCTGGGTGAAGGCGTCCTGAATACGGCAGGCGCGGCTCGAGGAGGAAGATCGCACGTCGCAGGGCGCAAACCCAGCGGCGTGTGCGGCGGCACTGGCAGTCCCGTGCTGCACCCGGGCCTTAAGCAGTGGACGGTAACCCCGCGGGCAATCATCCGGCTTCGGAGAATGAACACATATGACGTCCAGGACCGTTCTCATTACCGGCGCATCGGCGGGCATCGGCCGCGCCCTGGCCATGGAGTTTGCGAGCCAGGGTCATGACCTGATTCTGGTGGCGCGCAGTGCGGATGCCCTGCGGGATCTGGCCGCGGAGCTGGGCACGCTGCATGGCATCCGGGCGGTGGACATCCCCATGGATCTGTCCACGCGGCAGTCGGCCAGCGAGCTCGAGCTGGCGGTGAAGCAGCGCGACCTGAGCGTCGATGTGCTGGTGAACAACGCCGGCGTTCTGGAAGCGGGCGCCTTTCGGCTGACCGACCCCGATGCCCTCTACCGCATGCTGCAGCTCAATACCCAGACCCTGACCCAGCTCACCCGGCGGTTCGTCGGGCCCATGGTGGAACGGGGTTGGGGCCGGGTGCTGAACGTGGCCTCGGTGGCCGGCTTTCAGCCCGTCATCGGGCTGGCCGCCTATGCCGCCACCAAGGCCTACGTCCTGTCGCTGTCCGAAGCACTGAATGAGGAACTCAGGGGCTCGGGCGTGGCAGTGACCACACTCTGCCCGGGGCTGACGGACACCGACATGGCCGCCCAGGCGAGTCAGCTCAATCCGGACCTGCCGGCCATTCCGCCCATGCTGTTGTCCAGCGTGGAAAGCGTGGCCCGGGAGGGCTATCGGGCCTGCATGCGTGGCGAGGCGCTGCGGGTGCCGGGTCTGGCCAATCGCATCGGGACGTTCTGGAGTCAGGTGCAACCGCGCTGGGTCGTGCGTACGCTGGGCGGTCTGGTGGGTAGACAGATGCTCAAGGAGCGCTGATTGGACGCCCATCGCTCGGGATTGGAGGCTGAACGCACAGTGTGGTGGGGGGGGTATCAGATTCCAGTGGAGGCGGCGCGCTATTGGCGCATCGGGGCCTTGGAGTTGTTCGTGGTGCGCCAGGATGACGGCTGGCTGGTGCAGTCCGTCGAGCATCGCATCGGCGACGAGGAGATTCCGCTGCTGGAGATCGCACGGGAGATCGCCTGGATGCCTGAGAACTCCCGTGCCGATGTGGTGCACTTCAAGGTGCCGGACCAATCCGACGTCCTGACGCTGGTGCCTCGACTGGCGGATCGGCCGGTGGTGAGCCGGCCGCGCATGCCCTTCACCGTCGGGCCGGGCTCGACGGTCACCGTCTTTGTCGGCAC
This sequence comes from Gammaproteobacteria bacterium, assembly GCA_020832085.1. GTDB lineage: Bacteria > Pseudomonadota > Gammaproteobacteria > Pseudomonadales > Azotimanducaceae > SLTB01. Next base: position 4,801 of record JAFIFJ010000162.1, on the reverse strand, counting down.
GCCGCTGTGGGTGGAGCTGCGGGCCGGCAACGAGGAGGTGCTGCTGTGCGAGTTGCCGCTGATGCGGCCGCCCCAGACCTGGTTTGGGGCGTCGACCTTCGAAGGTGAGCTCTGCTATGCCGGATTGACCCGCTGCCGCACCCGTGCCGTGGACGTTCCGGTCAGGCCCTGGCGTGCCATTACGCCGCTGCGACTGGAGAATCGTGCCAAGGATGGTTGGATGCTCGATCGGTTGGCGCTGCCGGTCCCTCAACTGCCGCTGTTTGCGGCCGAGGACGGGCGGCTTTGGACTTCGAGTCTGAGCACGACGCGCAACGACGAAGGTGAGCTCGGTGACATTCGCGTCGGCAGCAGTGTGCCGAATGAACCCGGACCGTGGATGGAGCTCGGTAAGCCTCGCAAAGCAGGCAGTTCGAGCATGCTCGGCCGATTCTACGGGAAGCTGTTCTGATGGAAGTGGCTGCCGCAGTAGGCATCGACCGGATGCTCGACATCGCCAAGGCCCTGCTCATCCTCGTGGTGGGCCTCATGCTGGCGCGCGTGGCGGCGAGGACGACCGAACGGCTGCTGTTGCCTCATCAGGATCGCCAGGCCGCCATGTTGGCGCGCAAGGGCGTGTTCTGGTTCCTGACGGCGCTGGTGGCGGTGACGGCCATGCACCAGCTCGGCTTCAATCTCGGCGTGCTGCTCGGTGCGGCCGGCATTCTCACGGTGGCCATCGGTTTTGCTTCCCAGACTTCGGCGTCGAACCTCATCAGCGGCATGTTCCTGCTTGGGGAGAAGCCGTTTGCGGTCGGCGACATGATTACCGTGGGCGATGTCACCGGTGAGGTGCTGTCCATTGATGCGCTGTCGGTGAAGCTGCGGACTTTCGACAACATCTTCGTTCGGATTCCCAACGAATCCATCCTCAAGGACAGGGTGCGAACGATCTCGAAGTTCCCCATCCGTCGCTTCGACCTTAAGTTGACCGTGGGATTCGAAGAGGACCTCACTCAACTGGAAACCGTCCTGCGTGCAGCCTCGGATGCCAACAAGGTGGCCCTGCAGGAGCCCAAGCCGCTGTTCATGCTGCTGGGCTATGAGGAATGGGGCATCGGGGTGCAGTTCTCGGTGTGGGCGGCGCGGCCGGATTTCTTTGCCCTGCGCACGAGCCTGACCAAAGAAGTGCAGCAGGCGCTGAAGGCGGCGGGGGTGCGGATACCCTATCGGCGGATTGAGGTGTCGGGGTATGGGGTGGGGTCTGGACGCGATGCCGATCCCGGTAGCGAGCCGCGGGTGGAGTCGGGGGCTGCCGATGTCGATCGACGGGCGTGACAGCGGCGCCATGAGCGCTCTCGAACCGATCGGGTGGCGGGAATGGGTCAGTCTGCCGGAACTCGGGATCCCGCGGATCAAGGCCAAGGTGGACACTGGCGCGCGGACATCGGCGCTGCATGCCTTCGAGGTATCGCCTTTCACCCGGGAGGGGGTGCACTGGGTCAAGTTCCGTATGCATCCGGTGCAGCGCGATGCGACGCGGGAGGTGATGTGCGAAGCTGTGGTGGTGGATGAACGGGTGGTGCGTGATTCCGGCGGCCACGCAGAACTGCGCTACGTGATCGAAACTTCGGTCTGTCTCGGCGTGGACTGCTGGCCCGTGGAAATGACGCTGACCAGCCGGGATGACATGCTGTTTCGCATGCTGCTCGGGCGCACCGCCATCCGCGGGCGCTATCTCGTCGATGCGTCCCGCTCCTATCTGACTCGGAAACGAAAATGAAGATTGGCATCCTGTCGCGGAATCCTCGTCTTTACTCCACCCGGCGGCTGGTGGAGGCGGGCAAGGAGCGTGGGCACGAAATGCAGGTGATCGACACCCTGCGCTGCTACATGAACATGGCCACGGCGCGGCCCTCCATTCATTACAAGGGTGCGGAGCTCGCCGGTTTCGATGCGGTGATCCCCCGCATCGGGGCCTCCATTACGTTCTACGGTGCGGCCGTGGTGCGGCAGTTCGAGATGATGGGCGTGTTCAGCGTCAATGAATCGGTGGCCATCACCCGGGCCCGGGACAAGCTGCGGTCGCTGCAGCTGCTGGCCCGCAAGGGCATGGGATTGCCGGTCACGGGCTTTGCCCACTCTCCTGACGACATTCCCGACCTCATCGACATGGTCGGCGGGGCGCCGCTGGTGATCAAGCTGCTGGAGGGCACCCAGGGTATCGGGGTGGTGCTGGCGGAAACGAAACAGGCCGCCAAGAGCGTGATCGAGGCCTTCATGGGCCTGAACGTGAACATCATGGTGCAGGAGTTCATCCGCGAGGCCGGCGGTGCCGACATCCGTTGTCTGGTGGTGGGCGAGAAGGTGGTGGCCGCCATGAAGCGGCAGGGTGCGCCGGGCGAATTCCGCTCCAACCTGCACCGGGGCGGATCGGCCGAAGTCATCAAGATCACTTCGGCGGAACGGCGTTCCGCCATCGGCGCCGCCCGCGCCATGGGACTGAACGTGGCCGGCGTGGACATTCTGCGCTCCAATCACGGACCGCTGGTGCTGGAGGTCAACTCCTCTCCCGGGCTCGGCGGGATCGAGCAGGCCACGGGCCAGGACGTGGCGGGCATGATCATCGAGTTCATCGAACGCGAGGCCAAACCCAACCGCACCAAGACTCGGGGCCAGGGCTGACCCTTTGGCGACGCGACGGCCAGCCTTTCAGATACTCGATCTCGAGGTCGAAGCGGGTGGGCGCGGTGCCACGGCGCTGCCAGCGGCGCAGCTCTACACCCATACCCGGCTGAACATCCCGCTGCAGGTGGTGCACGGCCGTCAGAACGGTCCGGTGCTGCTGCTGACGGCGGCCATTCACGGCGACGAACTCAACGGCGTGGAGATTATCCGCCGGGTGCTGCGGGAGCGGGTGCTCAGTCGTCTGCGCGGGACGCTGGTGGCGGTGCCCGTGGTGAATGTCTTCGGCTTCATTCACCGCTCCCGCTATCTGCCGGACCGGCGCGACCTCAATCGCTGCTTTCCCGGCAGTGAGAAGGGCTCCCTTGGTGCGCGCATCGCGGACCTGTTCTCCCGGGAAGTGCTCGCCCACTGCACCCATCTGGTGGATCTGCACACGGGTGCCATTCACCGCTCGAATCTGCCGCAGATCCGGGCCCAGGTGGATGATCCGGCGGTGGCGGAAATGGCCCGGGCCTTCGGGCTGCCGGTGATTCTCGGCTCGCCGCCTCTCGATGGTTCCCTGCGGCACATGGCGGACAGCCTCGGCGTGCCGGCCATCGTCTATGAATCCGGTGAGGCATTGCGCTTCGACGAACAGGGCATCCGGGCCGGCGTGCGGGGCTGCCTGCGGGTGCTGCGTCATCTCGGCATGCTGCCGCCGTCGCGGCGGGAGCCGCGGACACGCTGGGAGCCGGTGGTGGCGCGCTCTTCGCAGTGGGTCCGGGCTGAGCAGGATGGTGTGTTCCGTCCCCACGTGGGCCTTGGTGCCCATGTGGCGAAAGGCGATCTGCTGGGCGTCATCGGCTCGCCGGAGGGTGACGGTGAGGTGGACATCCACGCGCCTGCCGCCGGCGTGCTGGTGGGGCGCAACAACATTCCGCTGGTGAACGAAGGCGAGGCGCTGTTCCACATCGCCCGCTTCGACGAACTCGGCGAAGTGGCCCGGGGACTGGAGGATTTTCACACCGACATGCTCGAAGAGCCGCGGGAGTCGGAGCCGCCGGTGGTTTGAGCGAGCGCAACCGGCGGCAGCTTGCGATAGGGGGGGCGCGGCCGCTGCTGGATCAGGCAGACCGCTCAGCGATAGACATCTCTTCGATGGCCGATCTTGAGAATGATCACGATCAGGCGACGACCCTCCACGCTGTACAGGACGCGATACACACCGACGCGAATGCGAAACACGTCGTTGTATCCACTCAGCTTTCGCGAGCCCGGTGGGTGGGGATCCGTGCCCAATCCCACCAAGGCTCGCGCGACCTTTTCACGGTCCGCAGCGGTGAGTTTTCGCAGTTGCTTCTCTGCCGTCCTGCTGATTTCGACACTATAGCCCGCCATCGCGCTTCAGTTCGGCTAGGACCTCGGCGAGTGGACGGGTGGGCTCGTGGCGGATCTGCTTTAGGTCTTCGATGTCCTCGAACTCCTCGAGGCGGTCGAGGATCGCCTCTTGGATGAAGTGATTCATCACGACTCCGCGCGACTGGCAGAACGCATCGAGGGCCTGCTTGAGCCGAGAATCGATCCGGGCATTGATCTGAACAGTGGACACAGACTCGTCCTCTTCGCGGTGAATGATATCAAATGATAGTTATTCCTATGAAAAAATATCTCACATGCCGCACGGTGTCCAGCCTCATGGCCGCGAGGCTCTGCGACTCGTCGCGGATAATGGTTCAGTGCCGCGGCCATCAGTGGGGCGTCGAGTTCACAGGGCTGACGGGCAGGAGCTCCAAGCGGAGGCTCTGTTGTGGGCGCATTTCGCCTGGAGCGAAATGCGTCGCATGAAGGGCGCCGCGAAGCGGGGCGCGCCAGGGATGGCGGCCCAGCCGCCTGAAAGGTCGCAGCCTGCGCATGGGCAACTCAGCGCGGAGAGCATCGCGCACTCCAGCTGCGCTTCCGTGCGCTCTTATGAAATATACGACAACTGTTTGATTTTGAAACAACTTTTCAGATTGGAACACGCCCTTGTGGGCGCATGCTGCCAGGAGCAGCGTGCGTCGCCCGCAGGGCGCCCCGTAGGGGGGCGGACCATGGATGGTCCGCAACAGAGCCCTATTCGCGCAGCGAATGGGCCGATTGCGAGGCGTTGTGCCGA
>JAFIFJ010000160.1 GCA_020832085.1 Gammaproteobacteria bacterium | reverse complement strand
GGAGGCATACGTCTTTCACCCATGGCCATCTCGTACGCTGTTCATCGAAACCTCGCTGTCGCTTTGAGCGCATGGCTGCTTGTCGTGGCGGCCTGGGCCTGCGACGGGGAGGTCTCCATCCACTGCGGCAGCACGCCGTCGTCAGTCATGACCAACGACGGGGAATTGTTCGCGGTCTTCGTCAGCAATGGTCACGTCTACTTCACCCGGGCCAGGCCCGAGACTCTGGCGTTCTCAACGCCCGTTCGCATCAGCCATGCACAGGCCCGCATCGACCACAACGGCGAGAGCCGACCGAAGATCGCGCTGGGCCGCGACCGAGCCATCTTCGTGACCTGGACGCGGCGCATCGAAGGCCGCTTCGCCGGCGACGTCTATTTCAGCCGCTCCCTGGACGGCGGCCAGAGCTTCGATGCACCGCGGTTCATGCGCGACACTCCCGAGCCCACGAGCCATCGTTTCGACGCTCTGGCCGTGACGCCTTCCGGACGTCTGTACGTGGCCTGGATCGACAAACGCGACCTCGCCGCCGCCGAGGCCCAAGGTCAGGAGGACTTCGCGGGGGCGTCCATCTACTTCGCCGTATCCGACGACGACGGTGCCACCTTCGGTCCCAACCGCCGAGCCGCGACCCAAAGCTGTGAGTGCTGCCGGCTGGCAATGACGGTCGCCGACGGCGAGCGGGTCAGACTGCTGTGGCGCCATGTGTTCGACGGCAGCATCCGCGACCATGCCCTGGCCGAACTTCACCCGACCGGCGCTTCGGATCTGCAGCGGGTCAGCCACGAGGAGTGGATGCTGCAGGGCTGTCCTCACGAAGGCCCCCACATGGCGGCGGGAGCAGACGGTGAACACATGGTCTGGTTCTCCGGGGCGCCGGACGCTGGCGGCGTGCACTACGGCTTCCACGATCACGCCACCGGGACGACGCGCCACCTCAATCGCGTCGATCACCGCCCGGGTTCGGGCAAACCCCAGGTGGCCGTTCGCGGCGACCATGTCGATCTATTGTGGCTGGCCGTTGGGGCCGAGCACAGTGAGGTCCTCCACCTGCACTCTCATGATGGCGGCCGCAGCTGGTCCGAGCCCCGGACACTGGTTGCGAGCGCCGCCATCGTGGATCATCCCCAGCTGCTCGCGCATGGCGACGCCGTATGGCTGGCCTGGCATACCCGCGACGAAGGCTATCGCCTGCTTCCTCTCTCCGACCCGGGCTCCGAAGAGCCATGATCAAATGCGGTCTTACCCTACTCCTGGCCTTCGCCCTGGCCTCCGCGGCCAGCGCAGCAATGCAGCCCTTCGGCCCCGGCAGCTTCGAGGAGATCAAGGCGCAGTACGCTGCACAAACCGTCCTGGTCATGCTCTGGTCACTGGACTGCCCCCACTGCAAGGAGGGGATGGCCCAAGCGGGCGCCATGCGCTCGGGACAAGCCGGGCTCAACCTCGTGCTCATCAACGTGGATGGGGCGGTGGCCACCACAGAGATCGAACGGACACTTGCCGGCCTGCAGCTCGACGCTGCCGACAACTGGCAGTTCGTCGACGCCCCGGCCCCAAGGCTGCGCGCCACCATTGATCCCCACTGGTACGGCGAACTCCCGCGCAGCTACCTGATCGACGCCAGCGGCAACTCGCAGGGCTTCAGCGGCCGGGTATCACCGACCCTGCTCGACTTCTGGCGCGAGCAGAGCGTTGGTCAGGACAGCGGGGGCGATCGCGAATAGTCGCAACCGGCAACAGCATCAGCGCCGCACCGGTCGCTTTGCCAGCTTCCGCTGCAGGGTCCGCCGGTGCATGTTCAGCGCCCTCGCAGTGGCGGAGATGTTGCCGTCATGGTCTGCCAGCACGCGCTGAATGTGTTCCCACTCCAGACGATCCACCGAGGGCGGCTCGGCATTCACCGGCAAGGCCGGGTCGGCTTCCCGCTGTTCCAAGGCGCTGAGGATCTCCTCCGGCGTCGCCGGTTTCGGCAGATAGTTCACCGCCCCGAGCTTCACCGCCTCCACCGCCGTGGCAATACTGGCATACCCCGTCAGCACCAGGACCCGCGGTACGGGGTCGAGGGCGGCGAGCCAGGCCACCAGTTCCAGACCGGAACCATCCGGCAACTTGAGATCGACAATGGCGCGCTGCGGGTGAAAGGACTCCAGCGCGTCACGGGCGGTGGCCAGGTCCGCTGCCACCCGGACGTCGAAGCCACGACGCCGCAACGCGGCACCGAGCACATCGCGGAAGACATCGTCGTCGTCCACCAGCAGGAGCCTGTGGCCCCCTGCCTTCATGCGTTCGGCGTTCACGATGCGGCTCGCAGACTGCCCACCGGCAGGCGGACCGCCACGTGGGCACCGCCACCGGGGCGTTGCCGCAGACTCACCTGGCCGCCGAAACGTTCGATGGTGGCATTGGCAAGCAGCAACCCCATGCCCAATCCCTCATCTTTGCCGCCAACAACGGCTACGCCCGCCTGGAACCCCGGACCCTGATCAAGGATGTCGATCTCGATGGTCTCGGGATTCCAGCACAAACTGCAATCCACCGGCTCATCAGATACCGCAGCGGCATTGTCCAGGAGGTTCAGCAGCGCCTGCTGCAGGGTCGGCTCCGGACGAATGACCGGCGCCGGGCCCTGACCATGCGCGGTCAGCTGCAGCCGCGAACGGGGCCGAACCAGAGCGAGCCGGGCACCGAGTTCCTGCATGAGTTCATCCACCGGCAACGGCGGACCGGAAGGCTCGCCACTGGCGGTCATGCGCAGCCGCCCCAGGGTTTCGCGGCAGACGGCCACCTGGGCCAGGAGCGTGCCCAGCTGCGCCCGGTTCGCGGTGTCGGCCTGATCGGCCAGCTCGCTGGCGATCACCGCAATGCTGGACAGGGGCGTCGAGAGTTCGTGAGCGGTGCCTGCCGCCAGCGTCGCGACGCCGATGATCTGCTCGTTGCGCAGATTCTCCTCGCGCTCGGCCGCCAGCGCCTGCTCCCGCACCCGCAGCAGGTTCACCATGCTGGTTCCGAAATAGGTGATCAGCGCAGCCGCCAGGACGAAGGTCAGCCACATGCCCGCCACATGCAGGGTGAAACTGTCGAGATGGTGATGTTCCACCGCCACGACAGGCCGGTGGTAAAGCACCAGCAGGCTGTAGCCGACGACGGTCATGGCCATGATGGCCCAGGTTCGGACACCGTCCAGCATGATTACCGCCACCGCGATGGGAACGAGATACAGACTCACCAGCGGGTTGGTCCAGCCGCCACTGAAGTAAAGCAGTGCCGTCAGGCCCACCACGTCCAGCGCAAGCTGCCCCACCAGTTCCCCATCCCGCAGTGACGCTGCGCGATGGCGGGCGCGCCACCAGGACGCGAGGGTCAGCAGCCCCAGTGCGGTGATGATCAGCAGCAGCGGGGCCAGCGGCAACGACAACTCGAATCCGTAGTGCACGGCCAGCATCACGAGCAGCAGCGCTGCCAGCAGCAGCGCACGCACACTCAGCAGCCGTTCCAGATTGGCTGCTACCGATACCGCGTGTTGCGTCGCCACCTGACCTCCACCGCAGATTTCAGGAACCAGTATAGCGAGCCACGCGGCGCCACCCCGGGCATCACTCCTCGGCAAAGTCGATGGCGCCGTAGCGCTCGATGCGAATGTCATCCGGCCAGACCTCAGGAAGCAGTCCGGCCTTCTCCCAGAGCGCGACCAGAAAGGCATCAGGCTCTGGCAGCTGCTCCCAGACCTTCGGCAGAAACGTGGCGCGATGGTCGCCAGCCGACAGCAGCAGACCGTCGCGGTGGGGGCGAACCGAATCACGCAGGGCCCGGTAATCAGCGGCGGGCAGCGGCTCCGGCGGCGTCAGGATGGAAATCGAGATCGCGAGTTCCGGAAGTTCCGTGACCCCAACGGGAGCAAAGCGCGGATCGTCGAGGGCTGCCTGCACCGCGCTCACCGCCACGTCCTGGGGCAGCGGCTGGACGGCATCGATCCGTCCGCGACAGCCCCGCAGGCGACCCTTTCGGGTCAAGGTCACGAAGGTGGCACGCGGCACCCACAGCGACGCCGGCCAATCCTCGGCACGCAGGGGGATGGGCAGACCTGTGGCCACGCCATGGGCCATGCTGTCGCGAGCCAGACCAAGCAGCCGCCTTTGGTCCGCGGCATCGAGCATCATGCCGCAGACGCCTGCGGCGCTTCTTCGAGCCACCAGGCGCCGTAGCCCACCACCCGATCAGCACTGCCCACGTTATCGGCCGAAGTGGCCAGCCCGATGCGCTCGATGCGCATGCCCCGTTGCCGCGCCAGCTGCAGCAGCCCATTGAGCGCTGCGGCGCCGCAGGCCTGTTCGCCGTGCAGATCCACTGCGAAGGACTCGATGGCCGCCGCCGTGCCGGCATCCATGCGGCGCGCTGTGGACAGTTCATGAAAGTGCGAGAGATCCGTGCTGATGACGATCAGAGTCTCGTCTGTGCCCCATACCTGATGCAGCAGCGACGCCACCTGCGCCGGCGTCGCTCCACCCACCACCAACGGCAGCAGCGTGAAGTCATCGAGTACCGTTTGCAGCAAGGGCAGCTGGACCTCCAGACTGTGCTCCTCGGCGTGGGCGGCATCCGAGATCGTCACGCCCGGCAGGGCAAGCACCGCAGCCGCCAGTTCGGCATCGATGGGGACCTCGCCCAGGGGCGTGGCAAATCCGGTGCTTGCCGGCAGCGCCAGACCCGGCACCCAGACCCGATGGGCCGGTCCGAGCAGCACCACCCGCCGGATCAGAGCACGACGGCCGGACAGCAGACCGTAGGCCCGGGCCGCCAGGGCGCCGGAGTAGACATAGCCGGCATGGGGTACGACGAGTACCTTGGGCACCTGCCCCGTGGGGCCCGGTGCCGCAGCCAGCAGTTCCTCGACGAGCTGGCGCAGCGCGGCGGCCTGACCCGGATAGAACAGGCTCGCGACGGCTGGCGTGCGTGTCGACATAGGACCTCCGAACTTGCTTCATGGGGATTGCCGCCCCATATCAGTACATCATGCAGCCGGCCCGGTCAGGTTCAAGTGCCGGGCGAGGAGATGCAACATGGCCACCAGCGTCGCGACCCGCTACTGGCATCGCATCGACGAGACGCGGGTGCAGTGCGACCTCTGCCCCCGCCACTGCCGGCTGCGCGAAGGCCAGCGCGGACTATGCTATGTCCGCGGCTGTGAGGATGGTGCAGTGCGCCTGTTCAGCTACGGCCGCTCCAGCGGATTCTGCGTCGATCCCATCGAGAAGAAGCCCCTGAATCACTTTCTGCCTGGGACATCCGTGCTGTCCTTCGGCACCGCCGGCTGCAATCTGGCCTGCAAGTTCTGCCAGAACTGGGACATCAGCAAGTCCAGGGAAATGGACACCCTGGCCGATGCCGCGAGCCCTGAGCGTCTGGCGCGGACGGCGACGGACCTGCAGTGCCGCAGCGTGGCGTTCACCTACAACGATCCGGTGATCTTCCATGAATACGCGGTGGACGTAGCCGCCGCCTGTCGCGAGCAGGGCATTCGCAGTGTCGCCGTCACCGCCGGCTGGATCTGCCCCGAACCACGGCGGGAGTTCTTCGCCGCCATGGATGCCGCCAATGTGGATCTCAAGGCCTTTACCGAGCGCTTCTATCGCGACATCTGCGGCGGCAGCTTGAGCGAGGTCCTCGACACCCTGATCTACCTGAAGCACGAGACCGACGTCTGGTTCGAACTGACCACGCTGCTGATTCCCGGGGAGAACGATTCCACACCGGAACTCGAAGCTCTGACCCGCTGGGTGGCCGACGAACTCGGCCCGGACGTGCCGCTGCACTTCACCGCGTTTCACCCGGACTGGAAACTGCGGGACCGGCCCGCGACACCGGCCTCGACCCTGACCCGCGCCCGCCGCATCGCCCTCGATGCCGGCATTCACTACGCCTACACCGGCAACGTCCACGACCCGCAAGGCGGCAGCACCTGGTGTCCGGGCTGCGGGGAGCGGGTGGTCGAGCGGGACTGGTACGCCCTGGGCAGCTGGCAACTGGATGATCGCGGTCACTGCAGGCGCTGCGGCTGCGCCATCGCCGGCGTCTTCGAGGCCGAACCCGGGAATTTCGGCCGCCAGCGCATCCCGGTCAGGCTTGCGCCCGCATGATGACGAAAGCGACGCACAGCGCTAAGGTGACGCCCTCCCTGGGGAGGGAGAGATTGTGACCGAGGACAACCTGACGCTGCCCAGAGGTGAGACCCTCGCCACTGGCACCACGCAAGAGGAGGCGCTGCGCGAGCGCGTCCGTGAGATGCACTGCCTGCTGGACGTCTCCCATCTGCTCAGCGATGCCCGCCACGACAATCTCGATGCGGCACTCGAGGCCGTGGTCGCGCGCCTGCCGGAAGCATGGCTGCACCGGCCCCACGCCAGCGCCCGGCTCGAGATCGGCGATCGCCACTGGCAGAGCGGAACCGGCATCGGGCATCGCTTTCAGCTGGCCGAGTTGCCCAACGGAACCTTGAAGGTGGGCTACGCCGAAGGGCTGTCACTGGCGGATCCCGTTTTCCTCGATGAGGAACAGCATCTTCTGGCGGCGGTGGCCCAGCGCATCGGTGAGGCGCTGCGGCGGGTGGAACTCGACGCGCAGCTGCGCTTCCAGGCCACCATTCTCGATCAGGTGGACGACGCGGTGGTCGGCGTCGGGCCCGATGCCCGCATCCGCTATTGGAACCACGGCGCCACAAGGGTCTATGGCTGGACCGCGGAAGAGGCCATCGGTCGCCATTCGCGCATGCTGCTCCCCCCGGATATGTCCATCGCTGAGTGGCGGCAGCGTCTGGAGACCGGGCTCCGCGGCAAGCCCCTGCCTGCTGAGACCCTGCTGCGGCGCAAGGACGGCAGTCTCTTTCCCGGCACCGTGACCCAATCTGCCATCCGCGACGACGGCGGCGAGATCAGCATGATCATCGGCATCACCCGCGACCTGACCGAGCACAAGCGTGTCGAGGAACGGCTGCGTCAGGCCCAGAAGCTGGAAGCCATCGGCCAGCTCACCGGCGGCATCGCTCACGATTTCAACAACCTGCTGACAGTGGTCATGGGCAATGTGGACCTGCTCGCGGAACGTTTCGCCGACGATGCCGAAGCTGCCGAACTCGCCCAGCAGACGCTGACGGCCGCGACCCGAGGTGCCGAGCTGACCCGACGCCTGCTGGCGTTCTCCGGCCAGCAAACGCTCTCGCCTCTGGTACTCGACCTGTACGAGCGCATCTGCGCCATGAAGGAGTCCCTGCAGCGCATCGTCGGTGATGCCATCGAGATCGACATCGAGATTGCGGGGACATCCAGCGTCGATCTCTGGCCGACCCTGGCCGATCCGGCCCAGGTGGAGAGCGCCATTCTGAATCTTTGCCTGAACGCCCGGGATGCCATGCCCCACGGCGGTCAACTGACGCTGTCGCTGCGCAACGAACACGTCGCTCCGGCCCCGGCCGATGCAGCGAAGGCCGGGACGAACCCGCTCACGGCAGGCGACTATGTCGTCCTCACCGTGGCGGACAGCGGCGAAGGCATGGCCAGGGATGTTCTCGAGCGGGCCTTCGATCCCTTCTTCACCACCAAGGCCGTCGGCCAGGGCAGCGGCCTCGGGCTGAGCATGGTCTACGGCTTCGCCACCCAGTCCGGCGGCGACGTCCGCCTGCGCTCCGAACCCGGCATCGGCACCGAGGTGATGCTGTACCTCCCCCGCGCCGAACCCTGAATTCGCTACACTGCCCGCCTCGCTATCGAACGAGCCCCGGCATGTCCGAACCCGAACGACCCCGCGATCCGCGCATGCTGCACACCCGACCCGGCCCCCGGCTGCTGGCCCTGGCTGGCGTAGCGCTGGTGTTCATCTTTTACCGTCCGGGTGGCGATCCCGGCCTGCTGCAGAGCATCGTGCTGCCCCTGATTGCGCTGATGTCGGCCTGGTACCTCACCGGCTCCGTGGTGGCCATCGCCTTCGGCGTCATGCTTATCGCAGCCGCCCACAGCGATCGCGACAGTGCTGCCCTGGCCGAGGCGGTAATCTACCCGGGTCTGGCGCTGCTTGCGGGCGCGGTACTCGTCATCACGCTGCTGTGGCGCTTCAGCGAAGCCATGCGCCGGCGGCGCGCCGAAAGACGACGGCAGCAGGAGGACACATGACCCAATCGAGCAAGGCCTGGCCGTTCCACCAAACCTGTTTACAAGCAGAGGTTAATACTTTTGAATTAGGGAGGCTCTGAACTGGGTGCGCCGCGACTCTGCGGGTCTGTGCCGGTGGGATGTCTTGGCGCGTTGCGCAGGGAAGGCTGGTTACCTTTTCAAGCGACGCCAGCTGCCAGCGCGCCGGCACAGGCCCGCCCTTCGGGGCCTTCAGAGGGCGCCTGGCTCGGTGTTGCATCCGCTCGACGTGGCACCACCACGCCTTCGCAAATGCGCCTTGATCCAGACGCCCTCTGAAGGCCAGAGCGGGGCGAACCCAGTTCAGAGCCTCCTTAGCTTGCCGTGAGAGAGACTGACACGACCGCCCCCGGCCAAGCCCGCGGGTGGGTTACGTGTCCCGATGCCAAACCAGCGAGAGGGGCCCAGGAGCCATGAACTTCGAGTTCTCCGAAGACCAGAACATGCTGCGCGAGCAGGCACAGAACTTCCTGCGCGCCAAGAGCGACAGCAAGGTGGTGCGCAAGATCCTCGAGGGCGACGAACCCTTCGACAAGGCACTGTGGAAGGGCATCGTCGATCTCGGCTGGACCGGCGTCACGATTCCCGAACAGTACGGCGGCATCGGCCTCGGCCACCTCGAACTCTGCGTCATTGCCGAGGAACTCGGCCGCAGCCTGGCGCCGACGCCCTTCGCATCGTCGGTGTATCTGGCCACCGAGGCCCTGCTGCAGTTCGGCAGCGAGGCCCAGAAGCAGGCCTGGCTGCCAAAGCTGGCCGCCGGTGAGGTCATCGGCACGGTGGCCGTGGGTGAAGGCACCCAGGCCACCACCCAGAAGAACATGAAAGTCGCCGCCAAATCCGGCAAGCTCCACGGCACCAAGCTGCCGGTTGCCGACGGCGACGTGGCGGGCATCGCCATCGTCATCGCCAAGGACTCCGACACTGCGGCTTCGCTGTATCTGGTGGAACTCGGTGGTGAAGGGCTGAGCCGCAAGGCCGTGAAGACCCTGGATCCCACCCGCTCCCACGCCCAGATCGACTTCGACGGCGCCCCCGCCGAGCGCCTCGGCGCAGCCGGCGAAGGCTGGAGCCAGCTCGAAAAGCTCTTCGACCGGGCGGCGATTCTCTTCGCCTGGGAACAGGTGGGCGGCGCCGAGGCCAGCCTGCAGATGGCACGGGACTACGCCATGGGCCGCTACGCCTTCGGTCGTCCCATCGCCTCCTTCCAGGCCATCAAGCACAAGCTCGCGGACATGTACATCGCCCACACCCTGGCCCGCTCCAACTGCTACTACGGCGCCTGGGCGCTGTCGACCAACGCCCCCGAACTGCCCCTGGCTGCCGCCACTGCCCGGGTCTCGGCCACGGAGGCGTTCCACGAGTGCAGCAAGGAGAACATCCAGACCCACGGCGGCATGGGCTTCACCTGGGAATTCGACTGTCATTTGTACTACCGTCGTTCCAAGCTGCTGAGCCTGAACCTGGGCAGCCTGCCGCGCTGGAAGGACCGGCTGGTGACGCGCCTGGAAGAATCCAATCTCGCGCAAGCGAGTGCGTGAACGGGCCGCTCAAGGGACATTAGAGGAGCATCGATCATGGACTTCAGCGATACCCCGCAAGAGGCCGAGTTCCGCAAGAAGGCCCGCGCCTTCCTCGACGCCAACGCCACGCCCAAGCGCGAGGCCCATAGTGTTGCAAAGTCGCGCAAGGATGAAACCGAGGACGCGCTCATCAAGCGCGCCAAGGCCTGGCAGAAGCTCAAGGCCGACAACGGCTGGGCCTGCCTGCACTGGCCCAAGGAGTACGGCGGCCAGGGTGCGACGCCCATGGAGCTGATCATCTGGGGGCAGGAGGAGGCCAACTTTGATGTGCCCATCGGCCCCTTCGCCATTGGTCTCGGCATGTGCGGCCCCACCGTCATCGCCTTCGCCGGCGAGGAGCAGAAGAAGCGCTATCTGCCGAAAATGGTCTCCGGCGAGGAAATCTGGTGTCAGCTCTTCTCCGAGCCCGCCGGCGGCTCCGACGTGGCCAACCTGCGCACCCGCGCCGTCAAGGCGGGGGACGAGTGGGTGATCAACGGCCAGAAGGTCTGGACCTCCGGCGCCCAGTTCTGCGACTACGGCATCCTGCTCGTCCGCACCGACCCCAGCGTGCCCAAGCACAAGGGCCTGACCATGTTCATCGTCGACATGAAGGCGCCGGGCGTGGAAGTGA
>JAFIFJ010000155.1 GCA_020832085.1 Gammaproteobacteria bacterium | reverse complement strand
GCGCGCAACTGCACCCGGGCGGAGCGCAACCGCTCGGGGGGACGGGTTGTTTTTCCGGGTACTGCCGCGGCGGCAGCCGTGATGCGGTGAGATATGCGGGCTAGACGAATCGGCGCACCGGGTCGTAGCCGTGCAGCCAGTCGTACTGGGCCATGGCGATGTCGGGCAGCAGCCGACAGCCGATGCCGAGCTTGAGGTCCCGTGCCAGACGCGCGTTCGGCGCCGCGAGGTGGAACATCTTGCCCTGTTCCCTGGAGGCCTGGGCCACCTTGCCGGTGCGCAGCTGCCGCAGGCGCTGGTACTGATCCAGCGCCGGCGCGATGGCTTCCTCCTCCCGGTGTTCCAGCAGCCGCGAAAGGATCCAGCCGTCCTCCATGGCCATGGCCGCGCCCTGGGCCAGAAACGGCAGCATGGGGTGGGCGGCATCGCCTAACAGGGTCACCCGGTCGCTGCTCCAGCGGGCCAGAGGCGGACGGTCGTGCAGGGCCCATTTGTGGCAGTCCTCGGCCGCCTGCAGGACGGCTTGGACCTTCCGATGCCAGCCGGCAAAGGCCTGCAGCAGTTCGCCGGGCTCTGCCGGGGTCTGCCAGGACTCTTCCCGCCAGCTGTCGGTTTCCACCACCGCCACCAGATTGATGCGCTGTCCGCCGTCCACGTAGTAGTGGACCAGATGGCGGCCGGGTCCTATCCAGACCGTGGCGGTGGGTTCCACCAGATTCTTCGGCAGGGCGGCGCGGTCCACCACGGCCCGATAGGCGACCATGCCGGTGAACCGGGGGGCGTCCTCGGCAGCGCTTGCGAAATGGCGGCGCAGTTCGGAGTGAATGCCGTCGGCGCCGATGAGGGCGTCGGCCGTGAGCCGTTCCTCGCCGCAATGGACCTCGACCCGGTCCGGGTGTTCGTCGAAGCCGGTGACCGGACGGCCGCTGTGCAGGGGAATCCGCCGTTCCAGCACGGCGTCCTTGAGCAGCCCGTGCAGGGCCTGGCGATGCAGATGGTAGTAGGGCGCACCGTAGCGGTCGGTGGAGAAGGCGCCGAGGGGACGGTACGCGATCAGGCGGGCGCTCCTGAAACTGCGCAGGCGTACGGCCTTGGGTTCGAAACCCACTTCAGCGAGGGGCTCTTCGAGGCCTAGGGCAATGAGGATCTTGACCGCATTGGGCGACAGCTGAATGCCGGCGCCGGCCTCGGACGTGAGTTCACTGCGCTCGCAGATCTCCGGGTCGAAGCCGGAATTCTTCAGGGCCAGGGCGGCGCAGAGGCCGCCGATACCGGCGCCGGCGATGATCACCTTCATGCTGTCCCTCCCTGGGCTCCCGCCGCCGATGACTCAGCGATAGCTCCAACTCGGGCCGTCCGCGCTGTCCTTGATCTCGATGCCGGCGGCCAGCAGCTCGTCTCGAATGGCATCGGCCCGGGCGAAGTCCTTCGCCTGCCGTGCCGCCTGTCTTGCCTCCACCAGGGCCGTGATGGTTTTTTCATCCAGGGTGGCGCCTGCGGCGCGGCGGGCGGTATCGGCTTCGAGGAATGCCGCAGCCGGTCGTTGCAGCAGGCCCAGCAGGTTCGCCCCGGCGCGCAGCGTCCGGGCAGCCTCCCGGGCGCCCTTGCCCTCCGCCTGTCTGACCTCGTCCGCCAGCCGGTGCAGGACGGCGAAGGCTTCCGGAGTATTGAGGTCGTCATCGAGGGCGGCGGCGAGGTCGGCGGGCACCGGCGTGCCGTCGGCAGGCGGATCCCCCGCATCCGCCAGGGTCTGGTAGAAGCGCAGCAGGCCCTTGCGGGACTGATCGAGGAGATCTTCCGACCAGACCAGCGGTGAACGGTAATGGGCCGCGAGCAGGGCGAAGCGCAGCACCTCACCGTCGTAGCGTTCTGCCAGCGCCTGCACTGTGACGATGTTGCCGAGGGATTTCGACATCTTCTCCCCGGCCATGGTCAGCATGCCGTTGTGCAGCCAGTAACGGGCCAGTTCGGGACTGCCATGGGCGCAACTGCTCTGGGCCAGTTCGTTCTCATGATGGGGGAAGGTGAGATCCCGTCCGCCGCCGTGGATGTCGATGACCCGTCCGAGGTGCTTGTCGATCATGGCCGAGCATTCGATGTGCCAGCCCGGCCGGCCCCGGCCCCAGGGGCTGTCCCAGCCGGGCTGCTCCGGGGTGGACGGCTTCCACAGCACGAAGTCCGCCGGATGACGTTTGTAGGGGGCTACTTCGACCCGGGCGCCGGCGATCATGTCTTCGATGGAGCGCTTGGAGAGACGGCCGTAGGCGGGGTCCGATTCCACCGCGAACAGCACATGGCCTTCGGCCTCGTAGGCGTGGCCGCTGGCCACCAGCCCCGCGATCATGGCGATCATCTCGGGCACATGTCCCGTGGCCCGGGGTTTCAGATCCGGTTCGAGGGTGCCGAGGGTGGCCACGTCCTCGTCGTAGGCGTCAGCGTAGCGGTTGGTGAGTGCCTCGATGGACAGGCCTTCCTGCGCTGCGGCGACCATGATCTTGTCGTCGATGTCGGTGAAGTTGCGGGCGTAGACCACGGTCGGATAGCGGTGACGCAGCACCCGATACAGCAGGTCGAAGACCACCGCCGCCCGGCCGTTGCCGATGTGGATGCGGTTGTACACCGTGGGGCCGCAGACGTAGATCGTCACCCGATTTGGGTCGATGGGCTCGAACGGGCGCTTGCGGCCGGTGAGGGTGTCGTGCAGTTGCAGGGTCATGAGCGGATTCCGTCTGCGAATGTCTAATCGAGCACGCCGGATGGGCGCGGCTTCAGGCGCAAAGGTTCAGCGCCGGCAACATCGCGGATAGCGGTGCGGCGACGGGAGGTGCAAACGGATGGCGGATGGGGTCGTCATGGGCGGCGAGTATAGCGGCTCGTCGGCGACGCTTCAGCAATGCCGACACCGACCTGACCCGGTCGGGCCCGCAGCACCGCGCTTGCCGTGGCCAGCACCTGTCGGTCACCGGCAGAGATCAGGATTGGCTGCCGTAGAGTTCCGCCGGATCGATCAGCACCGGCAGGAAGACCTCGGCGGACTCGCCGTCGGCACGGGTGTAGAAGCAGTTGTGGCGCCCGGTGTGGCAGGCCGGACCGGTCTGGTCGACCTTCAGCAGCAGGGTATCGCCATCGCAGTCCACCCGCAGTTCCACCAGCCGCTGGGTCTGGCCGGAACTCTCGCCCTTGCGCCACAGGGCCTGCCGCGACCGGGAGTAGTAGCAGACCTGGCCAGTGCGCAGGGTCTCGGTGATGGCCTCGAGGTTCATCCAGGCCAGCATCAGCACTTCGCCTGAATCGTGCTGCTGGGCGATGGCCGGCAGCAGACCGTTGGCATCGAAGCGCAGGGCGGCCAGGAGATCGGTCAGCGCGATGCGCGTGCCGAGTGCGGCGCCTTCGAGTTTCTCGAGCATGACCGGCCTCCCGGATGGCGGGGGGCGAATGGTACTCGGGCTTTACAGATCCTGGAACTGCATGGCGTGCAGGCGGGCGTAGGTGGGACTGCGTTCGAGCAGATCCGCATGGGCGCCGGCTGCCTCAATGCGGCCGTTCACCAGCACGGCGACGGCATCCGCATCGGTTACGGTGGCCAGCCGGTGGGCGATGATGATGGACGTGCGGCCTTCGGTGAGGCGGGCGAGGGCCTGCTGGATCAGGCGCTCGCTTTCGGGATCGATGCTGGCGGTGGCCTCGTCGAGGATGAGGATCTCGGGGTCGGCGGCCAATACCCGGGCGAAGGCCAGCAGTTGCCGCTGCCCCTGGGAGAGGTTGCGGCCGCGTTCAGCCAGCGGCGTGTCGTAGCCCTCGGGCAGCGCCTCGATGAAGGTGTTGGCGCCCACGGCCCGGGCGGCGGCAATGGCTTCATCCCGGGTGATGTGCGCATCGTTGAGGGTGATGTTGTCGAGAATGCTGCCGGAGAAGACGTGGAAGTCCTGCAGCACGATGCCGATGCGGCGGCGCAGTTCCCGGGACGGCACATGGTTGACGTCGATCCCGTCGATGAAGATCGACGCTGGCGGCACCTCGTAGAGTCGTGGCAGCAGGCGCACCAGGGTGCTCTTGCCGGATCCGGTGGGGCCCACCACGGCCAGGGTGCTGCCGGCCTCGATGCTGAGATCCACATCCATGAGTACGGGCTTGCCGCCCGGATAGGCGAAGGTCAGCCCGTCGATGCGGATGGCACCGGCCAGCCGGTCGGGCAGCACTGCAGGCTGCTCGGGCTCGGTCAGCGGTTCGCGCCAGTCCAACGCCTGGAAGATGCGCTCGCCGCTGGCCATGGCCCGGAACAGCTGGTTGTACTGCTCGCCCAGGGCGACGATGGGCGAGAACAGCATGTCGATGTAGCGGGTGAACAGCACCACAGCACCGAGGGTGAGGGCATCCTCGAACACGGCCATGCCGCCCAGCCACAGCACCAGCGCCAGGGCCAGGGAACCGAGGCTGTCGTTCAGCGCGCCGTACACGGTTTCCAGGCGCATGCCCCGGCCTTCGTTCTTGCGATGACGGGTGTTGGTGGCGGTGTGGCGTCTGAGGTTCTCGGTTTCGCGGCTGTGCAGCTGCACCACGGTCAGGCCGGCCAGGTTCTCCTGCAGCTGTTGGTTGAGCAGCGACAGGCTCTGGCGGGCGCGGCGGTAGAGTTCCCGGCTCAGCATGCGAAAGCCGAAGGTGAGTCCGGCCAGCAAGGGTGCGAAGGCCAGCAACGCCAGCGTCAGCTTGGCATCCACGGCCAGCATGATGGACAGGGCGACGAAGAACGGCACCAGTTCACCCACCAGGGCACCGAGGCCGCGCAGCAGGTCGTAGAGGGATTCCACGTCATTGGTGACCCGGGTGGTGACCCGACCCACGGCCACCCGGTCCCAGAACGACGAAGGCAGGCGTGCCAGATGGGCGAAGACCGCCCGCCTGAGGTCGGCGAGACCGTCGATCACCGCATCCGCCAGGGTGATGCGGTGGTAGTGACCGGTGACGGCAATGGCCAGCTGCAGCCCGCCGTAGAGTGCGCAGGCCGCCACCAGGGGATGGGTGCCGAGCGCGACGGCAAGCCATTCGGTGAAGGCCACCAGCCCCAGGTCCGGAATGCCCGATGAGGCCTCGTTCATGAGCAGGTGGTCGATCACTACCAGGGACAGGACTACCGGCAGCAGCACCTGCAGCACGGCGGTGATCAGCACCAGCGCCGTGCTGACGAGCAGACGATTGCGCTGAGGAGCGAGCCAGCCGAAGAGACGCCGCAGCAGGCGCAGATCGAAGATCCGGCCGGAGATGTCGGCATCGAACATGCGTGCGCTGGCGGCCGTCATGAGCCCACGGCCCGGGTCGAGGCCTGCTGCTGATCCAGGGCCAGCTCCGCATACCAGCCCTGCTGGTCCAGCAGGGCGGCATGGCTGCCGAATCCTTCCACCCGCCCGGCTTCCAGAACGAGGATGCGATCCGCCCGCCGGGCGGTGGACACCCGGTGGGTGACCATGAGGGTGGTCAGTCCCCGCCGTTCTGCGAGCAGGCGGTCGAGGATGCGTTCCTCGGTATCGGTATCGACGCTGGCGAAGCAGTCGTCGAGCAGCAGCACCGGCGCTTCCCGGATCAGTCCGCGGGCCAGGGTGGTGCGCTGGCGCTGGCCGCCGGAAAGGGTGACACCGCGTTCGCCGATGAGGGTGGCCACACCCTGGGGCAGGGCGGTGATGGTGGATTCCAGATCCGCGGCCTCGGCTGCGCCGAGAATGGGTTCGAGTTCCCGGGTGGGATCGTCGTAGCTCAGGTTCTCGCGCATGGGCTGGGCGAAGAGAAAGGCATCCTGGGGCACCAGGGCCACCTGCCGGCGCAGTTCGCGCAGGGGCCAGTCCGCCACCGGATGGCCGTCGATCAGGACGCTGCCCGCCGGCGGTTCCAGCATGCGGGCGAACAGGGCCAGCAGGGTGGACTTGCCGGCGCCGACCCGGCCCATGACGGCAATGGTCTCACCGGCTTCGATGTGGAGTTCGACGTCCGCCAGGGCCACGTTCGAGCTGCCCGGGTGGGTGTAGGTCAGCGCCCTGGCCGCCAGCACGCCGCGCATCTGAGCCGGGGTGGCTCCGCTCGGCTGCTCCTTGATCTCCGGTTCGAGATCGAGGACTTCGAATACCCGTCCTGCCGCCACCGCCGCCCGCTGCACCAGATTGACCAGAAAGCCCATGCTGCGCATGGGGGCGATGACCATGGCCACATAGGCGAAGAAGGCGACGAAGGTGCCCTTGGTGATCTGCTCCGTCAGGACCAGATGGCCGCCGTAGCCGATGACGGTGAGGGTGGCGACGGCGGCCAGGGTCGGCATCACCGCAGTCATGGCGGAGGTGACCCGGGCCTGGGCCCGGAACGCCTCGGCATAGGCGGCGTTGTCGGCGTCGAAGCGGACGATCTCGGCGTCCTCGCGGGCCATGGCCTGCAGGGTGCGGATGCCGCCGAAGCGCTCCTGGGTGCGGTCGGTGAGTTCCCCGAGGCGCTCCTGGGTCTGCCGGGAACTCGCGTTCATGCGCTTGGATGCCCGGGCGGCGTACCAGGCGATGAAGGGCAGGGGCGGCGCCACCATCCAGGCCAGACTGGGGGCCAGATAGAACATGGCGCCGAAGCCGATGACGGTGGCGTAGACCATGATCACGGCCATGATCGTGCCCATGCTCACCAGACGCCGGATCAGGCCGAGATCACTGACCGCCCGGGTCATCATGTCGCCCACGGTGTGGCGGGTGAAGAAGGTCGCCCCCTGGCTCTGCAGGCGGTCGAAGAGGTTCTGGCGCAGGTCGAAGACCAGGTTGATGCCGGCCTGCCGGATGCCGATGCGAGCACTGGTCACCACCAGCAGCCGCGCCAGCACGCAGGCGACGATGCCGAGGACGGGGCCGGCCAGGGCCGGATTGCCGACATCGATGCGGTCGATCACCTCACGGAGGAACAGCGGGATGGCCGCCTCGAGCAGGCGCGAGACCGCGAAGGCGATCAGCGCGAAGGCGATGAGGAGGCGCTGGCGACGCAGCCAGGGGCTGAGCCTGAGCAGAACGCGCCAGTCCCGGCCGGTGGGTTTGGATTTCGCGAGCAAGTGGCGGTGCCTGTGCAGTATTGACGGTGCCCGATAGCCAGCCGTCGTCGTCATGATCGGGGGTGGTGGTCAGCGGCGCAACTCGCAGGGCCTGCCCGAAGGTGTGGGAAGCGCGGCTCGGCGGGTGCTCAGCGCGCAGCGGGGCGCACCGTTGCCCCACTGGCGGCATCGACGAGGCCGCCGGCCAAGGCGTCGAGGCCGGCCACGAAGTGGTTCAGGGTGTCGCCGGCAGTGGCGAAGGCATGCTTGAGATAGGGCGTGGTGCGCACGTCCTGGCGGCCCACCAGCCACATGTCGAGTTCCATATCGGGCGTGTCGACGAGCACGGGGAGCAGATCGGGGTGCTTGCGGGCGACGTGCAGGGGAATCACAGCGATGCCCCAGCCGCCGATCGCGCCTGAAAGGCGACCGGCGAAGTAATCGCTGCGAAAGACGAACTGCTCCTTGTGAAGTTCGAGGCCCCGCTGCTTCGCCTCCCGCAGCAGTCGCGGCCGACTGACGCTGTCGATGAAGCGGTGCCGGGACACCGTATCGAGGGTCGGCTGGCCCCATTCCGCCACATAGCTCCGGCTGGCGTAGAGACCCAGGGGCAGGCCCGCCAGGCGCCGGCAGACCAGATCCTGCTGCTCCGGCCGCACATGGCGGATTGCGATGTCGGCTTCGCCTTCAAGCAGGTTGAGCAGGTCATTGCCCACCAGCAGTTGAATGGTGGTCGCGGCTTCGTCGCCGGTCTGCCGCAGCGGCGCCAGCAGCTCGGGAAACACGTCGGCTAAGAACTCCGAGGCCGTGATGCGCACGAGACCGGAACCCGCCGTGCGCACTGCGTGGGTGGCGATCTCGAAGGCCCGGGCGCCGTTCTGCATCTCGCTCGCGGCGCTGACCAGATTGCGACCGGCGGCGTTCAGCTTCAGGCCGCTGGCCCGGCGGTCGAAAAGGGGGACGCCGAGGGTGGCTTCCAGGGTCTGAACGTGCCGCGCCACCGTGGGATGCGCCAATCCCAGCGCGGCGGCTGCGGCGGCCAGACTGCCGCATTCGGCCACCGTCACGAAGGTCTTGACCAGATTCCAATCCAGATCATCGGACACGTGCGCGGCCATTCGAGGACCTCCGCTGGCGGACCGGGAGATCATTTTTGAGAGACGGCTTCTACGGAATGTTCGTTCCCAGTCCTGCCGGCTATCGTTACTTTAAGTAACACTTAATTGCAACCAGAAGGTCACTTCGATGAACAACACCCATCTCCTCATCGTCCTCGCCGTAGCCGGTGTCCTGGCATTGCCCGCTTCCGCTACCACGCCGCCTCGCAGCTCCCTTTCGGAGTCGCGGGGCTACCAGAACTGCCTCGCGGCGGCAGAGGGGGCCATGGACATGCGTCACGTCGCCAGCACCTACTACATCTACGAAGATGACGACTCCCGGCGCTACTACATGAACGGCTTCGCCCTCATCGACGGCGCCAGCACCGAGGTCAAGATCGACTGCCTCACCACCTTCGGGGGGCGTCGCATCGAGTCTCTCAGCGTGGCCCCGGGTGTGTTCGTGGGCCGTCAGGTGGAGCACCCGTCACTGGTGTCGACCGACTAGCCACATCGCCTCTGCCGCCCAGGCGAAACGTGATGTTAGCATTGCATACATATCTGGCTCAAGCAACGCTGCAGGTCAGGCAGGAACAACCGGGGCGCTTCATCCGTCGACTGGATGGCGCCCCCCTGCGGGTGACTCGAGGGTCGTCGTGATCCTGCAGCCCGAAGGCTAGAAGCTCGCGTTGTTAGGCACCCGGGGGAAGGGAATGACGTCGCGGATGTTCTCCATGCCGGTGACGTAGAGCAGCAGCCGTTCGAGGCCGAGGCCGAAGCCTGCATGGGGCACGCTGCCGTAGCGGCGCAGGTCCCGGTACCACCACAGCTCATCACCGAGGCCCTGGGCCTGCAGGCGGGCATCGAGGATGTCCAGGCGCTCCTCCCGCTGGCTGCCGCCGATGATCTCCCCCACGCCCGGCACCAGGACATCCATCGCCGCCACGGTCGCATCGTCATCGTTGACGCGCATGTAGAAGGCCTTGATGTCCTTGGGGTAGTCGGTGACCACCACCGGCCGGCCCACGTGCTCCTCGGTCAGGTAGCGCTCGTGTTCACTCTGCAGGTCGCGGCCCCAAGCCACCGGGAACTCGAAGCTGCGGCCGGCGTTTTCGAGGATGCTGATGGCTTCGGTGTAGGGCACGCGCTCGAAGGGGGACTCGATGACGTGTTCGAGGCGCTCGATGAGGCCCGGGTCGATGCGCTGATTGAAGAAGGCCATGTCGTCGCCGCGCTCGGCGCGCAGTCGGGTCAGCACGTGCTTGAGCAGCGCCTCGGCCAGGGTGGCGTTGGCGGCGAGATCGGCGAAGGCCACCTCCGGTTCCACCATCCAGAACTCCGCCAGATGGCGGCTGGTGTTGGAGTTCTCGGCCCGGAACGTGGGCCCGAAGGTGTAGACCTTGGACAGCGCCAGACAGTAGCTCTCCACCTGCAGTTGGCCGGACACGGTGAGGAAGGCTTCTTCGCCGAAGAAGTCCTGCTTGAAGTCGGCCCCGCCCTCAGGCGTTCGCGGCGGATTCACCGCGTCCAAGGTGCTGACCCGGAACAGTTCGCCGGCACCCTCGCAGTCGCTGGCCGTGATGATGGGCGTGTTCACCCAGACGAAGCCCTGCTCGTTGAAGTAGCTGTGGATGGCCTGGGACAGGCAATTGCGCACCCGGGCGATGGCGCCGAAGGTGTTGGTGCGCGGACGCAGGTGGGCGACGGTGCGCAGGTACTCGAAGGTGTGGCGCTTCTTGGCGATGGGGTAGTGCTCGGGATCGTCCACGTCGCCGACTAGGGTCACCGCAGTGGCCTGGATCTCGAAGTCCTGGCCCTGACCTTCGGAGGCCACCAGCTTGCCGTCGACGACCACCGAGCAGCCTGGCGTCATGTGGGTGATGTCGGCCTCGTAGTTCGGCAGTGCCTGATCCGCCACCACCTGGATGGCATCGAAGCAGGAGCCGTCATTGACGGCGATGAAGGAGAAGCCGCCCTTGGAAGTCCGGCGGGTGCGGACCCAGCCGCGGATGCGGATGACCGAGTCCAGCGCCACAGCGCCGGCCAGTGCGTCGGCGACGCTGCGGATGTCGATCTGCGCCACGCTCATCTGCGCCACTCCAGTACTGTTGGTGGAATGCCTGTGGGCTGCCCCAGGCCACTGCGGAAGAAACCTCGCGACTGTGGAAGTCTAATGGAAATGCGTTGTGGCGGGTGAATCGCCGGTTTTCGGCGTAGTCTAGACTGTGCCGAGCGCCTTGGAATCGTGGGGAGTGGACCATGGACATGCGTCATTGGATCGCCATCGTTGCCATTGTCATCGCTGTGATCGCGGGGGCGATGTTCTTCTCCGGGCCGGACGAGCCGCCTGAGCCGCGGCCGGTACCGGTCATCCCGGAGCCGCCACCGGCACCGCCGCCACCACCGCGGCCGGAGCCGCAAGTGGTCGTCGATTGGGAGGAAGCGGAGCCGGAGCCGGAACCCGAGCCCATCGTGCTGCCGCCCCTGAACGAAAGCGATCGCTTCATCCGCGAGCAGGCGGAGGTGCTCACCGACGACGGCTCCATCGAGCGGGTCCTGGCCACCGACGAGCTGCTGCGCAAATTTGTGGTGGTGGTGGAGAATCTGGCCGAGGGCAACGTCACTCGAGACCCGGTGGCATTCATGGCGCCCCGGGAGAGCTTCTCGGTGATCCGGCGCAACGATACGCCCTACCTCAATCCCCAGAGCTATCGCCGCTATGATCGCCTTGCCGGCGTGGCGGCGGCCCTGCAGCCGAGCCAGACTGTGGCGCTGCTGCGGCTCTCCGAGCCGCTGCTTCAGGACGCCTATGCCGAGTTGGGCATGCAGGACGTGGACGTCCAGGATCGCCTGCGTCGAGCCGTCGATCTGCTGATCGCGACTCCGGTGGTGACCGGGGAGGTCGAGCTGCGGCAGCCGGCGGTGATGTTCGAGTTCGCCGATCCAGAACTTGAAGCTCTACTGCCGGCCCAGAAGCAGCTGATCCGCATGGGCCCCGACAATCAGCGCAAGGTGCAGGCCAAACTGCGGGAGATCCGGGAGCTGCTGTAGGCAGCCCGCATGCTCTCCCCGGGACCTGAACTTTCTGCTGCAACGGGAAAGAGATCGTTGCATGATGAAAGGAGTTTAGAAACGGGGAGAGCACAGCATGAAAGTCGGATTGGCATTTGCCAGCAGCGTGGCCATCGACGGGCCGGCGTCCATCGAGCTTTGCCAGCGCGCGGAGGCAGCAGGTTTCGAATCGGTCTGGGGCGGGGAGCACGTCATCCTTCCCGATGACATCGCCTCCAAGTACCCCTACACCGCCGACGGCAAGATCCCGGCGCAGCCGGACACGCCGATTCCGGATCCCCTGATCTGGCTGGCCTTTGCGGCGGCGGCTGCACCGAAGCTCCGGCTCGGAACCTGCATTCTCATCGTGCCTCAGCGCAATCCCCTGATCCTGGCCAAGGAACTGGCCACCCTCGACCGGATCTCCGGAGGGCGGGTGGAACTCGGCCTCGGCGTGGGCTGGATGAAGGAAGAATTCGACGCCCTCGGTGTGCCCTGGGAGCGGCGCGGTGCCCGCAATGACGAGTACATCGCCGCCATGCGTGCGCTCTGGGCCGGCCCCCATGCGGAGTTCCACGGTGAGTTCGTGGACTTCCCGCCGGTCACCTGCAGCCCCCGGCCGGTCAACGGCAACATCCCCATCCTGGTGGGCGGCGATACCGATGCGGCCATTGCCCGTGCGGTACGTCTGGCCGACGGCTACTTTCCTGGCGAAGGTGATGCCAAACGCCTCGGCAAGCTCATCGGGCGTTTGCATGCGGCAGCCGAGAAAGCGGGCCGCGACCCGGCCAGCATCGAGGTCAACGCGATGTTCGGGGCGCAGATGGCCGATCCCGTGGCCGGCGTCGAGCAGCTGCGCGCCATCGGCGTCGGCAGAATCATGATCCCCGCCTTCTTCTTTGCCGGTCCCGGCGGCACCGACCGCCTCGAAGCCCTGGCCGAAAAACTCATGCCCGCCGCCACGGCCGCCTGAGCCACCAAATATTGGACATCCAAGAACTTTCGTGGATGTCCAATATTTCCTTGGATGTCCAATATTTCCAGCAGATCGCCGTGGGTAGCCTCGTGAGCCCTCTGTTTCCCGGCGTCGAGGCCCTGCATCCCCGAAATTCTGGACATCCAAAAACTTTCGTGGATGTCCAGTATTGTCATTCGTGGATGTCCAATACTTTTGTGGATGTCCAATATTGTTAGGGGAGGAGGACGGCTTTGCCGGTGACCTGGCGGTCGAGGACGGCGCGCAGGGCGGCGGCGGCTTCGGCCAGAGGCCAGGTCTGGGTGACCAGGGGGGACAGCTGGCCGGCAGCGGCCCAGGTGCCCAGGGTCTCGAGGACGGGCAGGGTTTCGGCGGGACGGTCCCGGGACAGGGCGCCCCAGTCCACACCGACGATCTGGCAGCCGCGCAGGAGGGCCAGATTGAGGGGGATGCGCGGAATTTCGCCGGCGGCAAAGCCGACGACCAGAAAGCGGCCTTCCCAGGCCGTGGCGCGCACGGCGGGCTCGGAGTAGGGGCCGCCCACGGGGTCCACCACCAGGTCTGCGCCGCGGCCGTCGGTGAGTTCCCGGACCCGGGTCTTGAGATCCTCCCGGTCGTAATTCACCGTGGCGTCGGCGCCGAGTTCCACGCAGCGCGCCAGCTTCTCGTCGCTGCCGGCGGCAGCAATCACGCGGGCGCCGAGGCGTTTGGCGACGTCTACCGCCGCACTGCCGACGCCGCCAGCGGCAGCGAGTACAAGCACGGTTTCGCCGGCCTGGAGCTTGCCGCGTTCCCGCAGGGCATAGAGCGCGGTGGCGTAGGTGAGCTGGAAGGCCGCGGCGGCCGGCATGGACATTCCTTCGGGCACAGGGCGCACGGCCCTTGCCGCTGCGCAGACCTGTTCGGCGAAGGCACCCACGCCCACCTGGGCCATGACCCGGTCGCCGATGGCGAAGCCTTCCACGTCCGGGCCGAGGGCATCCACCACACCTGCGAGTTCGTTGCCGGGAACGAAGGGCGGCGGGATCTTCACCTGATAGCTGCCGGCCACGAACAGGGCATCGACGAAATTCACCCCGGCGGCTTGGACCTGGATGCGCACCTGACCGGGCCGCGGTTCGGGCGCAACCTGCTCGGCGACGATCAGCGATTCCGGAGGGCCGTAGGCCTGGCAGACGACTGCTTTCACTCGCGCTCTTCCTTGTGTCGAAACGGACTGTGTTCACCCACGGCCTCGATGTCCTGGGCCACCCACTTCCGCTCCCGTTCCAGGTACTCCGCCACCGCGTCCTTCAGTCCGGGATGGGCAATCCAATGGGCGCTGTAGGTGGCGGCAGGCAGATAGCCGCGGGCCACCTTGTGGGCACCCTGGGCGCCGGCTTCCACGCGCTTTAAGCCCCGGCTGATGGCGAACTCGATGGCCTGGTAGTAGCAGGTCTCGAAGTGCAGGAAGCGATGGTCCTCGATGCAACCCCAGTTGCGGCCATAGAGCGTGTCGGAGCCGATGAAGTTCAGGGCTCCGGCGATGTAGCGGCCCGCGCGCCGGCACAGAATCAGCAGGATGTCGTCGGCCATGCTGGCATTGATGCGGCTGAAGAACTCCCGGGTCAGGTAGGGGCGTCCCCACTTGCGGGAGCCGGTGTCGATGTAGAACTGATAGAACGCGTCCCAGTGGGCCTCGGTGAGATCACTGCCGGTGATCCACTCGATGCTGATGTCGTTCTCCAGCGCCTCGCGGCGCTCCCGCTTGAGGTTCTTGCGCTTCTTAGAGGCCAGGTCGGCGAGGAAGTCGTCGAAGCTGCCGTAGCCGTCGTTGTGCCAGTGGAACTGCTGGTCCATGCGCTGCAGGAGACCGAGTTCGCCCAGACGCTCCCATTCGGGGCGGGTGAGAAAGTTGAAATGCAGGGACGACACTTCGAGCTGCCGCGCGGCCTGAAGGCAGCCCGTCACGAGCTGGTCTCTGAGCACAGCGCCGGCGTCACCGTCGGCGCGGGTCAGCAGCCGGGGTCCGGTTGCGGGCGTGAAAGGTACCGCCGACAGCAGCTTCGGGTAGTAGTGTCCGCCGGCTCGCTGAAAGGCGTCGGCCCAGGACTGGTCGAAGACGTACTCGCCCATGGAGTGGGCCTTGATGTAGGCCGGGGCTGCGGCCAGGAGGGTGCCGTTGCCGTCCTCCAGGCAGACATGGGCCGCCTGCCAGCCACGCTCCGGGACCGCCGATCCGCTGGCCTCGGCAGCGTGCAGAAAGGCATGGCTCAGAAACGGATTGCGTGGACGGCCCTCCGGGCAGGCGCAGGCGTCCCACTGGGCAGGGGAAACATCCTCGATGGCGTGCTGGATCTTGATGATCAGGTTTTCGGGCGTGGACACCGCTCGACCTCGTCTGATTGCCCGCGCCGGGCAGTGTAGCGCAGCGCGCCGGGTGCTGGCTGGCAATCAGTCGGCCCGCACTGCACAATTTGCGTCCGATCGCGGGCAGTGGCAAAGAGGTCGATAGCGGGCGCTTGTCCATGCTGCCTGCCCCGCCTCTTTGCCTCGCTGAGCGCCGTTTCATGAAGCAGTTCCTGCAGCAGCACGTCATTTCCCTCCTGCTTGCCGCTGTGGCCATCGCGCTGGGCGTGGCGGTCTACCTGCGCCTGGCAGACGAAGGACCGGCGCAGACGGGTCGTGGCGGCGGCGCGGTACCGGTGGTGGTGGCGGAAGTGATCAGCGCGCCCTTCGTGGACAGCCTGCAGGCCGTGGGCTCCACCCGCGCCAACGAATCCATCGAGATCACGGCCAACGTCTCGGACCGTATCGAGCGCATCCTCTTCAATGAGGGTGACCGAGTGGAAGCCGGCCAGCTGCTGGTGGTGATGAACTCCGCCGAGGAACGGGCGCAGCTGGCCGAAGCCGAGGCCAATCTCTCGGATCAGCGCCAGCAGTTCGAGCGTCTCGATCGTCTGGTGGCCACCAATTCCGCCGCCCTTTCCCAGCGCGACGAGCAGCGGGCCCGTATGGAGGCCGCCGCGGCCCGGGTGCAGGCCATACGCGCCCGGCTGGACGAACTGGAGATTCGGGCGCCGTTTGCCGGACAGCTCGGCCTGCGGCAGGTGAGCCCGGGGGCGCGGATCGCATCCGGGACCATGATCACCACCCTGGATGACGTCCAGCCCATCAAGCTGGACTTCTCCATTCCCGAGAGTTTCCTCTCCACGCTGGAAGAGGGGGCTGTCATCCGCAGCCGCACGGCGGCCTGGCCGGATCGCACCTTCGAGGGCCGCGTCACCCAGATCAGCCCGCGGGTGGATCCCAATACCCGTGCGGTGGCCATCCGCGCCGAGGTGCCGAACCAAGAGCGACTCTTGCGCCCGGGCATGCTCATGGTGGTGGATCTGGTACGCGACGAGCGCGAGGGGTTGATGGTGCCGGAGTCGGCCTTGAGCCCCCGCGGTGACGAGCAGTTCGTGTTCCGGATTCGCGACGGCAAGGCCGAGCAGGTCCGGGTGACCGTGGGCAGCCGTCGCCCGGGTATTGCCGAGATCACCTCCGGCCTGAGCCAGGGTGACACGGTGGTGGTGGAGGGCAGCCTGCGGCTGCGCTCCGGAAGCGAGGTCAACGTGCAGCGGGAGATCGACGCCCTCGCCCTGCTGCCGAGTGCAAGGCGGGAGGCGGAAGGATGATCCTCTCCGACATCTCAGTGCGGCGGCCTGTCTTCGCCGCGGTCCTGAGCCTGCTGCTCATCGCCTTCGGCCTGCTGTCCTTCGACCGCCTGGCCCTGCGGGAATATCCCGACATCAACCCGCCCATCGTTTCCGTGCAGACCAGCTACTTGGGCGCTTCCGCCCAGGTGGTGGAGACCCGCATCACCCAGCTGCTCGAGAACTCCATCGCCGGCGTCGAAGGCATCCGCACGGTGTCTTCCGACAGTCGCGACGGCATCTCCAACATCACCGTCGAGTTCGAGATTTCCCGCGACATTGACTCGGCAGCCAATGACATTCGCGACCGGGTGTCGCGGGTGATGAACCAGCTTCCCGACGAAGCGGATCCGCCGCAGATCGCCAAGGCGGATACCAATACCCAGCAGATCATGTGGGTGTCGCTCGGCAGCGATCGGTTGAGTCAGCTCGAGCTGTCCGACTATGCCAGCCGCTTCATCCGGGACCGCATCGCCATGGTGCAGGGTGTGGCGCGGGTCAACATCGGTGGTGAACGGCGCTTTGCCATGCGGGTGTGGCTCGACCGCGAGGCCCTGGCGGCCCGGGGCCTCACCTCGGCGGATGTGGAAGCGGCGCTGCGGCGCGAGAACCTGGAGCTGCCGGCCGGGCGCATCGAATCCCGGGAGCGCGAGTTCACGGTCCGGGTGCTGCGCAGCTATGCCCAGGCCGAGGACTTCAGGCAGCTGGTGCTGCGCCAGGGCGAGGACGGTTATCTGATCCGCCTTGGCGACGTGGCGCGGGTCGAGATTGGCCCGGAGAACGAGCGCAGTGAGGTGAGGGCCAATGCAGTCGCCACGGTCGGCCTCGGCATTTCCGCCCAGGCCACCGCCAACGTCCTGGATACGGCCAATGCGGTGAAGGCGGAACTGGAGCTGATCCGGGCGGGACTGCCGGAAGGCATGGAGATCGTCAACGGCTACGATGCCTCCATCTACATCGAGAGCGCGATCTTCGAGGTCTACCGCACGCTGCTCATCGCCACGGGGCTGGTGATCCTCGTCATCTACCTCTTCCTGGGCAGCATGCGCGCCATGATCATTCCGGCGCTGACGGTGCCGGTGTCGCTGACCGCGGCCTTCATCGCCCTCTACGCCATGGACTTCTCGGTCAATCTGCTCACGCTGCTGGCGCTGGTGCTGGCCATCGGTCTGGTGGTGGACGATGCCATCGTCGTGCTGGAGAACATCTACCGACGCGTCGAGAAGGGCGAGCCACCGCTGCTGGCCGCCTACAAGGGCGCGCGGCAGGTAGGCTTCGCGGTGGTGGCGACCACCGCCGTGCTGGTGGCGGTATTCGTGCCCATTGCCTTCATGGAGGGCAATCTCGGCCGGTTGTTCTCGGAGTTCGCGCTGGCCCTGGCCGGTGCGGTGGTGTTCTCGAGCATCGTCGCGCTGACGCTCACACCCATGATGGCGTCAAAACTGCTGACCGCCGATACCGCGCGCAGCGGCCTCACCCGGCTCGTCGACAACCTCTTCAACTTCTTCGCCGATCACTATTCGCGCTCCCTGGACTGGCTGCTCAAGCATCCCTCCATGGTCATCGTCGCGCTGTTCATCGTGGTGCTGGCGGGGAGCCAGCTGTTCCGCATGGTGCCAACGGAGTATGCACCTCAAGAGGATCGTTCCAGCTTCTTCGTGCTGATGAACGGTCCGGAAGGGGCCAGCTTCGAGTATTCCCAGCGCTACATGCGCGAGGTGGAGGGGCATCTGCTGACGCTGCTCGAAAGCGGCGAAGCCTACCGGGTGCTCACCAGCGTGCCCCGCTTCGGCTCCGGTGCGGAGGTGAACAACGGCATCGCCATCGTTTCCCTGGAAACCTGGGACAAGCGCGACCGGTCGGCCAACGAGATCATCGGCGAGATGTTCGGCCGCTTCAATCAGCTCTCGGGCGTGCGTGCGTTTCCGATCCAGCCCGGCGGCCTGGGCCAGCGGGGATTCGGCACCGAGCTGCAGTTCGTCATCGGCGGTGATACCTATGAGCAGCTGGCCGACTGGCGTGACCGCATCATCGAGCGCGCCAGCAGCAACGAGCGCCTGCTGAATCTGGACTCGGACTACAAGGAAGTCCGGCCCCAGCTGGTCATCGAGGTGGATCGGGATCGGGCGGCGGACCTTGGCGTGTCCATCTCTGCAGTGGGTCGTACCCTGGAGACCATGCTCGGGTCGCGCCGCGTCACCACCTACATCGATCGCGGCGAAGAGTACGACGTGGTGCTGCAGGCGGCCCGGGACGAGCGCTCCACGCCCACGGACATCAACAACATCTATGTCCGCTCCGACAGCAGCGGCGAGCTGGTGCCGCTGTCGTCCCTGGTCAGCTTCACCGAACGCGGCGAGGCAGGTTCCCTGAATCGCTTCAACCGGCTGCGTGCCGTCACCATCTCCGCCAATCTGGCACCGGGCTATCCGCTGGGTGACGCCCTGGCCTTCATGGAAGACATTGCGGCGGAAGAGCTGCCGGCCATGGCCCGCATCGACTACAA
Source organism: Gammaproteobacteria bacterium (assembly GCA_020832085.1). Taxonomy (GTDB): domain Bacteria; phylum Pseudomonadota; class Gammaproteobacteria; order Pseudomonadales; family Azotimanducaceae; genus SLTB01. The sequence continues at coordinate 7,790 of JAFIFJ010000155.1, read as the reverse complement.
GGGTCAGTCCCGGGAGTTCAAGGAAGCCAGCACCGGCATGCTCATCACCTTCGCCCTGGCGCTGCTCATCGTGTTCCTGGTCCTCGCGGCCCAGTTCGAGAGCTTCGTGCATCCGGTGATCATCATGGCCACGGTGCCCCTGGCGGTGGCCGGGGCCCTGCTCGGCCTCTTCCTCGTCGACGGCACCCTCAATGTCTACAGCCAGATCGGCATCGTCATGATGGTGGGGCTGGCGGCCAAGAACGGCATCCTCATCGTCGAGTTCGCCAACCAGCTGCGGGACGCCGGGCGAACCATCGAGCAGGCCATCCGCGAAGCTGCCCGTCTGCGCCTGCGGCCCATCGTCATGACCGCCATTTCCACCGCCGTGGGCGTGACGCCGCTGATTTTCGGCGGCGGTGCCGGGGCCGCCAGCCGCGAAGCCATCGGTGTGGTGGTGTTCTCAGGGGTCCTGTTCGCCACCTTCCTGACCCTCGGCGTGGTGCCGGCCTTCTACCAGATGCTGGCGAAGTACACCCGCAGCCCGGATGCGGTGTCCCAGGAACTCGAAGTGCTTTCCGAGCAGGACCGGCGATCGAGGGCAGCCGGTGGTGGTAATCTCGCCGGAGCTCCCTCAGACCGGATGCAGTGATCTGCTCATGGACAGCCTGATCGAGAGCATGACCCTCGAAGAGAAAGTGGCCATGTGTGCCGGCGCCGATCTGTGGACCTCGACGCCGGTGCCGCGGCTCGGCATTCCGGCCTTCAAGATGTCCGATGGCCCCAACGGCGTGCGCGGTGCCGGCCGGACTCCGGCCACCTGCTTTCCCGTGGGCACGGCGCTGGGCGCGAGCTGGGACGTGGAGCTGCTGGCGGAGGTGGGACAGGCGCTGGCCCGGGAATGCCGGGACAAGGACGTGGACGTCCTGCTCGGCCCCACCATCAATCTGCACCGCAGCCCGCTGGCCGGGCGCAATTTCGAATGCTATTCCGAGGATCCCCATCTCACCGCGGAACTGGCCTGCGCCTATACCCGGGCCGTGCAGGCCGAAGGTGTGGCGGTGTGCCTGAAACACTTTGCCGGCAACGAGTCCGAGTTTCACCGCCACTCCATCAGTTCGGTGATCGATACCCGAACCCTGCGTGAGCTTTACCTGCTGCCCTTCGAGCGCGCCATTCGGGAAGCCGGGGCGTGGGCAGTGATGTCCGCCTACAACCGGCTCAACGGCGTCTACTGCTCGGCCAACCGCTGGCTGCTCGGCGATCTGCTGAAGGACGAATGGGGCTTCGACGGGGTGGTGATCTCGGACTGGGGCGGGACCTACTCCACCGTGGAGCCGGCCCTGGCGGGACTCGATCTGGAAATGCCCGGCCCGGCCCAACGCATGGGCGACAAGCTGCTGGAGGCGGTGCGCCGTGGTGACGTGCCCGAGACCCTGCTGGATGACAAGGTGCGCAGGCAGCTGAAGCTGATGCAGCGCACCGGACGGCTGCAGCGCCCGGAACACGCGCCGGAGAAGCCCGGCGAACATGCGGAGCTGGCGCAACGTGCTGCGGTGGCCGGCATGGTGCTGCTGAAGAACGGCGGCGACCTGCTGCCACTGGCCGGCGTGAAGTCGCTGGCGGTGATCGGCCCCAATGCGGTCGAGCCGCAGATTCAGGGCGGGGGATCGAGTCGGGTCAACGCCAGAGTGGATGCGGCCGTGGGTGATGCCCTGACCCAGGCGATGCCCGGCGTCGAGGTCAGCGTGCACGCCGGCTGTCTGGCCCACCGGCACCTGCCGCTGCTTGCCGGTGCCTGGTCGGCAGAGTTCTTCGCCGGCTTCGAGTGTGCCGGTGAGCCGGTGCGCGTCAGCCATCCGAAGCGCGGCGAGCTGACTTTCTTCGGTACCTTCGACGCTGCGGTGCCCGACGATTTCAGCGCGCGCCTGACGTTGCGCTTCACCCCCGAAGTCAGCGGCGTGCACCAGTTCTCGCTCGTCAGCGCCGGACTTTCGAAGCTGTGCGTGGACGATGCGCTGCTGGTGGACAACTGGAGCAGCTGGCAGCAGGGCACCACCTACTATGGCGCCGGGTCCGAGGAGGCCGTTGCGGAAGTGGAGCTCACCGCCGGGCGGGAAGTGACGATCCGCGTCGACTACAGCCGCGAAACCCGGCCGCGCCTCGGCGGCGTACGCATCGGCATGCTCGAACCGCAAGTGGATGATCTGCTGGCCGACGCGGTGGCCGCGGCGAAGGATGCGGACGCCGTCGTGCTGGTGGTGGGTTTGAACGGTGAGTGGGAAACCGAGGGCTCCGATCGGGTGGACATGAATCTGCCCGGGCGCCAGCTGGAGCTGATCCGTCGCGTCAGCGCGGTGAACTCACGCACGGTGGTGGTCCTCAATGCGGGCTCACCTCTTGCCATGGCGGATTGGATCCACGGCGTTCCGGCGGTGCTGCAGATCTGGTATCCGGGGCAGGCGTTTGCGGCCGCCCTGGCTGCCGTGGTCTCGGGCGCGGCCGAGCCCGGCGGCCGGCTGCCCACCACCTTTCCCGATCGCTACGAGGATCATCCCGCTCTCTTCAACTACCCGGGTGACAGGGGCGAAGTCCGTTATGGTGAGGGCCTGTTCATGGGCTATCGCGGCTACGATCTGCGCGGCCTCGCCCCGGCTTTTCCGTTCGGGCATGGCCTCGGCTATACCCGCTTCGAACTGGTCGAAACCGCCGCTGCCGGGATGGATGATGACGCAGTCCACTGGCGCATGCGTCTGCGCAATGTGGGCCTGCGCGCGGGCAGTACGGTGGTGCAGATTTATGTGGCGCCGCCGGGACGGATGCTCACCCGGCCACTGAAGAGTCTCTGCGCCTTCCGCAAGCTGACGGTGGACGAGGGGGGTGAAGTCGAGGTGACTTTTCGGATTCCCCTTGCCACTCTGGCCTGCTTCGACACCCGGCGCATGATCGAGCCGGGTCGTCACAGACTGTATGCAGGTTTTTCCACGGGAGACCTGCGATTGGCCACTGAACTGGATATTGCGTAGATGTCGCGTCTGATTGACCAGCTCACCGAAGCAATGACTGCCCTGGCCGAATGCGAATCGCCGCCGGCCCTGATCGGCGGGCTGGCCCTGGCCGCCCACGGGGTGGTGCGGGCCACCCAGGACGTGGACCTGCTCATCGATGCCGAAGATGCCGAGGAGGCTCACCGCTGCGTGCAGGCCCTGGGCTACGAGTGCGTTCATCGCAGCGTGGAGGCCGCCAACTACGAGCGCGACGACGAAGGGCTCGATCTGCTCTACGCCCATCGTGCGGCGGCGCGGCACATCCTGGCCCAGGCAGAAATCAAGCAGACGCCCTTCGGCGAAATCCGGGTGGTGGGCGCGGAAGGGCTGATTGCCTTCAAGCTGCAGAGCTACTGCAATGATCCGGACCGGGGACGGGACCTCGACGACATGAAGGAGCTGCTCTTCGTCAATCGCGACGCCCTCAACATGCAGCGGGTCCGCGACTACTTCGCGTTGTTCGATCGCGAGGACCTGCTCGACGAACTGCTGGCCAAACTATGATCTGCACCCTTGCTGCAATGACCCTGCCGGAACTCGCCCCCCTGGCTGCCCATGCGGGAATCCGTCGGCGACGGCTTTCGGCTGACCCTGTGCAGCGCTGGATCGAGCTGATGAACCTGATCGAAGGTCTGTCGCCACGCTGGCCGCCCCGGCAGCGCAGGATGGCTGGCACCGACTTCAGGCTATAGCCTCAGCCGCAGCGCCAGACTGCCGAAATCGAAGCCGCCCGAGGCTTTCTCCTTGAACTCCCGGCTGCGCCAGGTGTGGACGTAGCTGAACTCCACGAGCCGCCAGCGCAGGCCGAAGCCCGCGAACAATTCACCCACCCAGGGCTCCCGGGTATTGCCGGTGTCGAAGGAGCGGAACAGCGGGCCATCGAGAGTAGCGTCGTGAAGGATGGCATTGCCGGTGAGGCCGAACAGCAGGTAGGCGGACCAGTCCCGGTCGCGACCCTCGTCGCTGCCGAAGTAGCGATGGCTATAGGCCAGGGCGGACAGTCGGGGATCGGAGAAGTCCGCCGGCAGATTGAAGCCCAGGCGGAAGAAGCCGCCAAGGCGGGCCGCCGTGCGGAAGGTGCCGAGCCGCGTGCCCCACTCGAACAGCCCATCCGCACGCAGGCCCCTGGGTCCATCCGGCAGAAAGCGCGCGCGGCGCTTCTGCAGGAAGGAGAAATCCAGGGTGATCTCGTTGGGGATCTGGTCTCCCCAACCTTCGAAGCGTTCGATGTCGCGGATGTCGTGGATGAGATCCTGGGCCTCCTTGGCCAGGGACCAGGAACCGGTGGTGCCGAGGAGGATCTCGGCGGAATTGATGGCTCGTTCGTCCCGGGCGTGGACCGAGAAGCCGAGTGCCAGCCAGCCCGCATAGCGCCGTTCACCCAGGGGTTGGATGGGAGACTCGAAGTCCTCCGGCGTGAACATCAGCTGGGTCAGGGACAGCCCGTAGTTGAACTCGAGGTTGCCATCCCGGACGTTGTCCGGATCGAAACCGGACAGCAGTCTGAAGCGCGAAAGTCCGTCGGGCTCGCTGATGAGGTCTTCAAGGACCCCCTTGGCCGGCGCGAAGTTGAACAGCGGCTCGCCTTCGGAGATCCACGACAGTCGGGTGCCGTTGGTGTAGTTGCGATCCGTACCCGCGAACAGGTCATTGTCCAGGTAGAAGGTCAGGTAACCCCGGCCTTCTGTCGCGGTCGCTTGCGCCTGCAGCAGCAGCGCGAGCAGCGGACCTGCCCAGCGCAGCATCTACAGACCCAGTTGGTCGAAAGCCGCCATGATCTCCCGGTAACGCTGTTCCACGTCCCTTCGGATGTGACTTTGGGTGGGAATGTAGAACAGGCCTTTCTCCAGACCTTCGAGCGCGACTTCGGCACAGGCGTCGGTGGTCATGAACAGCTCTTTGAGGGTCTCGGGGAACCGGTCGATGTTGGCCGCCAGCCGTTCGGTCAGCACCGGTCCGGGCATCAGCACGCTGACGCTCACGCCGCTGCCGTCGAGTTCCGAACGCAGCCACTCGGCCAGCACCAGCATGGCGTGCTTGGTGGCCCCGTACATGCCCATGTGCATGTCCTTGAGATACGGCGGCGCCACCAGCGAGTTCTCCGAACCCGTATACATGATGTGACCGGTCTTGACTCTCGGCACGTAGCTCTGGGTGAGATGGATCATGGAGTAGAAGTTCACCTCGAACAGGCTTTGGACGTCGGCCATGGGCATGCTGAGAATGGGCGAGGCACCACCGAAGCCGGCATTACAGAACAGCAGTTCCGGCAATCCCTCGTGGGCCTCCATGTCGTCGAGCAGGGCGTCCACCTCGCTGCGCACAGAGACGTCGCTGCGCAGGCTGCGGATGGGGCCGATCTCGGAGAGCTCGGCGACGGTGTCGGCCGCCACCTGCTCATCCAGATTGCAGATGACCACGGTGGCGCCCCGCTTCAGGCAGGAACGGGCCAGCCCCTTGCCGATGCCTTGGGCGCCGCCGGTGACGAGAACCCGCTTTCCCTTCAGATCGAGCATGTTGATTCAGTCTCCGTTTGCTGCCGAAGCGGGCAGGATACAGAATGCGTTGCGGTCAGCGGAGAAAGTCGTATGGATGTTGCCGAACTCATTGCCGGCCAGGATCGCTTTGCCCTCCACGAGCGCCACCTGAACCACCAGATGGTGCGTGTGCTGCGGACCATCGGCTTCGACGTGGACTACGTCCGCGCCGAGGGGCCGTATCTCTTCGATCCACAGGGCAACCGCTACCTGGACCTGCTGTCCGGCTGGGGCGTGTTCGCCCTGGGCCGCAATCATCCTGCGATCATCGCCGCCCTGGAATCGGTGCTGCGCTCGAATCTGGCCCATCTGGTGCAGATGGATCTGTCCACCTTAGCCGGCATCCTGGCCCAGCGGCTGGCGGCCAGAACAGGCCTTGAGAAGGCTTTCTTCTGCAGCTCCGGCACCGAGGCGGTGGAAACGGCGCTGAAGATCGCCCGTCGCTCCACCAACCGCTCCAAGGTCATCTACTGCGAGCGCGGATTCCACGGTCTGACCTTGGGCTCCCTGTCCGTCAATGGCGACGAGTACTTCCGCGACGGCTTCGGCGACCTGCTTCCCGGCATGATCCGGGTGCCCTTCAACGATCTGCCGGCCTTGGAGCGCGCACTGGCCGGCAATGACGTGGCCGCGTTCATCTTCGAACCCATCATCGGCCACGGTGTGTTCATCCCGGATGACGACTACCTGCCGGAAGCGGCCCGGCTCTGCCGCAAGCACGGCGCCCTGGTCATCGCCGACGAGGTGCAGACGGGCCTCGGCCGCACCGGGCGCTTCCTGGCGGTGGAACACTGGGGCGTGGAGCCGGACATGGTCTGTCTGGCCAAGGCCCTCTCCGGCGGCTTCATCCCTTCCGGCGCCGTGATGATGCGCCCGAAGCTCTTCAATGCCCTGTTCGATCGCATGGAGCGCGCCGCCGTCCACGGCTCCACGTTCTCCAAGAACGATCTCGCCATGGCCGCCGGTATCGCCACCCTGGACGTCATCGACAACGAGCATCTCGTCGAGAACGCCGAGCGCATGGGTACTGCACTGCTGGCGGAATTCGCGACCCTGGTGGACCGATTCGAGTTCCTCCACGCCGTCCGCGGCAAGGGCCTGATGCTCGCCCTGGAGTTCGGCCGTCCGAAGAGCCTCAAGCTGCGCACCGCCTGGAAGCTCCTCGAATCCGCCAACGAGGGCCTGTTCTGCCAGATGATCACCATTCCGCTGCTCAAGAAGCACCGCATCCTCACCCAGGTCGCCGGCAGCGGTCTGAACGTCGTCAAGCTCCTGCCGCCGTTGATCATCAACGACGCCGACCGCAAATGGATCGCCGACTCCGTCACCGACGTCATCGCCGACAGCCATCAGGTCCCCGGCTCCGTCTGGGACCTCGGCAAGACCCTCGCCGGCAGTGCTCTGAAGGCACGCAAGGCCAGCTAATCAGGGCCTTGACTTTCTCGCGACCAGTTTTTCTTCGGCCCATGATCTGAGAAACACGAGGCCTACAAAATGCAGCCTTCCGATCAGTCGTCGTTCAGCTTGTGGGGCGCCACGAAACGATCTTCCGCCCAGGCTCCCGCGTAGGCTAGAGCGGCGAACAAGGCAAAGAATGCAAATGTTCCAATCGCCGCAAGAAGTAGTGAACGGTGTTCCGAGATCTGAAGAAAGAGGTAGGCGCCTGGTGCTGCGAAAAACACCGGTACGTTGATCCACATTCGTGGATTCAGTATCCGCTTGTAGGCTAGCACCAAGCAGACTGGTGCTAGCCAGTATCCGAGGATGTAGTCCACACCTCGTCCCTCAATCTGATCCACCACCTTCGCCGGAACTACTGCCGGACCCTGCGCTGGGCGCGACACCTAAGGCTGCCCCTGCCCCCAGCATGCTTGCACCGGCGACCGTGGCACCTTTGATTGTACCGGTGATGCCGGCATGGATCAGCGTCCCACCTGAACCAAGCAAGAATCCGGTCGCAGTGCCATGAGCGACGTTTGCTGAGAATGCCCCCCACGAAAAGTTGCCGGCCATATGCGATTGCAATGCGTATTGACCGCCGAGTACAAGGCCACCGCCCACAGCGCCTATTCCCGCGGCTGCAAAGTTCAACGCCCCACCCGAAACCTGATCCACTTCCGTTGCCGTCAGCGTTCTCATGACGCTGTCCTCCCTGTTGAACGGGCACCGATTGCCCGACCTGCCAACAATCTGCCCCGAGGCTTCTACCCGGACAACCGCTTGGGGC
>JAFIFJ010000154.1 GCA_020832085.1 Gammaproteobacteria bacterium | reverse complement strand
CTGGCGGCGCGCAAGGTGAGCGCTACCGAGGCCCAAGCCTTCTTCCGGGATGTGATCTGCAAGACCGATGAGCCTGTCGGGGAACGTTGCAAGCTCCCCAACCACCGCGCTCTCCAGCGGGTACATCAGCTCTACGGTGGGGCAGGGCGCGGGTCAGAGCTGGCAACGGCCAAGGGGACGGCCTGGGGGCTGCTGAATGCGGTAACGGAGTTCGTGGATCACGAGCGACGGTCACGCAGCAGTGACTACCGGTTGGACTCGGCCTGGTTTGGCCAGGGGGCTCAGCTCAAGAGTGAGGCGCTCGAGGCTGCGTTGGCCTTGGCAGCCTGACCGGGGGCAACCGTTCAATCGGCAGGGGTCTGCCCGGCCTTCGGGCCGGGCGCTCTGCCGTTCTCCGCTCCAACGTCTGTAGCCCTTGTCGTTCTTCCTGACATTCCAGGGCTGATTTCGTTCTTCCGCGCTCAGCGGTCTTCAACGTCCATTCCTTCCCACTTGCAACGTCGGGCTCCGATGGGGCCTGTCGGCGCCTCTTTGAACAGGAAAACCATCATGAAAACAGAAACTTCAACACCACCTTCCACCCAACTCGTTCCGGCCAAGGTAACCCATGCCGATGGTGCGGCGATCGTCCAGGTCATCGAGCGGGCAGCGCTCAACCCGGACGTCGACATCGACAAGATGGAGCGTCTGCTGCAGATGCATGAGCGTGTCCTGGATCGTCAGGCACTGATGGCCTACAGCGCCGCCATGGCGGCCATGCAGACGGAGCTGCCCAGCATCGTCGAGCGCGGGCAAGGCAATAACGGCGGCTACGCCACGCTGGAGGACATCGTCGACACCGTGCGGCCGATCCTGCAGCGCCATGGCTTCGCGGTCAGCTTCCGGATCGTCACCCAGGAGCGGGGCATCGAGGTGACCGGGGTGCTGATGCATCGCGAGGGTCACCGCGAAGAGACCAGCATGTTGCTGCCGGCCGATGCCAGCGGAAACAAGAATGCCGTTCAGGCCTTCGGATCTTCCACCAGCTACGGCAAGCGCTACGTGCTCTGTGCCCTGCTGAACATCACCACCCGTGGCCAGGACGACAACGGGGCAACTGCAGCCCCCGTCCGCATGGTCAGCACCTACCAGATGGAGACCCTCGAACGCCTTCTGGCGAGCTGTTCCCCGGCGACGGTGGAATGGTTCCGGAGAAACTATCAAGACGCCGCGCAGGTGCCTCTCGCCGATTTCGAGCGCCTTCGGGCGGCCCTTCAGAAACGTGCCAAGCGTGACCCGGTCAAGTGACCGGGCGCGACCACCTATGCCTTAGAACGAGGAGAAGCTCATGCAAGTCCTTCATGTGGAACAGGGGAGCCCGGATTGGCTGGCCGCCCGTCTGGGCATCGTCACCATGTCTGAGCTGAAGTCCCTCTTGGTAAACGGGCGTGGTCCGGGTGGTTTCGGAACCGGGGCCATCACCTACATGCACCAACTCATCGGTGAACGGCTGAGCGGCGAGATCGCGGAGGCTTTCCAGGGCAATGCCCACACCCAACGGGGCCACGCGCTGGAACCCATGGCGCGGGAGCTCTATGGCCTCGCCACGGATGAGGGTCCACTGCAGCAGATCGGCATCATCCTGAACCACGGCGCCGGCTACTCGCCGGACAGCCTGGTGGGTGATGTCGGGCTGGTGGAGATCAAGACCAAGCTGCCCAAGTACCAGGTCGAGGTGCTGCTCTCAGGCGAGGTACCCGAGGAGCACGTCGCCCAGTGCCAGGGCGGCCTTTGGCTGAGTGATCGAGAGTGGATCGACTTCGTCAGCTACTGGCCTGGCATGCCTTTGTTCATCAAACGGCTGTACCGAGATGAGTCGCTGATTCAGACCATCAGCGAACGCGTGAATCTTTTCTACGAAGAACTGGACCGGCGCATGCACCTGGTGCTCGCCGCGTGAATCCATCCCCACCCTCCATACCATTGTCATCATCACGAGGACGGCATCATGCGCCACGCCAAACTGGAAGCCGGGGAGGTGCCGGGCACCTACCGGGCCACTTCACTCTTGACTGAACGCGACATCCTGCAGATGGCCAGGCGACTGGCTCGCTGCCGGCTGGCTCGGGGCGAGCATGTCTCGAGTCCAGCTTCGACCTTCGAGCACCTGCAAGCCCTGCTGATCGACAAGGAGCACGAGATCTTCGGCGCTCTGCTTATGAACACCCGGCATCGCATCATCCGTTTCGAGGAGCTGTTCCGGGGCACCATCGATGGGGCCAGCGTGCATCCGCGAGAGGTCGTGAAGGCCGCGCTGCAGCACAATGCCGCAGCGGTGGTGCTGGTCCACAACCATCCATCGGGCGACCCGGAGCCCAGCCGATCGGACGTGCGCATTACCCGGCGGCTGGTGGAGGCCCTCGCTCTGGTCGACGTTCGTGTCCTGGACCACGTTGTGGTGGCAGGAGACGGCTGCGTCTCGTTTGCAGAGCGAGGGCTGCTGTAACTGCAGGTGAAGATGGGGTCGCGGAGAGTCAGCCGATAGCTCGGCTGACTCTCCGGCGCCCTCAGGTCTTTTTTTCTTCGCTAACGTGACCAGGCAAGCACTCAGCCCTGGATGAACGGTTGACCGAGTTGGAGGGCGAGCTGCTTGCCCAGAACACAGGCTTCCCAGTTCCGGTAAGGCTCCGGTGGCTGGTACTTGTTCACCGATGGGTCGTAGCGGCCTGCCACGCCGGTCATCGCGGTCATGACGTTCGTGGCAGCGGCCTTCACCCCGTCATCCGTGGCACGGGAGCCGATGTAGAAATCGTTGCCGGGCCAGGACACCTGATCCCAGGCTACCAGTGAGTAAAGCTCGCAGTCGGCGAAATCCTCGCCAGCTTCCTCGTAGGCCCGGGGCGGGCAGAGTTGCGGCTTGGGGTGGGAACTGCGTAGGAGAGGTCGTACCCGGAATCGGGTGGCACCGAAATCGACGGCGTCGTCCTCACCCTCGTCGTAGGGATCGAAGATCACCGTCTGGATGGTGGGTTGCTGGGGACTCAACTCACTCAGCAGTTGCTCCAGCGCCAGCCTGAGTCGATGGCCCATCTGCCCACGGTAGCGGCCCGCGAATTGGCCGCAGCCGAGACCGGGGAGGGTCACCAGAGCGGGGCGCTGCCGGGCCTTCGCCCGGTCCTGGATATAGGTGAACACCGGCCGCAGGCGCCGAGCATAGAGGGCGTTCAGCGCAGCCTGATTGAGGGTGCCATCCTGACTGATCTCGTTGAGATCCGGTGCGACAAGCCCGTGGCCATTGGTGAGCAGGGCACCACAGGTAAAGATGAGTGTGGCGGAGAAGGGTTCCGGGTGCACCACAGGTTCCCGGTGCCGACCATCGTCATAGACTTCAACGTCGACCGCGATGCTGATGTCCCCAAGGAGGCTCAGTTCCACGGCATTCCAGTCGCTGCCATCTCCTGAAACAGCGCTCTCGGCGAAGATCTGGGGCTGCTTGGTCTGCACCAGCAGTTCTAGCAGGTGAATCGCGTCGGGTGGTTCTTCGCAGGGAGCCAGCCCCTTGGCGAGGCGGGCGCCTGGCCGGAGCTCTCCCAGGATGATCTGATGGCGGTAGGTCTCCACCTTCCCCAGTAGGGGACGTTCGAACAGGACCTGATAGTCCATCCGGGCCGCTCTCCTTGCGTGACTGACTGGAACGCGTTCTTTAGCGGGATGTGCATGGTGACTGCTGATGCAGTGGTGGGCAGAGCTACAGCACTACCTCATGCCGGAGAACAATCGCCATCGCACCCCGACCTGTTCCAAACGAACGCGATGGACATCAATCACTCCTGAGTGCCATCACCGACCTTGATCATCCTCCCGGTCAATCCTGCCGGCAGGATGTCGTGCCCTATGCGCCACCAGAGACCCTTGCCGAAGTTGATCACCGTGCCATCGATTCAGGTGATCACACTCCATACCTGCCACATCGAGAGGCAACAATCTAAACCCTGCTGGCACCAAAAGCATGCCGGTGGTCGCCGTAGAGCTTGGTGTCTGCCTTGCAAAGGTAGGAGGCTCGCTGGAACAGAGAAGCCATGCCGGGTCGGTCCTCTCTACTCTTGATGATGTAACAGCAGTTCCTTGGCAGGTGAATCAGCGGGGTCCCCGGATCCCAGGTGAGGCCAAGCGCTCGATGCCAGGCTTTTGAGATTCGATTCACCAAGTTGTCGCCGGGCTGTCCCACTCGACCTGGGGTGAAGTAAGCGTCCTTGTTGAACAGGAACAGGCAGTGGAAGTGAGGGCCGCGACGATGCTGGCCCTCATAGAACTCTCGGCACCAGACGTAGCGAAGGGTGCAACTGGCGGCCTTTCCTGACGCCTTGCGTGCCCGATGACGATCCGCCTCGATCTGGGCCTTCAATGACTCCAGAAAGCGGGTCATCAGTTTCCCCTGCTCCTCATCAGTCAAACGGGCCATGACGCCATGGGGAGGCATGAGGTCGACTCTCAGCGCCATGAGTCGACGATACTCCGTGTTCGCCCGAATCAAGGTCTGGTAGAGGACCTCCAGGTACTCCTGAACGTAGGGAGCATGGCCTGGCAGGAGTTCGAAGCCTTTGAACGACAGATCGTGGTACAGGTGAAGGTTGGAATTGCCAGAGTGACGTTTCATGTTCATCGGTGGTCTCACTTGGATGGTCGGGTGGATAGGGTCGGTCGAGCGCAGGCGTGCGCCTGCCGAGACCGCAGCCGGGTGACTGACATTGGCATTGACTGAAGAGGTGGGAAGACGTTGGTGGGAGCGCTGACGGCTCCGGCTTCAATAGCCAACAGCTATCGGTGTTTCGGCATTGATTGTGTTTTGGGGAAATACCACTGCAGAGTGGGTGCAGTGGCTATAACAATTAAACCGGAAGCCTAAACGGCGTCCGCAGGGCTGCAGGTCAGCTGGTACGTAGGGGTGGGTTCGCTGGAGCTGGGATTTAAGCTCTTGAAAAACATCATTTTTGCTCGAGCAAAGAGAAGGGCTATGCCGAAACGCCGACTTGGCGCGCTTCGGTAGCTGTCGATTTGTTCTGGGGGGCTGCTCGCTGGGCGGCGCAGTTGCGGATCCAGCCTTCGACTTCGCTCTCCAGCCACCCGACAGCTCTGGCGCCGAGCGGAATGGGCGCGGGGAAGATCCCCTTGGCGATGTACTTGTAGATGGTGGACCTTGCCAGGCCGGTCATTCCCATCACTGATCTCAAGCGCATGATTCTCATGGTGGACTCCTTGTTGGTCTCCATGAGATGGCCCAGGTGCGTAGTTCTTTACTCCTTGTTGGCCGAGTCGTCTGAGCTAGCGCTGGACGCAACCCTGGTGGGCAGGGGACTTTGTAGCCACTTGAGGGTCGGAAGATCGAGGCCCGGAGTTTCGCCGAGTGTGGCGACGACGGGGTTTTTGGATGGTGACTCCTTAGTCAGCCAGATAAAGATCACGCATCCAGATCTCCTGGTGGGGTGTGTTCCCCAAGCTTGCCTTGTAATGGTGACTGAGCAATCGCCTTTGGCAACGGTCTCTTCGAGCTCTGACTCTTTGGGCAACGCCCTGATCCAAAAGTCAAGATGATCCGCGTACGCAGCTGCCAAGCCAGCGATGTAGTGGTGCAGGAGCCCAAGTTCCTCTGCCGAAGCTAGCGGGTGTGAGAAGTCCCTCCGCACCAGCTCTAGGGTGCTTGAATCAGGCAGGACGTCTGGCTCATCCGCCTCTTCGGCTGTCCCTTTCCATTTCGCCCCAAGGATGGACGCTGCATAGAGCATGATTCGGCTTCGGAACCATTCCAGAACGCGCCGGTTCGCAAAGTCTTGGAAATAGACCTCGAGACTATCCGTCCAGCCTCGGTTCGCCTGTCTGATCCTTATGGTGTTAAGGATGCCCGGCAGCGAACCCTGCAACTCTGCTTGCTGCCGTTTCGTCTCTCGCAGATCGATCTCCAGTTGCTCGCGAGCTTCGACCTCTTCCTCACTTTCCTCATCAGGCCAATCGCTGGGCTCTCCATGGCATTCTGCGGGATCCACTCCCCCATCCGCATCCACGTCTTTGGTCTGATCCAACCGGAAGATGCGTTCGAGAGTTGCGATCTTGGTGAGCGAGAAAGGCGCCAGCGGGAGCGACTCGGTGGCCGGTGCTGTGTTCCCTTCGGTGAAGCCAGATGACAGAAAAGGGAAATGGACAGACTTCACTGGTCGCTTCTGCTGACCAAAGATTGGCGCATTGAGGTTCAGGTGAACGAGCAGATTCAACGTGCAGGAAAGCTGTTTGCTTCTGGCCCAAGGTACCGCGCTGTAGAGCAGGCGGAGCTCGACCAGCTTCTCGAGGCGCCGGACCAGAGACTTCGCCTTGATGCCAGTCAGCATTGTGAGCGTAGCCCTCGACAGGTTCGAGGTCACACCGAGCGCATCCGCATGGTCCAGCAAGACTCCGAGTAGCCACAGGTCTTTACCGGACAGCGTCTCTCCAATTCCCCGAACATGCGGAACTCCCCCGGAACGCTCTGTGGGCTTCAATCGGTTTCTGATATCGAAAGACAGGACGAGATCGATGCGGTGGCGTTGCGCACAGGAGTCACCAAGGTCCTCGTCCAGTCGGGCCAGGATGTTTGCGGCCGGAACGTAGGAACTCAGCGGTCGGCCACGTTTGCGCAGCGGGGCACTGTGCTTGAGCAGCATTCGCGCATCGACGAGCTCGGTAATGGCCCTGGATCCAAGAGCGTAGGGGACTCGAAGCTCTTCAAGCAACACCTTAAGATGCAGAGGCTGACTGCCCTCATGGCCGAAGCGCGCCAGTAGCCGAAACAACACCAGTCTCGCCTCGGCGCTGAGGATTTTGCTCTTGATCCTGAGGGCGGCAAGTCTCATTACCCAATGGTAGCGATTAAGCTTGGGATTTTATAGGCCAAATTGGCTCAAAAAATATTTCCTATCACCTAGTTGAAAACGAAGTTCACAACGAAGTTCATGACGAAGTTTATAATAGAGTTCATGACGAAGTTCTACACAAAGTTCTACACAAAGTTCTCCACTATGTTTTGCACCCAGATTGCGAGAGAATAGCGACCGGAGGCACCGGCGCTTGACGCAATGCTCCACTCCCCCAGCCCCACGGCGGGGGATCCGATTGCAGGTCGGCACGAGCGTTGGGCGACGGCGGTGGGGCTCTAGGCGGTTGCGAGGGAACTATATGGAGAGAGATGCTTTCCCTGACGAGTCCTTGGTCGCCTGGATTAACCCTGGCGACCCGATACAGGGACCGTGGGTTGGGGATAAGTTGGCTGCCGAGCTGGGAGGCTCCTGGGTCTTTCGGTACCCAATGCACAACATCCAACAGGCTGTGCTGGCGTGGCTTGGAGAAGACCCCCGTCGCTTGCTAAAAGTCCAAAAGTGGCAGAAAGCCTGGCTTCAAAGACAATATCGGGCACGAAATCCAGCCATGAAGCAGGTCAACGTCAGCCTGGAGCGGACGCTGGATAACGAGCTACGGACCCTGGCCAGGTACTGGGGTATGACCAAAACTGAGGCCGTCCGCCGACTGATCGTCGATGCCGTCGCTGGGACGCGTACAGAGAAAGCTGAGTACAAGGCACGGAAGGAGGAACTGCAGGAGCGCGTAAAGCAGCTTCAGGGTGAGCAGGTCAGGTTGAAGGCCCACTTCAACGAGGTAATCGAAGAGCTCCATCGGACTTTGGACGAGCTGTTACCTGTCGCGTGTTTGATGGAACTGGTGGATCCGGACGGGCGCTTTGACGGCGACAGTCTCAGCGATCCTGACCTTCGGGAACTGGTGGCGTCGAAGGTCAAAGACATCAATAACCGTATCAATCGTGGCTCCTTGCTCAGGCCTCCACGCTACAAGGGGCCATTCGCAGAAGATTCGCCGCCAGATTCTTAGGATCCAACCGCTGAGCGCAGTCAGCAGGTGCGTGCGGCTGAGCACGTGACGCAGCAGAGCATCGCAACAAGGCAAGGCTTAGCTATCTTCGGACTGCGGTCCCGAATCGTAGATTAAAATTTGGGGGACCGATTGGGGGACTGACCCCCTATGTAGAAATATAAAATATTGTTTTTAATGGAGAATTTATGATTTGATGGCGGAGGAGGTGGGATTCGAACCCACGAACGGGTTGCCCCGTTGCCGGTTTTCAAGACCGGTGCTTTCAACCACTCAGCCACTCCTCCGGCGCCGCGCAGTATAAAGATTGGGTAACGAACTGTCCGCATCCGATGCCCGCTTGAAAGCCCCTACAGATCGAAGTCCACCGGCTTGAACAGCTTCTGCTCGTCGGCGAGGCAGCGGGCCAGGCTCGGCCGTTCGAGCAGGCTGGCCTCGTAGGCGGCCAATGCCGGCCACTTGGCGCTGTCGATCCGGGCGCCGGTGTGGCGCAGGTTCACGAACTGGCAGCCGAGTGCGATGTCGGCGATGGTGAAGCGGTCCTCCACGAGATGGCTGTGATCCGCGATCTCGCTCTCCAGATAGTCGAACATCGGTGGCAGTTTCTCGCGGAAGGTCTTGCGCGCGGTGTCGACGTCGGGCTCCTTGCCCATGAGGCGGGCGACGATCAGGGGCCGGAACATGCCGGTGCCGATCTGGCCGGCCAGTTCGCTGTCGGCGTATTCCTCGAACCACAGGGCGCGGGCGTAGGGAAATGGATCGCTGGGATAGAGGGCCGGCTGCGGATACTTTCTCTCCAGGTAGGCACAGATCACTGATGAGTCCGGCAGGGTCCCGGCGCGGCCCTCGCTGCCGATGCTGGTGTCGCGCAGGACCGGGATGCGCCGGGCGGGCGAGATCTCCGTGAACCACTCCGGCGCCGGGAAAATGCTCACCGGCTCCAGGGTGAAGTCGATGTTCTTCTCTGCCAGGACCACCTGGACCTTGCGGACGAAGGGTGAACCTTTGACGCCGTAGAGAATGAGTTCCTTGGTCACTATGCCTTCCTCTGGTGGATTGCTGATGGATCAGGCTGGCCTGATCCGTGGGCGATTGCGCCCTGCCGACGCATGAGGTTGTCGCTCCTGCCAAAACAGGTGCGTATCGGATTCATTGGGCTTTGAGACCGCGATCCGTCAGCCAATCCGCAATCAGATCGGCCACCTCAGGTCGCAGGGTCGGCGCGTCGGCCAGATAGTGGTCTCCCGGGATCATCATCAGGGTCTTGTCGTCGGCGGCCAGGGCCTCGTGGATGGTCTTGGCATCGCTCGGGAAGACACCGGTATCGGCCAGACTCTGGACGACCAGCGACGGGATTCTGATCCGGGCCAGATGGGGAGCGCCGCGGCAGGGTGATTCCGCGAGGCTCCACATGGACAGCCAGGTCCGCAGCGTATTGGTCAGCCCGATGCCCATGGGGCCGCTGTTGGCGCGTTTGGGGTCGCCGGCATAACAGACGCCCAGGGGACGATCGGATGGATCCAGGCTGCCGTCGAGCAGGCGGGGATCGGCCCAGGTGCGGGTGAGCAGGAAGGCGCGATCGCGCAGTCCGGCGGCCTGCAGGCGCTCCAGCTCAGCATGGACCCATGCCGTGATGCGATGGTTGCGGGCGATCTGGCCGGCGCGGTAGCGCTTGAGGAAGTCGCTGCTGTACGGGGGCCCGTTGGCCGGGTCGTACATGTTCAGGCTGGCATCGGTGGCCAGCGGATCGTTCTCGTCGCTGACGGAGGGATCCATCCAGGCGGTGAGGACCTCCGGCCGTCCGGGATGGGCATTGAGGGAAATGTAGGCATCGGCAGCGGGCAGTTCGCCCACGGCATCGGGCAGCGACAGTCCGAAGCTCGGCGGGATGTTCGGTTCCACGGCCTGGGACTGATAGGCGGCCATCAGCGAGCCGCCGCCGGAGTTGCCGAGCAGGATGACCTGCTCCACACCTGCCTGTTCACGCAGCCAGCGCACCCCGGCTCCAAGGTCGATGAGGGCATGTTCGAGCAGAAAGAAGGCCTCGTTACCGCGAAAGCGCGTGTTCCAGCCCAGGAAACCGTAGCCGCGGGCGGCCATGTGCTCGGCCAGGTAGTGCTCGCTGAAGTCCACGTTGTAGTGGGTGGCGATGAACGCCACAGTCGGGCGCGCAGCGGCGGGATGGTGGTAGAGACCCTGACAGGGGTGGAAGCCGGCGCCATTGCGGCCTGCGGTGGGCGATTCCAAGGCGATGAACGCCCGGTCGATCCCGGTCATGTCCCCTCCGATGCCCATCTCGTGCTGGCGGCTCAGCTCCCCGTCCCCGAGCCTGCCAGCACTGTTTGACTTGCGCCACTGCTGTGGTTAGCTTCCCTGTAGGACAATCACGCGTGCTGGTAACTGCAACCGGAGACTGGACCATGAGCCGCATTCAGAAACTCGATCCCGATCAGTGGGATCCGGAACTACGCGAAATGACCCGTGCCGATTCCGCCACGCCGCTGGAGCAGGGGCTGATGCGCATGATCGCTCATTGCCCGGAGCTGGGTAAGGGGCTGGCGAAGTTCGGCGGCGCACTGAAGCAGGGGCGGACGCTGTCAGAGCGGCTGGTGGAACTGGTCCGGCTGCGGGTGGCGTTCCACAACCAGTGCCGGAGCTGCATGGCGATCCGCTACACCGATGCGCTGAACGATGGCGTCACCGAAGATCTGGTCTGCTCGCTGGAGAACCCGCCGGCGGCCACCAACCTCACGGAGGCCGAGAAGGCCGCCATCGCCTACGGCGAAATGATGGCCACCAACCATCTGGCCATCAACGACGAGATCTACGACAACCTGCGCAAGCATTTCTCCGAGGCGCAGATCGTGGAGCTGGGGATGACGGTGGCGTTCTTCGTGGGCTTTGGGCGCCTGGCGGCCACTTGGCACATGGTCGAGGAACTGCCCGATCAGTATCAGGATGCGAGCGAGAAGGTCGCGCCCTGGCAGGCGGATTCCATCGTCGTCAGATGATGCTCGTGGGAGCAGCTTCAGCTGCGGAGGTTCGCGGAATAGTCCGCTCCCACAGTTTCGAGCGAGAGGCCCTGTGGGAGACGCTATTTCGCACAACGAAATGCGTCGATCTGCATGGCGCTCAGCGAAGGCGGCGTCATCGGCACTGGCATAGCGCCTAGAGATCGGCCCAATCGCTGCGCGATTAGGGCTCTCCCACAGCGTTGGGCTGCTCGTTCATGCCTGGGCAGGCGGCAGGCGCAGCAGCAGCTTGCCCCGATGGACGCCGTCGTAGAGCTGCTGGAATGCAGACGGGAAGGTGTCCACGTCACCGTCGATGATCGTCTCCGGGAACTTGATCGCACCTGATTCCGCCCAGGCCGCCAGGCGCTTGCGGGCCAGGTTGTACTGGTCGGCGTAGTCGAACACGACGAAACCCTGCATGCGTGCGCGCATGGTCCCGAGCCAGATGTACTCCTTCGGTCCCTTCATCTCGGCCTGGGTGTACTGGGACGTGGATCCGCAGAGCAGGACCATGCCGTGCAGGGCGATCCAGCGCAGGCTGGCATCGAGGATCTCGCCGCCCACATTGTCGAAGATGATGTCGATGCGATCGGGTGCTGCCGCCACCAGCTGCTCGTAGAGATCGCCGTCCTGGTGGTTGATGGCGGCATCGAAACCGAGTTCGTCCACCAGCCAGCGGCACTTCTCCGCGCTGCCGGTAATGCCGATGACCGTGGCTCCGGCCAGTTTCGCCAACTGCCCGGCGATGCTGCCGACGCCGCCGGCGGCGCCGTTGACCACCACTGTCTGGCCGGGCTGAGGCCGGCATTCGGTGAACATGGCGAAGTAGGCGGTGAGCCCGGTGATGCCGAGTCCGCCCAGCCAGCGGGGCAGGGGGGCAAGGCCGGTGTCGCAGCGCTGGACGGCACTGGCGTCGATGACGCCGAGGCGCTGAACACCGATGGGCGCGAGCACCGCATCACCGGCTTTGAAGTCCGGGTGTTCGGAGCGCTTCACCACGCCCGCGACGGTGTTGCGGATGAGGTCGCCGGGTTTCACCCGGAACAGAAAGTCCTTGCTGTCGCGGACGATGAGCCGCAGGGCGGCCTCCACCTGCAGGTAGTGGGCTTCCACCAGAACCTGCCCGGCCTGGGGCTCGGGTATCGGAGCCGGGCGGACCTCGAAGTCCTCCGGCCCGGCCACACCCTCGGGGACTCGCTTGAGCAGCACCTGGCTGTTGCGAAAATCATGATGACCGCTCATGTCACGCCTCCCAGGTGGCAGGCAGCTGCCAGCAGGTATGCATGTCGCCCACCCGCAGTGCGCGCAGACCGGGCTTGGCGCCATCGGCCAGCCGCAGACCGGGCAATATCTCCAGGACGCACTTCGATGCGGTGACCACCGTGTCCCGGGTGATGGCATAGAGGGAGCGCGGGCGATCCTCGGGTACTGCCGGGTGCTTGGTGGGCTGACCAAGGCCGAAGGTGATGCCGGTGGGCAGACCGTCGGCACGATACTGACCCCGGGGCTCCCGGCGGCAGAGATCCTTGCGGTTGACCTCGAAGCGGTCGGGATCCTGGAACACCCTCGGGTCGCGGTTGGCCGCACCTGCTGAGCAGATCAGCAGGGCGCCCTCGGGCAGGAGGCGGCCGAAGCGTTCGACCTCCTGCCTGGCGAAGCGCTTGGCTTCCAGGACCGGCGTCGAATGGCGCACGGTTTCCTGGTAGGCGTACTTCACCAGCCGCTCATCTTCACGCAGCAGTTCGAGTTGCTCAGGGTGGGTCAGCAGCAGGTACCACATGTTGGCCAGGGCGCCATGCAGGGTTTCGTGGTCACGCTCGAGCAGCGTGGTCACCAGATCCTCCGCCGTGGTGGGGCCGGTCTCGGTTTCCAGGCCTGCCACTGCAGAGATGAGATCGTCGCCCGGGTTGGCGCGGCGTTGCTCCATGAGGGGCTCGAAGTAACGGGCCAGTTCGCTCATGGCGTCGAGCCCGGCCTGCTCTGCCTTCGGCGACCAGCCGTATCCCTGCTGCATTTTCCAGTAGCGCTCGACGAAGAAGTCGAAGTCCGCTGCCGGCAGGTCGAGGACGCGGGCCAGCATCTCCATGGCGTAGCGGGCAGCGAAGGTCACGGCCAGATCAGCGCGGCCAAGGCCGGCCAGTTCGCTGAGGATGGCCTCGGCCACCGGTTGGGCATGGGCATCCGTGCGCTGGGCATGGGCGAACAGTACCGGCAGGGCCTGACCGAAGTCGCGGCCGAAGTCCTCGCGGCCGTAGAACCACAGCTTCGGCCGGGTCTCGAAGTTGGCGTCGTCGGTGAAGATCGACGTCACGTCATCGTAGCGGCTGATCCAGTAGCTGTTGCCGATCCAGTCCCGGTAGCAGGGGTAGTTCTCCCTGAGAATGGCCAGGGTGGGGTAGGGATCCTCCAGGTACTCCCGGGTGAGCATGGCGTTGGGCTTGACCTTCGCCGTGGACTCACCGACGCGCATGCGCTGGTGGACCTCGTAGGTGCGATAGCCGCCGCCCGTGGTCCGACTGCCGCCACGGATATGGATCGGAACGCCATTGCGCCCGTAGACGATCTTGTCCTGGCCATCCTGGCCCGGGGCGTCCTGGCGCGACTCCGGGGTATGACGGGCCTCCTGCTGGCCTGCTTTCATGCGCGCGAATCCTCGAGGTCGAAGTCGATCCAGAGCGTGCCTACGGAGACCAGCCCCATGGGGCGCAGGCTGACGCCGTCGATGTCCTTGGGCATGCGCTCGACGTTGATGCGCGGATTCTTCATGTGATCACACAGGATGCGTGCGCCAATGGTGGCCTCCTGATGGGAAATCCAGGCCCCGGGGCAGAGGTGCGGTCCTACGCCGAAGGCCATGTGGCTGCATTTGCCTTCTTTGCGGTAGCCGCTGCGCAGCAGCTTGCCGCTGTAGAGGTCCTTGCGGAAGATGTCGAACTTCTCGGGCTCCTCGAAGATGCGCTCGTCGTGGTTGGCCGAGAAATCCACCATGTTCACCAGGGAGCCCGCGGGAATGGTCACGTCGTGGAGTTCCACGTCGTAGGTGTTGTGGCGCGGCTGGCCGCCAATGGGAGTCGAATGACGCAGGGTCTCGTGGAAGGCCGTATCCCAGAGTGAGGGGTCGGCTTTCACGGCAGCGAACTGCTCCGGATGGGTCAGCAGCAGGAACAGCATGTTGAGGATGGCGCCGCGGGTGGTTTCGCCGCCGCCGCCGACGATCAGGGCGATGTTGGAGGTGATCTCCTCGGTGGACAGGTAGTCGCCGTCGATCTTCGACTCGCAGAGCTTGGAAATGATGTCCTTGCTGACGATCTCGCCGTTGTCACCGTAGAGATAGGTGGGCTCCTTGCGGCGCTGCTCGACGATGTCCTCCAGATAGTCCTCCAGGTCCTGCCGGGCTTCGAGCCCCTGCTTCTGGGTGGCCGAGCCGCCGAGGCCGGACATCATGGAGTTGTACCAGTAGAAGAAGCGGTCCCGGGCCTCCTTGGGGAAGCCGAGAATGTCGCAGACCACACTGATGGGGAACTCGTTGGCGAAGGCCTTGCCGATCTCCACGGTACGGACGCCGTCGTGATCGTGGATGTAGTCGACGCCCTCGCGCGCCTTCTCGTCCCAGCTTTCGATCATCTCCCTGGCGAGGCGCTCGATGGCAGGGATGCGGGCCTGCAGCGACTGGCCGACCAGGTGCTGGCCATAGAGGTTGCGCCGCCGCCGGTGCTCGATGCCGCTGAGTTCGAGCTGGGTGTTACCGAGCACTCCGCTGGAGGAGCCTTTGGGAATGGTGTTGAAACCTTCGTCGTCGAAGTAGCAGTCGGTGATGTCGTCGTAGCGGGTGACGTAGTAACAGTTGTGCAGTTTGTCGTGGTAGACCGGGTAATGATCGCGCATGATCCGGTAGTAGGGGTACGGATTGCGGAAGAACTCCGGACTGTCGAAGAGGCGTGGATCGATCAGCGGCGTACCGTCTGCGGCGTGGCCCATGTCGCAGGCCTCGCCGTAGGGCATCAGCGGAAACTCCCGCAGGGCGCCCGGATCCTCCTCGAGATGGCTGTCGAGGTCGATGGCGCGGGCAAAGTTGCGCGTGAAGTCGATGCTTGTGGTCATGGTCGTTCTCCCGGTCGCGCTAGGCGCATCATGATGAGGCGCGAGCGCGAGGTTTCTGGGGTTCACCTGCACGGTTGACAGGATCGATCATGTCACAGAAGTGGGGGTTCTAAAAGTCACGCTTGACTTGATTCCTGACCGTCCATCTAATGGTGGACGGATCCCTTTTCCCTTTAGCCAAGCCGCCTGGAGAGCCCATGACGTTCGTGATCACCGACGCCTGCATCGACGTAAAGGACCTGTCGTGCATCGAGGTCTGCCCGGTGGACTGCATCCACACCGACGATGACGACCGCATGTGCTACATCGATCCTGATGTCTGCATCGATTGCACGGTGTGCGTGGAGGCCTGTCCGGTGGCGGCAATCTACCCGGACACCGAGACCCCATCGGAGATGGAGCACTTCATCGGCATCAACAAGCGCTGGTTCGAGGATAAGGACGACGCGCGCAGCATGGTGGACGCCGTCAAGGCGCGGTGAGGAAGGAGGCTGGAGCCGCAGCGGCTCCAGCCGAAGGGGGACGCCGGGCGCTCAGCCGTCCTGGTGGTGTTTGACCACGTTGCTTTCGAGTTCTTCCCGCCAGCTGGCGTGGAACCACTCCTTGAGCCATTGCAGCTGGGCTTCGATGCGCTGCTTCTTGTCGTAGGTCAGGATCGTGCTGCTCATGCCCTCGAGCACGAAACGCAGCGTATCCCGGTTGCGCTGGAACTTCTCGACGCTGGCCTCGTGGAAGTCCGGGAAATTGTCCCGGCTCATGTCGCGCCGCAGCTTTTCGAAGCGGGCGGCGGCGGGGCGGATGATCTTGCGAAGTTCCGGATCGGTCCGTGAGGCTGCCGTCAGCTCCTGCCAGGCGATGAACTGCTTGTCATTGACGAAGCGCCAGAGGGTTTCCACCGCATAGTCGATGTAGTCCGCTCCGGGGGGCGCGCTGCGGGCTGCCGTCATGTACTGGTCCAGCCACTTTTCGGTGAGGTACTTCACCGAGGCCTCGAGGACGTGCTGTGTGGTCGGGAAGTAGTACTGCACGGCGCCGCGGGTGAAGCCTGCCTTTTTGGCAATCTCCGTGGTGGTGGTGCGGACGTAACCGATCTCGACGAAACAATCGATGGTGGCTTCGAGAATCTCCGCGCGCGTGGCCTGACTGCGAGCCCAGCGCGGTTTACCGGTGCCGCGAGTGGCTTTCGGCGCGGCGCTGTCCCGGCTGCGTCCTGCGGCCTTGGAGGCTGGACGTGCCGGCGCTTTTCGCCGCGTACTCGTTACCTTGCTGTCTTCTTTGGTGGCCAATTGGAAACCCATCCCTAAGTGATGCGCGTCGAGCTACGTTTCCCTGCTGGAAACGCCCCCGTGGTGATGTCAGTCGGTGCCCCGAAGCCCTTGCCGAAACCGCAGAACCTGATCGGGAATACCCTCTCAAAAGATACAGGAGACGGTTGTGGCGGTCCACGAACCTGAGCAATGGCTCAGAATTTTCCAGCGTCAACGCAGGCTGCGCCACCACTCCTGAACCTCGACGCTGTAGTTCTTGGCGTACTCCTTCATGAGATCGCTGGCGTCCGCCGGCAATTCCTGGGGTTCGGTCGGGGTAAGGTCGCTGGCGCCCGCCACCGGATCGAGCCACTCCAGGCGGATGTTCTCCAGCAGCGACGGGAAGTCGGGCGCCTCGTGGTGATCGCTGGACTGGTGCTCCATGAAGCCGACGAAGTCATCGAAGGACAGCAGACAGTAGTACTGGCCCGGCTCGGTGCCCCGCCAGTACTCATAGCGCCGCAACTTGGTTTCGATGCGATGAGAGGCTTCGTAGAGAGGGCGAATGATGTTCTCGAATTCCTGCTCTTTGCCGGCAAAAATCTTGATGTGCGCGAGAATAGTGGCCAAGGGTCTGCTCCTGCCTTCATCGATGCTGGAATTCCAGTATCGAGAGCAGTGGACGGCGCGTCAAGAAAGCCATTCAGAAAGCCACCCGCTCCCCTCATCGGGCACGCCGCGCGCTGAATCCTGACGAAGAACGCTTGACGCAACTTGTTTCCCGGATGTAACTTCCGAAACAATCAAGCGTGAATGATTGTGGTTCGGCGCAGTGGGCCCAGAATAACCAGACACTGCGCCGAGAGGGAGTCCTAACGCTAGGCTGTTGCTGCAGGTTTTCGATTCAGAATCGAAGACTTTGCCTCCCTCTGTGCGTGCTCGAGCGCCCTGCAAGGCGGTTCGTCCCCCACTACAACACCAGGGCCGGTGACTCCGGCCCGGTGCAACCACGCTGATTTCCGAATCTCGATGACTCCCTCGCCAGGGGGCCGTTGCGGTCAGCCCGGCTCAGAGTGGCCGGATAACAGTAATCAGTGTCAGCACAGTGGGAGTGGATATGAAGCACAAGCTCAGTAGACGGCAGCAGGCTGCACGCCTGACCGCGATGGCCCTGGCTGGAGGCCTGGTGGCTGCACCAGCAGCCTTCGCCCAGCAGGAAGACCCGCAGCGTCGCAGCCAACGGGCGGCACTCGAAGAGATCGTTGTCACGGGCACCAAGCGTGATCAGGCCGCCCAGGACGTGCCGATTTCGATCACCGCGTTCTCCGAGGAACAGCTTGCGCGCACTTTCCGCAACGACATTCTCGCCGTCGCGGAGCTGTCGCCCGGTGTTTCCATGGGGCAGCTGCCCGGCTTTCGTGCCATCGGCGGGGGTATCCGCGGAACTGGCCAGAACGGCATTCTGGTGACCCAGGATTCATCCGTGGTCGTGCTCGTGGATGAGTTCGGTCTCTCCAACGTGCAGGCCCAGTTCGTCGAACTGTTCGATGTTGAGCAGGTCGAGGTCTATCGCGGTCCTCAGGGCACGCTGTTTGGCAAGAGTGCCACCGGTGGTGCCATCGTCATCACCACCAAGCGCCCGGAGATCAACGAGTCCTATACCGAGATCGAAACCCAGCTCGGCCGCTTCACTGGCGGTGACGTTGACGCTGACATCTTCAAGGTCCGTGGTGCCATCAACATTCCGCTGATCGAAGATCAGCTGGCACTTCGCGTCACCGGCATCTACGACTATGACGAAGGTTTCTATCGCAACAGCAAGGACACGGCGACCTTCCCCGACTCCATGCCCATCTACAATGGCCTGGCCGAGTCGCTGGGGGTCACGACACGCGATCTGCTGCCGCCGGAGCTCAATACGCGGACCCGCGGATCAGGTGAGCGCCTCAATGGCACCGACATTTTTGCCGGTACCGTCAAGCTGCTGTGGCAGCCAAGCGACAGCTACGAAGCATTCTTCAAGTACGAGCTTCTGAGGGACAGGTCCGGGACTATTCCCGGGGTTCACGAGACCCCGGCCGGTGAAGGGTTCCTGCTGCCTCTGCTGGGCTTCCCCGGTATTCAGGAAGCGGGTCACAACAATGTTTACGAGACCGGTGTCACCAACCAGTGCGTCGAGGGCAATCAGGACGGTCTGTGCCTGCTGTCCGGTCAGCGGATCGAAGTGAACGGATTCCACCTCCACCAGCGCTTCGATCTGGACCAGTTCACGGTGCGTCTGTTGACGGGCTATCGCGAACAGAAGGAGATTCTCCCCAACACCTATGTGGGTGAGGCCTTCACATCCCTGTTCGATTCCAACCGCAATACCGTCAAGGACAGCCTGCAGGTGGAACTGCGGGTGAATTCCAGCTTCGACGGTCCATTCAACTTCGTCACGGGTCTCTCCTACACCGAGGAAGAGACGGACATGCTGGCCTACAGCACCGTGGGTCTCTCCAGCCTGGTGACTCTGCTGCCGTCCCAGGATCCCACCAATGCCAATCCGCTGATTGCCAACGGCACCCTCGACACCCGCGGGTTCCTGAATCTCGATCTGGACTTCATCAATGATCCGGCTACCACGAACACCCGGCAGGATCGGGAGACCTGGGCGATCTACTTCGATGGCAGCTATGAGCTGACGGAGGATCTGACCCTGTCCGCCGGCTTCCGCTACACCAAGGACAAGAAGGACTTCGTCCGCCGCGCCAATCCTGGCGGCCCCTGCAGAGCCCAGACCCCGGCCAAGGATCAACGCATCATCGACGGTGTCTGCCTCGATGCACGCTCCAACGCGGTATCCCGGGCCGGCCCTGAGATCACCATGGCGGATGTCAAGCCGTTCCGGCTGCCTGACGCACTCACCTTCGGTATCGACAATGCCTTCAGCGACAGCTGGGAAGAGCTGACCTGGCGTCTGGTGCTCGATTACCGTTTCGACGACAACACCATGGGTTACCTGAGCTACTCCACAGGGTTCATCTCGGGAGGCTTCACCGAGACCTGTTCCAGTCTGGCCACCTGTCAGCCCTTCGATGCGGAGACTAACTGGAACCTGGAGGCCGGACTCAAGGCTCAGTTCATGGACAACACCCTGCAGACGAACGCGTCGATCTTCTATACGCGTTACGAGGATCTGATTCGTTCACAGGTGCTCCCGTTCACCAACCAGTTCGGCGTCACCACCCAGGAGACGGTGAACGTCAATGCCGGCGAATCCGAGGCCTACGGCATCGAGCTCGAAGCCATCTGGGTGCCGACTTCCAACTTGGCCTTCGATTTCAGCATCAGCTATCTGGAGCATCAGTATCGGGAGTTCGATCTGGTTCTCGTTGCCGGCCAACCGGCCGTAGACCTTTCAGACCTGGACGTTCCTTACTCGCCGAAGTGGAAGGCTGTAGCGGGCGTGACCTTTGATCAGTACCTCGCAGCCGGTCGTGGCTCCGTGACCTGGAACACCAGCCTGAACTATCAGTCGGCGACCGAAACCTCCGTGTTCGAGCCCAGCCTCTCAGAGATGGAGAAGCGCACGCTCTGGGATGCCAACGTCACGTGGCGCGATGAAGCAGAGAAGTATCGGGTGACGTTCTGGGCGAAGAACCTGCTGGATGAGACCCATCGAATCGGCGCGAACTCTGTGGCCGGTCTGTGGAACTTCACCAGCTATGGTCGTCCCCGTTCAGTGGGCGTGGAGTTCGGCGTCCGCTTCTGATCGAAGCCACCCAGAGTCTGGCTCTCCCCTGGAGCCCTTTGGGCAGACAACCTTCGGGTTGTCTGCCCTTTTTCTGCGGCCCTCGTCCGTTTTTGCTCTGCGCGGCAGCCCTGCGCAGGAAACCATTCGGTAATCCTTGACTCCTGATGTTTCGCTTCTGTAACGTTTGATCATAACAATCAAGCATGAATGATTGGATCGCGTAAGCGGTTCAGGGTCGCCCTTTGCGGCGAAACTGAGTGCTTCGCGTCCGACAGATGTGCTGAGGCTCCGGCTGCTCTTCTTTGGTCAGGGCCCTGCATTGCTGGCAGTTCAGTTCCAAGGGATTGAACTCGCCTCATGATCGCGGCCTTGCAGACGCGGGTCACGATGCGGTTGCAGCTTCGAGCTGCGGTTCGATTTGACGATGGATGAATCCATCCCAGTCGTTTTGTCCCAGTTGTCCTGACAGCAGAGGGGAGAGATATCCATGAACAATACTTTGACCCGGCCTGCCGGCCGGTTGAGTGCACTGGCATTGGGGGTCGCTCTGGCCTCGACACCGGCGGCCTGGGCGCAGCAGGTCCAGCAGCAGGCTCAGCGTACCTCCCTCGAGGAGATCGTGGTCACCGGCACCATGCGCGAGCAGCGCTCCCAGGACGTGCCGATTGCCATTACCGCCATGTCCGAGGAACAGCTTCAGCGCACGTATCGTACCGATGTGCTGGCGGTGGCGGAGATGGCGCCGGGTGTGTCCATGGGGCAGCAGTCCGGCTTCCGCGCGGTTGCCGGCGGCATCCGTGGGACCGGGCAGAACGGCATCCTGGTGACCCAGGATTCCTCTGTCGTGATCGTTCTCGACGACTTCTATCTGTCCAATGTCCAGACTCAGTTCGTCGAGCTTTTCGACATCGAGCAGGTGGAGGTCTATCGCGGGCCCCAGGGTACGCTGTTCGGCAAGAGCGCCACGGGTGGGGCCATCTTCATTCGCACCAAGCGTCCCGAGATGGACGAGTTCAACGCGGACTTCGAGGTGCAGACCGGCCGTTTTGTCGGTGGCAGCGTGGATTCCGACATCTTCAAGTTTCGCAGTGCCATCAACGTTCCGCTGATCGAGGACCAGCTGGCGCTGCGCTTCACCGCGCTCTACGACTACGACGAGGGCTTCTACCGCAACAACAAGGACACGGCCACCTTCCCTGGTTCAATGCCGATCTATGCTGAGTTGGCCGATGCGCTGGGAACGACCACCGCCGAGTTGTTGCCGCCGGAACTCAATACTCGGGCGCGGGGCTCAGGTGAGAAACTCAACAATACGGATGTCTGGGCCGGTTCAGTAAAGCTGCTCTGGCAGCCCAGCGACACCTATGAAGCCTACTTCAAGTACGAGCGCTCGCTGGACCGTTCCGGGACCGTTCCAGGCGTGAACGAGACGCCGGAAGGCGAGGGTTTTCTGCTGCCGTTGCTGGGTTTTCCAGGGATTCACGAGGCGGGCCATGGTGATGTCTTCAGCACCGGGGTGACCAATCAGTGTATCGAAGGTAATCCCAAGGGCCTGTGCCTGTCCTCCGGCCAGCGCGTGGAGGTCGAGGGCTTCCACCTGCAGCAGCGCCTGGACCTGGAGAACTACACCGTGCGCCTGTTCTCGGGCTACCGTGAGCAGACGGAGATCCTGCCCAACACCTATGTGGGCGAGGCCTTCACCTCCCTCTTCGACGCGGCGCGGAACACCACCAAGGACAGCCTTCAGTTCGAGCTACGGGTGAACTCCGACCTCGAAGGGCCGTTCAACTTCGTGGCGGGGGCCTCCTACATGGAGGAGGACACTGACATGCTGGCCTACTCCACGGTAGGCCTGTCCAGTCTGGTCACCTTTCTGCCCTCGGAAGATCCCGACTCCGCGAACCCTCTGGTGGCTGATGGCACGCTCGATAGCCGTGGCTTCCTCAATCTGAACCTGGACTTCATCAACGATCCGGCCACGACAGGTGCCCGCCAGGATCGGGAAACCTGGGCTGCCTACTTCGATGGTACCTATGAGATCACCGAGGACCTCTCGTTCTCGGCGGGTATCCGCTACACCCGGGACAAGAAGGAGTTCTATCGCCGCGCCAATCCCGGTGGGCCATGCACGGCACTGACCCCGGCGCGGAACCAGGTGGTGGTCGATGGCGAGTGCCTGGACTCCCGGTCCAACGCCATCTCACGTGGCGGTGCGGACTTCACCATGGCGGATGTGCATCCCTTCAATCTTCCTGAAGGCGTGGGCTTCGAAATCGACGACACCTTCAACGAGTCCTGGTCGGAGTGGACGTGGCGGGCGGTGCTGGACTACCGCGTGAGCGACGAGCTGATGACTTACTTGAGCTACTCCACCGGCTTCATCTCCGGTGGTTTCACCGAGACCTGTTCCAGCCTGGCTACCTGTGTGCCCTTCGATTCCGAGACCAACTGGAACCTGGAGACCGGCCTCAAGTCGGACCTCATGGATGGCCGTCTGCGCCTGAACGCTGCCCTGTACTACACACGCTACGAGGACCTGATCCGCAGCCAGGTGCTGCCCTTCACCGACGCCTTCGGGGTTACGACCCAGGAGACGATCAACGTCAATGCCGGTGAGTCCGAGGCCTATGGGCTCGAGGTCGAAGCGCTGTGGATGGCCAGTGAGAACCTGAGCTTCGAACTGGGCGCAGCCTGGATGCGGCACAAGTACAAAGAGTTCGATCTCGACACCACGGGTGATGGTGTCACCGAGGATCTCTCCAGCCTGGATGTTCCCTACTCGCCCGAGTGGCAGGTGGTGGCCGGCGTCACCTACGACCAGTACCTGAGCAGTGGCCGGGGCTCCATCACCTACAACACGAGCTTCAACTACGAGTCCTCCACCGAAACTCTGGTCTTCAACCCGTCGCTCTCGAAGATGGAGTCCCGTCTGCTCTGGGACGCCAACATCACCTGGCGTGACGAGAGCGAGCGCTATCGTGTCTCCCTGTGGGCAAAGAACCTGCTGGACGAGGAGTACCGGATCGCCGCCAATTCCGTGGCCGGTCTCTGGAACTTCACCATGTTCGGGCGTCCGCGCTCCGTCGGTATGGAGTTCGCGGTCAGATTCTGAGCGGGTTCGGTGGCTGACGGCATCAAGGGGCGGCCGTCAGCGGACCCCGCTCTTCCGGTCTGGCTCTCCCCTGGAGCCCTTTCGGGCAGGCAATCGCCAGGTTGCCTGCCCGCTTTCTTTTTGTAACCGCCGCTTGACAGCGCGCCCACTCTGGCGATACTCCGCTCAAGTCATGCACGCATGAATGCGCCGAAGAGCGTCAGGAGTCTTGTGATCCGGACACGCGCATGACGATAGGGTCGGGGAGCCAGGCAGAGTAGCGTGCGCTCGTGCACGCGTGTATCCGCGCAGTCGGTCGCTCGAGCAGATGCCCCCGTCATCTTTCCTTGTGGGAGGCATCTTGAAATGAAAAAGCAGAATTGGCTGGCGCGGCCCATGGCCGTAGCGATAGCGACGTGTTCGATGGTTCCGTTTGCCTGGGGCCAGACGTCGGAGGAGGGGGGGCAGAGGGCATCGAGGCTGGCACTCGATGAGATCGTGGTCACCGGTACCAAGCGGGATCAGGCAGCTCAGGACGTACCGATTTCGATTACGGCCATCTCCGAGGAGCAGCTGCAGCGAACCTTCCGCAATGACATTCTCGGTGTTGCGGAGTTGTCCCCGGGGGTGTCCATGGGGCAGCTGCCAGGTTTCCGGGCCATCGGCGGTGGCATTCGCGGAACCGGTCAGAACTCCATTCTGGTCACCCAGGATTCCTCCGTGGTCGTGCTGGTGGACGAATTCGGACTCTCCAACGTCCAGGCCCAGTTCGTCGAACTCTTCGATGTCGAGCAGATCGAGATCTATCGTGGTCCTCAGGGAACCCTGTTCGGCAAGAGCGCCACGGGTGGGGCGATCGTCATTCGCACCAAACGTCCGGAGATGAATGAGCGTTACGCTGAGGTGGAGACCCAGATCGGCCGCTTCGACGGCAGCCAGAAAGGTGACATCTTCAAAGTCCGGGGCGCGATCAACCTGCCCTTGATCGAGGATCAGCTCTCCTTGCGGGTCACCGGGATCTACGACTACGACGAAGGCTTCTATCGCAACGACAAGGACACGGCGACCTTTCCCAACGTGGTGCCCTTCTATGGGTTCTTCGATCCTTCACTGGCCGTGAACCCGCCGCTGCCGCCGGAACTCGATACCCAGGCCCGCGGATCAGGCGAGCGACTCAACGGCACCGACATCTTTGCCGGCACCGTCAAGCTCCTTTGGCAGCCCTCGGACAACTACGAGGCCTTCTTCAAGTACGAGATGCTGCGGGACAGCTCGGGCACGGTACCAGGGGTGCACGAGACTCCTGCCGGGGAGGGCTTCCTGCTGCCGTTGCTCGGATTCCCCGGCATCCAGGAGGCGGGTCACAGCGATGTGTACAGCACTGGGGTCACGAATCAGTGCGTGGCTGGCAACCGGGATGGATTGTGTCTGACCTCGGGTCAGCGCATCGAGGTCAACGGCTTCCACCTGCATCAGCGGCTCGACCTCGACCAGTTCACGGTCCGGCTGCTGACAGGCTATCGGGAGCAGAAAGAAGTCCTGCCCAATACCTACGTGGGTGAGGCCTTCACTTCGCTGTTCGACTCCAACCGCAACACGGTCAAGGACAGTCTGCAGGTCGAAATGCGGCTGAACTCCAACTTTGACGGCCCCTTCAATTTCGTCGGTGGTGTGTCCTACACCGAGGAAGAGACCAACATGCTCGCCTATGCGACGGTGGGTCTGACGGGATTGATCACGCTGCTGCCCTCACAGGATCCGGGCAATGCCGACCCGCTGATTGCAGGGGGCATCCTCGATACCCGGGGCTTCCTCAATCTGGATCTTGATCCGATCAATGATCCAGGGACCACCAATACTCGCCAGGATCGTGAGACCTGGGCGATCTATTTTGATGGCAGCTACGAGCTGACGGATGATCTGACGCTGTCCGCGGGCATCCGCTATACCCATGACGACAAGACGTTCTTCAGGCGCGCCAACCCGGGTGGCCCCTGCACGGACCGGACGCCTGCCAAGGATGCCCGCATCATCGACGGTGTCTGCCTGGACGCGCGATCCAATGCGGTGTCGCGGGCGACTGGTGGTGTCACCATGGCTGACGTTCAGCCCTTCCGCCTGCCCGACGGCCTGGCCTGGGGCATCGACAACGAGTTCAACGACAGCTGGAAGGAACTCACCTGGCGTCTGGTCATGGACTATCGCTTCAACCCGGACACCATGGGCTATCTCAGCTACTCCACCGGCTTCATCTCGGGTGGTTTCACGGAGACCTGTTCCAGTCTGGCGACCTGCGAACCCTTCGATGCGGAGACCAACTGGAATCTGGAAGCGGGCCTGAAGGCGCAGTTCCTGGAGAACACGCTGCAGACCAACGCCTCCATCTTCTATACCCGCTATAAGGATCTGATCCGCTCGCAGGTGCTGCCGTTCACCAACGCCTTCGGTGTCACCACTCAGGAGACGATCAACGTCAATGCGGGTGAGTCTGAGGCCTACGGCATCGAACTCGAAGCCATCTGGGTGCCCGTCTCCAATGTCGCATTCGATTTCAGCGTCAGCTGGCTGGATCACTCCTATCGTGAGTTCGACATCGTTCTGGTAGCCGGTCAGCCGGCCGTGGATCTGTCGGATCTCGATGTTCCGTTCTCGCCGGAGTGGAAGGTGGTTGGTGGTGTCACCTTTGATCAATACCTGCCTCAGGGGCGGGGGTCCTTGATCTGGAACACCAGCGTCAACTACACCTCGTCTACCGAAAGTTCGGTGTTCGAGCCTAGCCTGTCGAAGATGGAGTCGCGCACGTTGTGGGACGCCAACGTCACCTGGCGGGATGAGAGCGAGAAGTATCGGGTGACGCTATGGGCGAAGAATCTGCTGGATGAGACGCACCGGATCGGCGCCAACTCCGTGGCCGGGCTGTGGAACTTCACGGCCTATGGGCGGCCGCGTTCCTTTGGCATGGAGGTTGGCATGAGGTTCTAAAGGCTCTCCCCTGGAGCCATTGGGCAGACGACTCCGGGCGGGGTCGTCTGCCTTTCTTTTTCTGCAGGGCGCAAGCGGAGGTTTGAGACGTGCGAGATTTGCAAGGCAAGGTGGCCTTCATCACCGGCGGTGCCGGAGGCATTGGTTTGGGCATGGCTGAGGTGTTCCGTGAGGCGGGCATGCATCTGGTGCTCGCCGACATGGATCAGGGCGCGCTGGAGCGGGCGGAGGAGCAGTTGCGCCGCAAGGCCGGGGGTGACGTCCTTCTGCTGCGATTGGATGTCACCGACCGTGGCGCCATGAAGGACGCCGCAGACGCTGTGGATGCGCGCTTCGGCGGCATACACGTGCTCTGCAACAACGCCGGCGTGAATGCGCCCGGAGCGCTGCAGGATCTTGGCTATGCGGACTGGGACTGGGTGCTGGGGGTCAATCTCGACGGTGTGGTGAACGGCCTGGTGACCTTCCTGCCGCGCATGCTGGCACGCGGCGAGGCGGGTCACATCGTCAACACGGCCTCAGTGGGAGGCCTGCTGGGCATGCCCAACCTGGGGATCTACTGTGCCAGCAAGTTTGCAGTGGTCGGGCTCTCGGAATCCCTGAAACATGATCTGGCGCAGACCGCGATCGGGGTTTCGGTGCTGGCACCGGGCATCGTCCGCTCGGGCATCGGCCAGAGCGAACGCAACCGGCCTGAGAAATTCGGCGGACCGCCTCAGAAGCGTGACGAAGGGGCGGCGCCGGCCTTTGGCACGGACCCTGTGGATCTCGGGCGGCAGGTGCTGGCGGCCATCGAGGCGGATGCGTTCTACATCTGCACCCACGCGGAGTTCCGCCACTATGTGGAGCAGCGGGGCGAGGCACTGCTGTCCGCCTTTCAGGGGACGCCGGACCCCCAGCTCGAATCGGCCATGGCGCCCATCGTCGGTCCGATTCTGCGTTGAAGTCACCTGATCCGATGCGCGTCCGCATGGATTGCGGACGCGCGTCGAATGCGCTTCAACCGGCCTCGCGGATGAGGTCGGTCTTGCCGTCCCATTCTTCGTGGGCGCGCTTCCAGCCGTCGAAGAGTTCGCGGATGACCGGGGCGTCGCCGTGCAGTTCCACGAAGCAGCCCATGTCCTTGCGGCAGTCCATGTAGGACACGTAGTCGCCGCCCCACAGCGTGCAGGCATTTTCATAGCCCGCTGCCTCGAAGCGGGCGATCTCGCCCTGGACGTCGTTGACCAGCAGGCCGATGTGGTGAAAGCCGTGCTCGCCTTTCTTGTACATGTCCCGATAGATCGACGGCGTGTCATCGTGTTGGGCGATGAACTGGATGTGGGCGGGTCCGGCCTGGCCGAAGGCGTAGCTCACATCGGCTTCGATGGGTTCGCCGCGGTAGCGGAAGTCTTCGGCGATATGGTGACGAACCACATGGAAGGGGCCGGCGCCAACCATCTTGTTCCATTGGTGGCAGGCTTCATCGATATCGTTCACGAACCAGGCGTATTGCCAGATCGGATGGCGGATCAGACTCATGGTGAACTCTCCTCCGTTTGTATCGGGCTTGGTGTGGCTGCGATTGCACTTTACCCGGATTTGTCGGAATCTACATTCACCAATGCATGTGAAATGAGGAGAGAGACATGTCCATCGAGAATGCCGAACGTCTGCTGCGCTTCATCGAGAAGGATGCGGGGTTGCGCAGCAAGGTCAATGAGGCCGGTGCGGAGAACTTCGAGGCGGTGGCCACGGCGGCGGGCGCGTCCTGTACCGCCTATGACGTGGTGCGCGCGGTGCTGAGAAAACCCGAAGAGAAGTGGCAGCACGCAGGCAAAGGTGGCAATTGACCTTCATGCGTGCTTGACAAGTGTTTGAGCGCGCGGATACTCGCCAATATTAGACCTGCTGGAGCAGGCGGATGCCGGTGGCCGACATGGATTGGCCAGGTAAAGTTTTCTTAAAAAACGAAAGCTTTCACACGTTGAGGGGAGGTACACCCGATGAAAAGGGTTAAGGGCCATAATCGTGGCACGATACTACTATCCGGGGCGGCTGCGTCCGTCGCGGGCATGCTCATGGTGCCTCAGGTTGCACTGGCCCAGGGCGTCGCCCAGGCCAGTCAGTCCTTGGTCATCGATGAGATCATGGTCAGTGCGCGGCGGCGCGAGGAGCGCCTGATCGACACCCCGGTGGCGGCTTCGGTGCTGGGCACCGAGGGCCTTGATCGCTACAACACCCGGACCTTGACGCAGCTCACCGAACGCATTCCAGGTCTTGACATCTCGGACGGGTCAGGTGGCGGTGCAGGTGGCAACATCAGCATCCGGGGCATCGGCAAACCGCCAGGGACGGCGGACTACGGGATCGACCAGCCAGTTTCGCTGGTCATCGATGGAATGTCCTTCACCCGTGGACACATGCTGAAGACAGGCTTTTTCGATGTCGCCGCGGTGGAGGTCCTGAAGGGTCCTCAGGCGCTGTATTTCGGCAAGAACAGCCCGGCTGGCGTCATCGCCATCAACAGCATCAGCCCAGTTGTCGGCGGGGCGATGGAGGGCTTCGTCCGCGCTCAGTACGAGTTCGAAACCCGGGATCCCGTACTCGAGGCTGGTGTCAGCTTTCCTGTGGGAGACACCGTGGCTATGCGCGTCGCGCTGCGTGGCCAGGACATGCGCGGCGGCTGGATGAAGAACAATGCGGAGCCACTGGATGTGTCCGCACTTTACGGACAACCGTTCATGACTCGTGGCGCGTCGCACAGTTCCTGGCCTCAGCAGGAGCAGTTCGTGGGGCGGCTGACCACGGTCTGGGAGCCGGCGGAAGACTTCCGAGCTACGCTGAGGAACTTTACCTCCTACACTAAACGCAGTGATGGCGGTACGACTGTGCTCTTCGCCTGTGCGGACGGACCTGGCGCGAATCCCTACTTTGTGGTGTTCCCTGACACGACGCAGATCTGTCCCGACAACAAGCCCCTGACGCGTAGCAATGCTGCCCTGCCGCCGGCTGAGGTCGCCAATGCCAACATCGGAATTGACGAAGACGACCGGTTCTTCGACAGGCTCAGGCAGCAGTTGCACACCCTGGAATTGGAGTGGGATGCCGGGGACTATCTGGTAACCCTGAACAGCGGGTTCTGGGACTACAAACATCGCGAGTACACCAACTACGATTACACGAGCTTTGCGGTGGTGGTGTCAGAGCAAGGCGAGTCAGGCAAGTCTTTCACGAATGAATTGAGGCTTCAGAGTCAGTTCGATGGACCTGTTAACTTCATGGTCGGTGCCTTCTACGAGAAGTCCGAACGGGAGTTGGAAGCACCTGTACAGATCTTGCCACCGGCGTTCCTTGGTGGCCTGTCGCCCTATCAGGCGGGCCAGTTCCAAGGTGATCAGATCTACGACGGTACTTTCATCAATTACCATCAACTGTGGAACAACGACATTCGCAGCTGGTCGGTGTTCGCCAGCGCCGATTGGGACTTCGCTGAACGCTGGCGTCTGAGTGGCGGTGTTCGTTACACGGACGAGAAAAGGAACTCGGTTGGCGGCAATCTGTTCGAGAACGGGCTCGGCTTCTCGCCAAGTCAGGTTTTCTATGAACCTAGCGTCAGTTCGGACAACTGGTCGCCTGAGTTGACGCTGAGCTATCACTTCAGTGATGACGTGATGGGTTACGTGTCATACAAGCATGGATTCCAGTCTGCTGGCATCTCTAACCCCGGAACGGTTCCCGACTTACGGCCGCTGACGCCCGAGGCCCGCAATGACGCGCTGACCTTCGACGAAACCACCATCGAAGGTTTCGAGGTGGGTCTGAAGGGCTACTTCCTGGACAATCGTCTACGCACTGATTTTGCAGCGTTCTGGTACGAGTCCAAGGATCTTCAGGTAGGCATATTCAATTCCAATACCACCACCTTTACGATCCAGAACGCGGCCGTGGCACACAACTGGGGTCTGGAGTTTCAGGCAGACTATCAGCTGCATGAGCGAGTGCAGCTGCGCTTCGCCGGACAATACAACCACCTGAAGTTCGATAAGTGGGAAGACGCCGGATGTCATCCCGTGGATGGTGCTTTGGGGGATATTGGCGCGCTACCGACTCAAGGACCTGGATGTCATATCGGCCCGGATGGC
Source organism: Gammaproteobacteria bacterium (assembly GCA_020832085.1). GTDB lineage: Bacteria > Pseudomonadota > Gammaproteobacteria > Pseudomonadales > Azotimanducaceae > SLTB01. The sequence continues at coordinate 1,585 of JAFIFJ010000154.1, read as the reverse complement.
GTACCGATTCAGGATCTTTCCGGTAAGCGATACGGCGGGCCTCCGCTGCAGGCTAATGTCGGCGTGACTTACTATGGCCCGGCCTTCAACGGTTGGGAGATCATCGGCAATCTGGACACGATTCATCATAGCAAAGGTAAGCGCACGCTGAATCAGCCCTTCACTGAGGTGCCGAGCCGGACTGTGACCAACATCGCGGCGTCCCTGGCGCAGCAGGCCGGCCCTTGGGAAGTGTCACTGATGTGCTCGAACTGTTTCGATAAGCGTTATGTCACCAGCATCGGCAACAAGCCGTTGGCGAGGATCATTCCTGGTGAACGGGGTGACATGACCGGGCAGTTGTCGCCACCTCGCCTGGTGACGCTCTCACTCACCTACAGCATGTGAGCCAACGCTGAGCCCGGGACCCAACGGTCCCGGGCTCAATCCTGTCTCGATAGCTCAATGGGAATAGATGTCGACCCGCAGCCGCGTCAGCTGTGAGGTGGCGATGCGCCAACCGGCCTCGGTGCGCACGTAGGTTTCCCGGTAGTGACCCCAGCCCCGGAACGAGAACGTACCGTTCTTGACCACGTCCTCCATGGGCCAGATGCCGCGGGCGGTGGTCTCCGACGTCAGTTCGATCTCCGGCGTGTGGCCATGGTGCACGCTGATGGCGTTCTGCAAGGCTCCGGTGATGTAGGTGACGATGGCTTGGCGGCCGCTGACGGGAGGGTGCTCCTCGAAGGGTGGCGGTGTGCCGGCGATGGGATCCCGCAGCGCCTCCCGGAAGTCGAAGGTGGACTCGTCGGCAAAGACCGTGTGCAGGCCTTCGAATTCCTTGGTGTCCATGCAGCGGAAATAGCGCGCCTTGAGCTGCTTGATCTCTTCGATGGCCAGGAGTCTGTCGATGCCGTTCATGGTGAGGAGTCCTCCTGCTCGTTGGCGGCCGGTGCCGGCGCGAGCCCGAAGGCCAGCAGCAGATTGCCGGGCATGTGGTTGTAGATGCCGTAGCCACTGGTGACGAAGAGCATGCCATCGACCACCACGGGACCAGGCGCACCGCTCATGGAACCGCCCTGGCTTTCCCCGCCATCGATGGTAGGGAAGGGCTCAGTGGTATCGATGGACCACAGCACTTCACCGGTTTGCGCCGAGTGGATGCGGAGCACGCCGTCCAGGGCTCCGGCGAACACCAGTTCGGAGGTGGCGGTGATGGCCTGGGAAATGCCCGGATCGCAGAACTGGCGCCCATGGCAGACGTCGTGAGGCGAGTGGAAGGACCAGATCGGGGCGCCGGTGGGGATGTCCAGCGCATGCAGGCCCGGACGATCCGGATTGGGGTACTCGCGACCATCGGGCATGTCGTTGATGGGAACGAACAGGCGATCACCGGCCTTGGCCATGCCGAAGTGGATGCCGCCCTGGATGCCCCCCCGGCCGACCCGCGTCTGCCACACCAGCTTGCCGGTGTCGGCATCAACCGCATGAACTTTCCCGGACTTCTGGCCGCCTATGACCCGGTCCCGGCCGTTGCGGGCGGTAGCCAGAATCACGGCCGCGCCGAAGTCGAAGTCGGGCCCGTCTTCCTCGGGGCAGTTGGCGT
>JAFIFJ010000153.1 GCA_020832085.1 Gammaproteobacteria bacterium | reverse complement strand
GCAGCCGCCTGCAAGCTTCCAGCCTGCAGGAAGCCGTCTCGGCGCTGCTGGCAATCGCTCACTACGCTTCGCTTCGTGAGCTTCCCACAAGGCCTCGCCATGTCCACCGTATCGAGCGTTCCTCTCGCGACAGCGCCAGGGACGTTGGTGGGCGCCTCCAGCCCACAAGCCCCTTCTCGTTATCCTGCGTGAAACGTCTCTCCCACCGGGCGTGCTGCTGAGCCACAATGGGGCTCGACTGTGAGGGGAGTAGGGCATGACCGAGGTGGCGCAGCGGGACCTGCTCAGCCAGCTGGCTGAGGTGCAGGGTGAGAAGGTGGGTGTGATCGAGGATCTGCCCGATGGTCGCAAGCGGGTCTGGAGCTATGCGGAGCTCGAGGCCAATGCCAACCGTCTGGCGCGGTTGCTCATTGAGCAGGGGGTGGGGCCGCGGGACAAGGTGATCTGGTGTGGTCAGAACTCGCCCTGGATCGTCGCCGTGATCCACGCTTGCCGGAAGATCGGCGCGGTGGCCGTGCCGCTGAACTATCGCCTGACGGAAGAGGAGGCCGCCTACGTGGTGGACAACTCCGATGCCGTCCTGGCCTTCGTGGATGCGGAGTTCGCGGGCCTGTTCGAGGCCATCCGGCCGCAGACGCCGAGGCTGGCTCAGGTGCTGGTCTTCGACGGTGCGCCTGCCACGGGGCAGCTTCCTGCAGACGAGCTGATCCCTGCCCAGGATCCTTCTGAACTTGCCCTGCGGATCGAGCCGGGCACCGCCGGCACCATGATCTACACCTCCGGCACCACGGGCAAACCGAAAGGGGCCGTGCGCACCGGTGTCGGCGATCCGGATCAGGTGGCGCGCATGATCGCCTTCTACGGTTATCGGCCTGACGATGTCTACCTGACCACGGGGCCCCTTTACCATTCCGGCCCCAGCGGGTTCATGGCCATCGGGCAGATGCTTGGCAACACGGTGGTGCTGCAGAAGAAGTTCGACCCCGAGGACTGGCTGCGGCTGGTGGACACCTACAAGGTGACCAGCACCTTTTCGGCACCCGCACCGGTGCGCATGATCTGCAACCTGCCTGCGGACGTCATCGCGAAGTACGATCGCAGTTCCATCCGGGTAACCATCGCCAATGCCGCACCCTGGTCCTACGCCCTGAAACTGCTCTATCTGGACATTTTTCCGGACGATTCCCTGTTCGAGGTCTATGGCTCCACAGAACTCGGTGTGAACACCATTCTGCGGCCCGAGTACCAGCGGGCCAAACCGGGATCCTGCGGTCAGCCGGCGCCGGGCGTGGAAATCTGCCTGTTCGACGATGACGGACAACCGGTGACCGAGGTGGGGAAGGAAGGCGAACTCTACGTGCGCAGCGCCAGCGTCTTCACCACCTACCACAAGGCCCAGGACAAGTACGAAGCGGACCGACGGGAGGGTGGCTGGCAGACGGTGGGGGACATCGCCTATCGGGATGCGGAGGGCTTCTATTACATCTGCGACCGCAAGAAGGACATGATCATCTCCGGTGGCGTGAACATTTACCCGGCGGAGATCGAGGCGGCCCTGGAAACCCATCCCGGCATCGTCGATGTGGCCGTGTTCGGCATCCCCAACGAACAGTGGGGCGAGCAGGTGCATGCCCATGTGGTGCTGCGTGCCGGAGCAACGGTAAGCGCCGAGGAAGTCCAGGCCTTTGCCCGTGAGCATCTGGCGGGCTACAAGGTGCCGCGTTCAGTGGAGTTCGTGGCGGACATTCCGCGTACGGGCACCGGCAAGATCCTCAAGCGGGAGCTGCGTAAGCCCTACTGGGAGGGGCAGGCGTCGCGGGTGGGGTGAGTGTTTCCTGCGACAGGGCGAACAGGTTGTGCTCAATTCGAGCGATGCGCGCCAGCGTCGCGCGATAAGCCAATGTGAGGGCATTTTGACAGGATCGAAATGCGTCGCGGGGTTGAGCGAAACGCCAGATTCAAGCGCTAGCCCGGAAATCTCACCAGCATCCCGAGAGCTGGCGAGGTTCGTAGCCGGTCTGGCGCCGCTCTGGACTGAAAGTCGTAGCCGTAGCTACGGCTTGAAGGAAGAGCAAGCCAGGGCGAGCGAGAACCCGCCAGAATCGGGATAGGCCAGCGGCGGAAACAGAGTGTTTTCATCGCGCTTTTTTATTCTGGTCATATTTATTCATGATATCAGTCACTTGTGTCACAGCCGCTGACCGGCTGGTGAGCTTTCCGGGCTAGGCCGGGAGCGAATCGCGTCGCACGCAGTGCGTCCGAAGGATGCGCACCAGGGTTGGTGCGCAACAGCGCAGCGCAGGGGAACGATGGCGTGGCCTTTGATCGAAGGCGTTCTGATCGGCCCCCTACGCTGCGCTTCGGGAGCCTTCCCACAGAAAAGCGCCCACTGGGCGCGCAGCGAAGCGCCTACAAGTCCGCCGGCGGGCGATTTACCGGATCGCCATATTCCTCGGGCGGGACGGAGGTGCCGAGAAAAATGCTGTAACCCTCCGGGCTGTACTCGGCGTGGAGCACGCGGGCCGGAACGGTCACCCGGGTGCCGGCACTGCAGTGCATGCGTTCGCCGGTCGCGATGTCGGTGATCTCCAGGCTGCCGCCGGTGAGGTAGAACTGGGAGCTGAAGTGGTGCCAGTGGGCGCTGTTGTCCACCGGCGGGACGTCCAGTTCCAGGACATGGTCGAGGCCAGCCCGGCTGAAAGCTGCCCGGGCTTCGGCTTCGCCGGGCCAGGCGTCCTGTTTGATCTCTGCACGCGTCATCGTCCGTTTCCCCAATCCCGGCTCGAGTGCCCCCAGGTCACGCGCTGGCTGCAGCGCGTGACCGGGCTTTCACTTGCCCTTGAACTGCGGCGGCCGCTTCTCGAGGAAGCTGGCCATGCCTTCCTTGAAGTCCTCGGTGCGGAACAGGGGCAGCAGCTGCAGGAAGACATGATGAACGTGATCGTTGAAGGTCTCGTTCATGCCCATGCGCATCATGCGTTTGGCGGCCTGCACCGCCAAGGGGGCGTTGGTGGCGATCTCGGCGGCCAGGGCCTGGGCCTTGGACGCCACTTCGTCCGCCGACACCACGTGGGCCACGAGGCCCAGTTCGCGACATTCTTCGGCCGTCAGGGTGCGGCCGGTGAAGATCAGCTCGGCGGCCTTTTCCCAGCCCAGCAGGCGCGGCAGGAGCCAGGTGCCGCCGGATTCCGGCAGCACGCCGCGGGCGGTGAAGGCCGCGGCCAGCTTGGCGTTGTCCGCCATGACCCGGATGTCGCAGCCCAGAGCCATGTCCATGCCGTAGCCGGCGGCGGAGCCGTTGAGCGCGCAGATGGTGGGGGTATCGAGGTTGTGCATCACCGTCGGCGGCGTCGCGCGCAGGTCGAGGTTGCTGAAGCCACCGGCACTGGAACCGCCGATCTGGCCGCTGGTGAGATCGAGGCCGGCGCAGAAGAAGCGGCCCTTGCCGGTGAGGATGATGCAGCGCACCTCAGGATCGCGGTCGGCTTCGAGCATGCGTTCGGTGACGGCGTCGAGCATAGGGCCCGAGATGGTGTTGCGCTGCTGCTCACGATTGATGGTGATGGTGGCGATGTGATCGGCCACGCTGTAGAGGACGTCGTCCTCGGCTTGGGGTGCTGCTTCGGCCATGGGGTTGCTCTCCAGTGATCAATCAACGTTTGGTCGTGGGCCCGCTGTGGGCGCTCAGCCAGGGGCGCTCAGCCGCGGGCGGGCATACGTTCTTCGGAAATACGATACCCCGCCTCTACGGGAATGCGCAGCCAGACACCATCGTCGCGCTTTTCGGTCCAGGGAATGACCGTGACGATGGGGTGGGCCCTGGCAGCCTCGATGGCGGCATCGACGCTGTCGGAATCTGCCAGCTTTTCCACGTTGCGCAGGGTCGGGAAGATCACGGTCCGGTGCCCGGCGGCGGCGTCGTCGAGTACCTGCTGCGGACGGATCCAGACTGAATCCACGGATTCATGACCGTCGTGAAGCAGAACGTGGTCCTCCGGGGCGCGGGCGATGAAAAAGTGGGTGTCGAAGCGCTTGGGCATCATGTCCGGCGTCACCCAATGGGCAAAGTGGACCAGCCTGTCGCAGGCCAGCCGCAGGTTCTCTTGCTGCAGAAAGTCCTTCAGGGCCACCGCGCCGCTGTGCAGCGTGGTCCGATAGGTTTCCAGGGTGACCAATCGTTCGCTGTCGACCAGGGCATCGCTGCCTGCCGGACGGGCCAGCAGGACGCCGGATTCCTCGAAGGCCTCGCGAATGGCGCCGATTTGCATGGCCCGCATCACCGGATCGGCATCGGCCCCGTCGCAGTAGGCCGCCAGCTCCGGATCCGCGTCCTGCTCGTCGATCTTGCCGCCGGGAAACACCAGGGCGCCGGAAGCGAAATCGATCTGGTGGTGGCGGACCACCATGAAGGTCTCCAGGCCCTCTTCCGGATCGTCACGCAGCAGGACGATGGTGGCGGCGGGTAAGGGTGTGGCGGGTGTCTTGCTCTCGGCCAAGTTTGTTCCCCTCGATGGATCAGGATTAATGGCTTCATATTAAGTCAAATGGTGCCTTTGGCGCATGCGTCGGGACTCGAGTCTTTCGGGATCCCGATCCCGAAGAGTTCAGCGGCCCGCTACCACCCGCATGATGGTATCCATTGCGGCCTTCTTGGCGTCGCCCTGGCCGAGGGTGAAATCCGGGATGATGATTTCGTCGACGCCGGCGGCAGCGTAGTTGTCGACGATGGCTGCGATTTCCTCAGGCGTCCCGATCATGGTGGCCATCTGCATCGGGGTCTGCCGGCGCTGTTCGAGCCAGGCCTGATCCTCGCTCATGAACAGCAGGGCTTGGGCAGATTTGTGGATGTCCCCGATTTCGCGGCCGAGGGCGGCGCAGTGGCCTTCAAGGACGCTGATCTTGTGGCGCAGGGTGTCGGGGGTGCCCCAGACGTTCCACTCATCGGCCCAGCGGGCGGCGATCTTCAGGGTCACTTTCTCGCCGCCGCCGCCGATCAGCAGCGGCATGGGCTGCTGCAGGGGCTTGGGTTCCAGGGAGGCATCGTCGAGCTGGTAGAAGCGGCCGGCGAACCCGCTCTTCGTTTCTGAGTACAGGGACTTGATCACGGCGCAGGCCTCGTCCAGCCGGGCCAGGCGCTCTGCCACGTCGTAGAAGGGGATGCCGTACTGGCGGTGCTCGTTCTCCTGCCAGCCGGCGCCGAGGCCGAGAACGAAACGGCCGCCGCTGAAGTGGTCGATGGTGGCGGCCATCTTGGCCAGCACGGCCGGGTGGCGGTAGGTGTTGCCCGCCACCAGGGAACCGATCCGCACCCGGGGTACGCTCACCGCCAGGGCGCTCAAGGTTGTGAAGCATTCCGGCCAGGGGGTGCTGGTGTCCTCGGCGTTGGGCATGAAGTGATCGGCAAACCAGATGCCGTCCCAGCCCGTGGCCTCCGCATGGCGGCAAAGGTCCAGAACCGTGGCGAAATCCTGCATGGGTGCAGGCCAGAAGCTGAATTTCATGACGACCCTCCAAGGTGGACGATGACACTACCGCAGGCGCGGGACCGAGGGCGAGTTTGGTGCTCGGGCGGGACTGAGACGGGGCAATGGGGCAGAATGCGCGCCCGCATGACAATCTGATGACAACGAGGTGAATGCATGGGCGTGCGCCGTGGGCCAGCGTGGCTGTTGCCGGTGTTTGTTCTGCTGCTGGTGACCGAAGTTTCTGCGGCACAAGGCCAGACTTGGCGCTTCAGCGGGGACCTACGGTTCGGCTGGTACGCAGACGAGCGGCGAACGCGTGCGGACGAAAAAATCCGCAATGACGAAGGGCGCATGCGATTGCGGGCAGCTCTAAATGGTGATCTTGGACAGGGCTGGTCGGCGCGGGGGCGGCTGGCAGCCACGGCGGGTACGGACACGGCTCCGGACCGATTCTATCTGCGCTTTGACGCCCCTACGCGTTCCGGTGCGGCGCTGGGGGAGGCGACCCTCGATGAGCTTTATGTGCGGCACCAGAGTGGGGATTGGCGGGTCACCCTTGGCAGGTTCGCAAGCGGCTTCGATCTGCTTGGGGTTGCTGGCAAATCACTGGATCGCAAACCCGCCAGCAACGTGTCGATCACCTGGACTGACGGCATTCACGTCGAGCGTCGCCTCAATGAGGGCTGGCGAGCCCATGCCATCCTGCAGTATCAGGATTCCGATGGCCTGGGACAGTCCACTCAGGCGCCCCTGGATTACTCCCGAGGGGGCAGCCGGGTCGGCACCTGGTTGGCCCTGGTCGCGCAGCCCTCGGGGGTGTTCGAGCAGCGTTCCTTGAGTGTCACCTGGATGCCCGATACGTTGGCGGCACGAGGCGTGGCGGATCCATCGCGCAAGGATTACGTGGCCTTGGACGGCAAGTTGGCGTTGGCCTGGCCGGTGGGGGAGAGCGGTATGCGCCTCATTGTCGGAGGAGAGCTCGGTTATGCCCCCAATCGGCCCTTCCACGGGGCGTTGTCCACCGGCGGGACGGGGCGGGCAGACGGCTGGGCCTGGCAGATCTCCGCTAACCTCTATGACATCGCTCCCGGCCACAACCTCGGTGTGAATCATGGCCGCGCGGATGCAGGCTGGCTGCTGTCACCGGATCATCGTGCCAACGATGAGTTGTGGGAGCTGCGGTATCAATGGCGCTTCCTGCCGGCTTGGTCTATGGAGACCCGCTACCGCATCCGTGAGGAGCGCCAGATTCCCGCTGTCGCACAGCGTGCGCGCCAGGACCGGGACTTCTACGTTCGGGTCACGCGGCGGTTCTGAGCGAACCCGCTGCCCTTGCGCTCCTGCTGTCAGGAGATCTCCACGCAGAGCTTGCCGAAGTGGCCGGCCTGTTCCATGGCGCGCAGGGCATCCGCCGTCTGTTCCCAGGGCCAGACCTGATCCACCACGGGCTCAAGCGCGTGGCGCTCGATGAAGCGCACCATGTTGGCGAAGTGTTGCCGATTGCCGACGGAAATGCCGATCACGTGCAGCTGCTTGGCGAAGATGGACGGCACCAGGATCTCCTGGCGGAAACCGGACAGCACGCCGATGAGCAGGATCCGGCCGCCGGTGCGGGTGCATCCTATGGAAGGGTTGAAGGTTTCCGCGCCACCCACCTCGACCACTAGGTCCACACCTTCACCGTCGGTGAGATCGTTGACGGCGGCGGACCAGTCGGTGGTGCTGCGATAGTTGATGGTCTCGTCGGCGCCCAGGGCCCGCGCCCGCTCGAGCTTGGCGTCGCTGGAGGAGGTCACGATGACCCTCGCTCCCATGGCCTTGGCGAATTGCAGGGCGAAGATGGACACCCCGCCGGTGCCCTGCACCAGAACGCTGGAATCGGGCCCGATCCGGCTCTCCTCGGCGATGGCGCGCCAGGCGGTCAGCCCGGCACAGGGGAGGGTGGAGGCCTCCACGGCGCTCCAGCCCGCCGGCGGTGTGATGACCCCTTCGGCATCGAACACGGCCTGCTGCTGCAGGACGCCTTCCTGGGTGCCGCCCAGGACCCAGGGCCGGTAGCGATCCGACGGTGGTCCTTGCAGCCAGCGCTGATAGAACAGGGGACAGACAGGCTGCCCGACCTCGACGCCTGCCACTTCGGGACCGATGGCATCGATGACGCCGGCGCCGTCGGAGAAGGGTACGAAGGGTTGCGGCCAGCGGCCGGTCTTGCCGAGCACCGTCAGGTAATCCCGGTAGTTGAGGGACGCGGCCTGCATGCGCACCCGGACCTGGCCGGGGCCGGGTTCCGGCAAGGGGCGCTCGATCATCTGCAGATGATCGATGCCCCAGCCGTCGGTGACCGCAAGTGCGCGGATCGTGGTGCTCACTTGCCCGCCAGTTTCGCCACCACCGGCGCCATGGCCTGGGCGTTGTCGCCGCCGACGGTGATGTAGGAGAAACCGTAGCGCTCACGGCGTTCCTGCAGGGTGTCGCAGATGGCGTCGATGCTGCCGATCAGCACGTTCGGATGCTGCAGGATCTCGTCCGTGGGCAGTCCCATCATGCCGGCCATCTGTTCGGCCACCGGCTGGGCGTGATCGGTGACGACGGTGAAGTAGGCACCAATTTCGAGTTCGAGGTCCTTGAAGCGGTCGCCGGCTGCGGCCTTCACCCACTCCACCTTCTCGGCGGTGGCGGACGCGGTGGAACTGGACACGCCGTCCGGGCCGATGACGCCGGCGCGGTTGTTGAAGTTGAAGCTGACGATGTCGGCTTCCCGAGCGGCCAGGGACAGAATGCGCTTGGCGCCGCCCCCGATCATCATCGGTGGCATGGGCTTCTGCACCGGCAGCGGCGAACCCGCAAAACCTGAGACCTGGGCGAACTCGCCCTGGTGGTCCACCTGCTCGCCGCTCATCAGCGCCCGGAACAGCGGGATGTACTCCTGCAGCCTGGAAATGCGCACACCTGGGCGGTCGAAAGGAATGCCCGCCGCCTCGTATTCGGCCTCGATCCAGCCGGCGCCGAGCCCGAACTCCAACCTGCCTTCACTGAGGAAGTCGATGGTGGCGGCGGACTTCGCGAGGACCACGGGGTGGTGATAGTCGATGCAGAACACGCGGCAGCCGATGCGAATGGTCTTGGTCACCGCTGCGGCCATGGTCATGGCGGGAATGCAGGCGAGATTCTGGTGGGGATGGTTGGTGCTTTCGAGCTTCGGGCCTTCACCGAGGAAGTGATCGGCAAGATGGAAGGCGGAGTAGCCAAGGTCTTCGGCGCTGCGGGCCATGTCCTTCCAGGCCTGGGCGGAGTCGGCGCTGAAGGCCTGGACGGCGAATCGGAATGGTTTGTGGCTCATGAGATCAGTCTCCTCGATGGGGCTCCGCGGTTCGGTTCAGGGCGGAGCTTACTGCATAAGCACGCGTGCTTGTGAAGCCGCGTCCCGGCTGGCCTGTCCGACTCAGCGGCTGACCTGCTCCTTGGCCCAGCGGTAATCGGCCTTGCCGGCTGGGCTGCGCAGCACCTGCTGCACCTCGACGAAGGCCTTGGGCAGCTTGTAGCGGGCGAGATGGCGGCCGCATTCCTCGAGCAGTGACGCCTCGTCGAGGGCCGCGCCCTGGCGCATCTGCACCACGGCCACCACTTCCTGGCCCCAGCGTTCGCTGGGGCGTCCGGCAACGACGGCGTCATAGACGTCGGGGTGCTGCTTCAAGGCGTGTTCCACCTCCTCGGCGAAGATCTTCTCGCCGCCGGAATTGATGGTCACTGAGTCGCGGCCGTGCAGCTCAATGGCGCCGTCGGCCAGCAGTCTCGCCCGGTCGCCTGGCACCGAATAGCGCAGGCCGTCGATGGTGGGAAAGGTCTTCGCGGTCTTGGCGGGATCATTCAGATACCCCAGGGGAACCTCACCCTCCTTGGCCCACCAGCCCATACCTTCGTGTCCGGGTTCGAGGACTGCGGTCAGATCCTCGCTGACCACGGTGCTGCCCGGCCCTGGCAGGAAGCGGCCGGTGTTGGCGCCGGTTTCCTTCGTGGCGACGTTGGAGCCCTGGCCTCCGGCCTCCGAGGAGCCGATGGAATCGGTGATGGTGACGTGGGGCATGAGTTCGAGCAGTGCCTCTTTGTAGGAGGCGTTCAGGGCCGCGCCCCCGGAGAGGATCATCATCAGCGAGGCGGTGTCGTAGTCCCCGCCGCGCAGGGCGTCGAGCAGCGGTCGTCCGAAGGCGTCGCCGACGATCAGCAGCATGTTGATCTTTTCGCGGTCGATGGTGCGGCAGACGTCGTCGGCATCGAAGCGCTCGACGATGTCCTGAATCACCACCGTATTGCCCCCATGCCAGGCTCCGAGCGCAATCCAGTGCCCGGCACCGTGCATGAACGGCGGCGATGGCAGCACGCGCATGCCACCCGCTGCGGCGCGCGCGGCGAACTCCTCGAGACTGCCGATGATGTGCCGGTCCAGGGGGTCACGGCCGCCCAAGGCCGCCACCAGAATGTCGGCCTGACGCCAGAGCACGCCCTTGGGCATGCCGGTGGTGCCGCCGGTGTAGAGAATGTAGAGGTCGTCGGGGGACCAGGCGAGATCCGGCTTCTGCGGTGAAGCGGCTGCGAGGGCCTCCTCGTAGCGGACGGCACCCGGCAGCAGCGCCTCGCCTGAGTCGTCAGCTACCTGCAGCAGGACTTGGAGGCTCGGCACCTGGGCACGGATGGCCGCCACCCGGGGCGCGAAGACGTCGTGGTAGATGATGCCGCGGGCCTGGGCGTCGTTGAGCAGGTAGATCAGCTCCTCTTCCACGTAGCGGTAGTTGACGTTGAAGGGGGCGACCCGCGCCTTGAACCCACCGAGCATGCCTTCCATGTACTCGTTGCCGTTGTGGAGGTAGAGCGCCAGATGGTCCTGACCCGATTCGTGAGCTGCGAGCTCGGCACGTTCGGTGTGGCAGCCGAGTCCGGCAGCGCTGAGCACGTTGGCCAGACGCCGGGTGCGGTCCGTGAGCTGCGCGTAGTTCAAGCGTCTGTCCCGGAACACCAGGGCTTCGCGATCGGGGACCGCGGCGGCCACCGCTTCCTGCACGGCTGCGAGATTGAAGGTCACGGTTTCCGGTCTCCCCTGAATCAGTGAAGGACGAATGAAGAGCGGCGGGCATTCTGCCCCGATTCCACCATCCGGGGACAGCGGCCGCCGGCTGCCAGAGCGCGCCCGGGGCGGCGGCCACAGCGCTTTCGACGGGTGACTGTTGCTACAATCGCCGCCTCGTTTGATTCAGGCAGGGAGATATTCATGGGTCAGCTCGACGGCAAGGTCGTACTCGTCACCGGTGCGGCAAGGGGAATCGGGCGCGAGTGCGCGCTGCTCGCCGCCAAGGAAGGTGCCAAAGTGGTGGTCAACGATCTCGGAGCCTCGGTGCGCGGCGATGACGAAGGGATCGGCAATCCGGCTCAGGACGTGGCCGACGAGATCGCCGCGATGGGCGGCGAAGCGGTGGTGGATGGCCACAGCGTCAGTGACCGTGCCGGTGCCAAGGCCATGGTGGAACTGGCGCTGGATACCTTCAAGGGCCTGCACGCGGTGATCAATCCCGCCGGCATCCTGCGCGACAAGATGTTCCACAAGATGGACGATGCGGACTGGGATGCGGTTCTCGACGTGCATCTGAACGGCCATTTCAACGTCGCGCGAGCGGCCATCAATCACTTCCGGGATCAGGAGGAAGGGTCGTTCGTCATGTTCACCTCCACCTCCGGACTCATCGGTAACCTGGGGCAGGCCAATTACGCAGCGGCCAAGATGGGCATCGTCGGCCTGTCCCGCATCATCGCCATGGAAGGGGCGGCGAAGAACGTCCGCTCCAACGTCATCGCGCCCTTTGCCTGGACCCGCATGATCGCGACCATTCCGGTCAAGGACGAGGCCAGCGCCAAGCGCGTGGAGGCCTTCCAGAAAAACATGCGGGCGGATCAGGTGGCACCGCCGGCGGTGGCGCTGTGTGGGCCCTCGGCCAAGCACGTCAGCGGTCAGATCTTCACGGTGCGCGGCAACGAGATCTTCCTCATGAGCCAGCCGCGGCCGATTCGGGGTATGGCCCGTCTGGAGGGCTGGACGCCGGAGACGGTGGTCGACCACGCCTTCAAATCCATGTCGCCGCAGTTCACCGATCTCGGCGCCACGGCTTCCGTGTTCAACTGGGATCCGGTGTGAGGCAGCGCAGGCCATGAAGGAGGGCCGCACCATGAAGCAGCTGATGAGCTGGCTGGGCAAGGGTATGCTCGCCGTGGTGCCGGCCCTGGTCACACTCTACGCACTGATCTGGCTGGTCAGCACCCTGGAGGGCCTGCTGGGCGTGCCCCTGGAGGCCATCTTCGGGGCACGCGTCTACATCCCGGGAATGGGCCTGCTGCTCGCTGTGGGGCTCCTGATCGGCATCGGCGTGCTGATCGATCTCTACGTGGGACGGCTGGTCATCGACGCCATGGAGGCGATGATCGATCGCGTGCCGGTGGTAAAGTCCATCTACGGCGCGGTGCGCGACCTGCTGCAGTTCGCCATTCCTGGCAAGGACGAAGAAGCCCGGCGGGTGGTGGCCTGGGAGTGCAAGCCCGGCGTGTGGATGGTGGGCTTCGTCACCGGGCCGGCATTCGTGCCGGTGGGGAACGACGGTGAAGATCGGGTTTCGGTGTATTTTCCCATGAGCTACCAGATCGGCGGCTACACCTTCCTGCTGCCGGAGTCGGAACTGACCACCCTGGACATGACGGTCGAGGATGCCATGAAGGGCGTGCTCACGGCCGGTGTCATGGGCCGGGAGAATCCCGAGCGCTGAATCAGCGCCTCAGCCCGGCAAGCGCCGCGTCCACCGCATCACGCAGGATGGCCACACCCCGCTGCAGTTCCGCTTCGGTGATGGTGAATGGCGGGCCGAGGCAGACGATGTCGCGGATGACGCCGGTTCCGCCCCAGTAGGCGTAGATGCCCCGCTCGAGCCCGGCGGCCACGATCTTCCGGGTCACCCCGGCGATCTGCGGGAAGGGCTCCAAAGTCTCCCGGTCAGCCACCACCTCGATGGCCTGCAGCAGGCCGCAACCGCGACTCTCGGCCACATGGGGGTGGTCGGCGAAGGCGTCGTTCAGCCAGCCGCTGAGCTTGACGCCGAGGGCGGCGGATCGCGCCACCAGCTCTTCCCTTTCGAGAATGGCGAGTACTGCGTCGGCCGCGGCACAGGCCGCCGGATGGGCACCGAAGGTGTGGAACATGACTTCGCCGCCGCTGGCGGCGATGGGTTCGAGAACGGCATCGCTGGCAAAGAGGCCACCGATGGGGGCATAGCCGCCGGCAAGCCCCTTGCCGGCGACCAGGAGATCTGGCGCCAGATCCCAGTGTTCGCAGGCGAAGCGGCGACCGGTGCGGCCGAAACCGGTCATGACTTCGTCGAAGATGAGCAGAATGTCGTGCCGATCGCAGAGGGCGCGGATGCGCGGCCAGTAGTCCTCCGGCGGAATCAGGGCGCCGCCGGATGATCCGACGATGGGCTCGGCCATGACCGCGGCCACGGTTTCGGGCCCCTCGGCGTCGATGACCGCTTCGAGGGCATCCGCATAGCAGCGCCCGAGCTGATCCGCCGGCCAATCCGTCGGCGCCCGGAGCGGGTAGGGCGTGGGGGCCCGTGGATGGTCCTGCAGTACGGCTTCGAGACCAATGCGGCGGGCGGCGTGGCCACCCAGACCCGTCGTGGCCAGGGTGGTGCCGTGATAGGACAGTTCCCGGCCGATGATCTTGCTCTTCCGGGGCAGGCCGCGACTGGCAAAGTGCTGCACCGCCACCTTCATGGCGGTTTCGTTGGCTTCGGAGCCGCCACTGGCAAAGTAGGCGCGGTTCAGACTCGGAGGCAGCCAGCTCTGGCGCAGGCGAGATACCAGCTGCTCCCGGCTCGGCGTGGCCCAGGGCGGCACCACATAGGTGAGCCGCTCGGCTTCGGCAGCTATGGCTCGGGCCACTTCGGCACGGCCGTGGCCGACGTTGACGGCAATAGCGCCGCCGGCGAGATCGAGGATTTCCCGGCCGTCGTCGGTGACCAGGGTGGCGCCCTGGGCGGCAACGATCTTGAGGCTCTTGCGACCGGGAAGAAACGGCCAGAGATCGTCGGTAGCGCTCATGCCAGCCATCCTCCAGGTCGGGCTCGAAACTCGTGGGAAGCGGCATTCCAGGCCCGGATGCCGGCGCGGCCGCCGGCGTCGACAGTAGCTGAACGGATCCGAGATTTCATCGGTCGCCCGAACTTTGCTGCACAAAACGCATGACGGGTGGTCCACCACGCTGCGCCTGACCTTGGCGGCGCCCACAGGTAGGCTAGGCCTGTTCATGCAGCCTGCCTTGGATCGCGCCGTGAAGATTGCCGCCAACACGACACCCATTGCTGAGCGCACTCTTCTGTGTCGTCCGGCGGGAGAGGCTGAGCGGCTGGTGCAACTCTGTCTGTATGCGCCGGTGGAGGACGATGGCGGATGGCTGTGCGAAGCGGCGCTGCTGAATCTGTTCCGGGATCGAGCGCGGGCGCGGGGGGTGGACTCCCTGCAGGCGCTGCAGCTGGCGCTGGGAGCGCTGCACGAGGCGCTGGAGGGCGTGATCCGGGGGGGCGGAACGGTGTCCTGGGCGGACGGATCGCCTTTCACCTCCCTGGATGACATCAGGAGCTAGGAGCCTGCGCGGTAGAACGTGGAAGCGCTGCGACGTCCCCACTTCGGCCCGCTCCGATCGCCCGATTTCGTCACGTAGCCCCACTACGCTCCTCAATCGGGCGTCGAATCGGCCTCGAACCGGGAACGTCTCGCGTACTCCCAGTCCTACCGCGCAGGCTCTTTGTCCCGGCGTCAGTGCGGCTTGCCGGGCTCCAGGTCGCCTTCGGTCTCGTGAAAGCGGTCGATGAGTCCCACGTGCAGCACCGGGGAGGCATCCAGGGTGCCGGCGTCCATCATGTCCGCCACCCGCTGCAGGGCAGCGGTGATCATGTGCTGTTCCCAATCCTCCAGGTTGTGGAAGCGCTGGGTGAAAGACTGCTGCAGCGGCGTCGGCGCGTCGTCGAGGGCGGCCCGTCCGGCGTCCGTGAGGTGGGCGTGGACCTTGCGCTTATCCACGGTGCTGCGTTCCCGATAGACCAGTTGCCGCCGCTCCAGCCGGTCGAGAATGGTGGTCACTGTGGCCTGGCTGAGGCTGACGTGCTTGGCCACGGTGCCGATGGTGACGTCGCCCAAGTCCCGCACCGCCTGCAGGATCAGCATCTGCGGTGCGGTGAGTCCGGCCACCTTGGAGAGCTGCTTCGAATAGAGATCGGTGGCGCGCATGATGCGTCGCAGGGCGACCAGCACATCTTCGTAACGCTTTTCCACCGCTGGATCCATCTGTTGGGTCGGGGGCGCGAGTCTAACCTGGGTTGTCTGCCATGCCATCCTGCGAGTGCCTCGAGTCAGCTGAGGGCCTGATGTCTCTTCAGCGCGGTCCACCGAACGCACTGTGGGCGCCGATCATTCTGCCGGGCCATCAGAATATTTAGTCATGATAATATCACCTGAACACGAATTTCGTGTCCAGATGCCCGCCACTGTCTCATGATCAGACATTTTGTGCAAATTAAGCGCTATTTTGGTGCATTACGTGTTCCTTTGCACGGCGGGGAGGCAAGAATTTGATCTTAAATCCTTAGTGGTGTAATATTTCGGGCTTCTTGGATGTGAAGGAATTTCTCAGCAATGAGTAGCGCTGCAGTCACGACTTTGACCAACCAACGGGCAGTTTCGGTGCCGGTGGCACCGTTTGAGTTGCGGGCGCCGCGCAGCACGGATGGCGCTCTGATTCACGATCTCGTGCGCCGCTGCAAGCCGCTGGATGAGAATTCGCTGTACTGCAACCTCATCCAGGCCACCCACTTCCGCGACACGTCCGTGGCGGCAGAAGCGCCGGACGGCAGCCTGCTTGGCTTCATTTCCGGCTATTTGCTGCCGGATCGCACGGACACGGTGTTCATCTGGCAGGTGGCCGTGTCCAAGGATGCCCGCGGCATGGGACTCGGCAAGAAGATGCTGAAGGACATCCTGGAGCGGAACCCGGATGTGCGCTACCTGCACACCACGGTGACGCCCGACAACGAGGCGTCCTGGGGCATGTTCCGCTCCCTGGCGCGGGACCTCGACGCACCGGTGCACAGCACGGTGATGTTTGACAGCGAGGCTCATTTCGATGGTCGCCACGATGACGAGGTGCTCATCCAGATCGGCCCCTTCGAACTGGATGACGCGGGCACCGACTGACCTCACCCGGACTGCAACGGCTGCGCTTCCGCGACGCTTTCGGGCGGCGCCGATGAAGGCGCAGCCGTTTGCCTGACGCGCAGCCCATACGCGCAGCACTGAATTCAACGGATGCAAGGAATCACCATGAATGTCTTTCAGGAGCTCGAATCGGAAGTTCGCAGCTATTCCAGGTCCTTCCCGGTCACCTTCGACCGCGCGCAAGGGGTCTACCTGCATGACGCCGACGGCAACCGCTATCTGGATTTCTTAGCCGGTGCCGGCACACTGAACTACGGCCACAATCACCCGCTGCTGAAGGAAAAGCTGCTCGAGTACATCGCCTCGGACGGGATCACCCATGGTCTGGACATGCAGTCCAAGGCCAAGGAGCGTTTTCTCAACACGTTCCGGGAGCGGATCCTCAAGCCCCGCAGCCTGAACTACAAGGTGCAGTTTCCCGGGCCGACGGGAACCAATGCGGTCGAGGCGGCCATGAAGCTGGCGCGCAAGGTGACGGGCCGCGAGACCATCGTCAGCTTCACCAACGGCTTCCACGGCGTGACCCTGGGCGCCCTCGCTGCCACCGGCAATCAGCATCATCGCGGCGGCGCCGGGATCGGCCTGCCTGGCACGGTGTTCGTGCCCTATGACGGCTACTGCGGTCCCGGCGTGGACACCATTGCCGTTCTCGATACCACGCTGAGTGACAACTCCAGCGGCATGGGTCATCCGGCGGCCGTGATCGTCGAGTGTGTTCAGGGCGAGGGCGGTATCAATGCCGCCAGCATGGAGTGGCTGCAGCGTCTCGAGGCCTGCTGCCGCCGTCACGACATGCTGCTCATCGTCGATGACATTCAGGCCGGCTGCGGTCGGACCGGCACGTTCTTCAGCTTCGAGCCCGCTGGCATCAAGCCGGACATCGTGACCCTGTCCAAATCCCTGTCCGGTTACGGCCTGCCCTTCGCCGTGGTGCTGATGAAGCCGGAACTCGACATCTGGAAGCCCGGTGAGCACAACGGGACGTTCCGTGGCAACAACCACGCCTTCGTCACGGCGGCGGCGGCCCTGGATCATTTCTGGGCCGACGACACCTTCGCCGCCGAAGTGCGCCACAAGGGCGAGCTTCTGGCCAAGGGCTTCGACGCCATCATCGCGAAGTACGGACGCGGCATGTTCCGCAAAGGCCGGGGCCTGATGCAGGGCATCGCCTGCCCGGACGGCGAACTGGCAGGACAGGTGATCCGCGAAGCCTTCCGGCGGGGCATGATCGTGGAGACCTCGGGTCCCAATGATGAGGTGGTCAAGTGTCTGGTGCCCCTCATCGTCACCGAGGAGCAACTGAGCGAGTGCCTCGACATTCTCGATCAGAGCTTCGGTGCGGTCCTCGAGGCGGTCGAGCACGCCCAGGCGGCGGGCTGAGGTCGGTTATCGCCATGGCAGGCAGTTTCGCAAAGCAGTTCAAGGCAGCAGCAACAGGGAAGGAGAGCTACATGAGTGCGCATACCGTCGAGAAGATTGGTGGCAGCTCCATGTCGAAAGTGGAGCAGGTCCTCGACAACATCCTGCTCGGTGATCGCGAAGGCGACGCCATGTATCAGCGTGTGATTGTCGTCTCGGCCTACGGCGGCATGACCGATCTGCTGCTCGAGCACAAGAAGTCCGGCGATGCCGGCGTCTATGCCTTGTTCAGCGAAGGGGAGAGTGAGTGGCTATGGAGCGACGCGCTGACCCGGGTTGGTGAGCGCATGTGCGAGAAGAATGCGGAGATTTTCGACGATGACGTCTACCGTCAGGCTGCCGACCAGTTCATCCGCGAGCGAATCGAAGGTGCCCGCAGCTGCCTGATGGATCTGCAGCGACTGTGCTCCTACGGACATTTCCAACTCGAACAGCACCTGATCACCGTGCGCGAGATGCTGGCCGCGGTCGGCGAGGCCCACAGCGCCTACAACACCACGCTGCTGCTCAAGCAGCGGGGCGTGAACGCGCGCTTCATGGATATGACGGGCTGGCGCGAGGACGCGACGCTGCCCCTGGACGAGAAGATCCGCAGCGCCTTCGCAGACGTGGATTTCAGCCGTGAACTGCCCATTGTTCCTGGCTACGTGAAGTGCGAAGAGGGGCTGGTGAAGCTCTACGATCGCGGCTACACCGAGATCACCATGTCGCGGGTGGCCGTCATCAGCGCTGCCCGGGAAGCGATCATCCACAAGGAGTACCACCTTTCCAGCGCCGATCCCAAGGTGGTGGGGGCGGAGAAGGTCACGCCCATTGGCCGCACCAACTACGACGTGGCGGATCAGCTGTCCAATCTCGGCATGGAGGCCATCCATCCCCGTGCTGCCAAGGGGCTGCGGCAGAACGGCATTCCGCTGCGGGTGAAGAACACCTTCGAACCGGATCACGCCGGCACGCTGATCGACAGCGTCTACCGCAGCGAGCGTCCCTGTGTGGAGATCGTTGCCGGGATGCGCAACCTGATCGCGGTGGAGGTCTTCGATCAGGACATGGTGGGTATGGCTGCGGCCTACGATACGGAAATTCTTGGTCTCATCGATCGGTTCCGGATTCCGGTGGTCACCAAGGACGTCAACGCCAATTCCATCACCCACTACGTGGCGGGATCGCTGAAGAAGGTGAAGCGGCTGACCCGCTTCATCGAGGAACGCTATCCGTCGGCCATGATCACGGTGAAGAAGGTGGCCATGGTCTGCGCCATCGGCAGTGACCTCGACGTGCCCGGGCTGCTGGCCCACTGCGCGCAGGAACTGGCACGGGCGGAAGTCAACATCCTCTCCATCCACCAGAACATGCGTGCCGTGGACATTCAGTTCGTGATCGACGAAGGCGACTACGAGCGGGCGATCTGCGCGTTGCACCATTGCGTCATCGAGAAGATCGAGGAGCCCGCCGACATCGCCAAGCTGGTGCGGGTGGCCTGACCTGCACCACCGCTCGGCAATTCCAGATCGGGATCGCCATCGAAATCGATCCCGATCCCGAATCCCCCCGACCCAATCGAACCTGTCCCCCTCAGCCGCGCTCCTCGAAAGCCCAGGTCATGGTCTCTCCGGCACGGAAAGGCCGGATGCGCAGGCTGCCCGCTTCAATGACCTCAGGGACGACGTTGGGACGCCGAATCAGCGTCACCGTACCTTCATTGAGCGGTAGCCCGTAGAAGCGCGGTCCGTATTCGCTGGCAAACCCCTCCAGGCGTTCGAGGGCCTGCTCCTCTTCGAAGGTCGTTGCATAACTCTCCAGGGCCACCGGGGCGCTGAAAATGCCTGCGCAGCCGCAGCTGTTCTCCTTGTCGGAAACAGCGTGGGGAGCGGTATCCGTGCCGAGGAAAAATTTCGGGTTGCCCGATGTGGCGGCTGCCCGCAGGGCGCGCCGATGGTGCTCGCGCTTGGCGACCGGCAAACAGTAGTAGTGCGGGCGGATGCCCCCCACGAACATGGCATTGCGGTTGAATGCCAGGTGATGGGCCGTGATCGTCGCGGCCACGCCGGGCCCGCTCCCGGCGACGAAGTCCACCGCTTCGCGGGTGGTGATGTGTTCCAGGACCACCTTCAGCTCCGGGAAACGCGCAAGCATCGGGGCGAGCACCTTCTCGATGAAGACGGCCTCGCGGTCGAATACGTCGACGTCGTCGTCGACCACCTCGCCGTGGACGAGCAGCGGCATGCCGATGGCCTGCATGCGCTCGAGCACGCCATCGATGTGGCGGACATCGGTCACGCCTGCGGCGGCGTTGGTGGTCGCGCCGGCAGGATAGAGCTTGCAGGCGGTGAAGACTCCCTCGGCATGGCCGCGGACGATCTCCTCCGGGTCGATGCGGTCGGTGAGATACGCTGTCATGAGCGGCGTGAAGGCAAGCCCTACCGGCACGCTGTCGAGGATGCGCTGCCGATAGGCGCGCGCTGCCGCCACATTCGTCACGGGCGGAGCGAGATTCGGCATCACGATGGCGCGGGCGAACTGGCGCGCCGTCTGCCTGGCCACCAGCGCCAGGGTGTCGCCGTCGCGGAGGTGGACGTGCCAGTCGTCTGGACAGCGGAACGTGAGGCGATCGGATACTGCGGTGGACATGGTGCGGTTCCTCGCGGGCGAACAGGGTCTCGGCTACTGGCCCGCAACTCTGCGGATGTCTGCGTCGTCAGGCAAGGCAAGGCAGGGGGTTGAAGTTGGAGCATTGAAGGTCGTGGCGGCTGCGGCGTGACCGGCAGAGCGGCAGACTGGAAAGAGGGCCGTGCGGGGGCTTCGCCTGTCCACGGATCGGCGGATGTGGCAATCTGCGGAGCCGTTGCGCAGGTGTCCTGGCCTGGGCAGGTCGCCGAGAGGTGGACTGTCCCGCTTTCGCCTGCGTGGTCCTCGAAATATGCACGGGAGAGCATTGACGCCATGGTGGAGGGAATCAACGCAGAGCGAGTCACGGCCTGGCTCCAAGAGCGGATCGAGGGCATTGCCCCGCCGCTCAGTTTCGAGCTGATTGCAGGCGGCCACTCCAACCTCACCTATGCCATCACCGACCAGCGGGGACAGCGCTGGGTACTGCGGCGTCCACCGCTGGGCCACGTGCTGGAAAGCGCCCACGACGTCGCCCGGGAACATCGCATCATCAGCGCTCTGGCTGACACCGATGTGCCGGTGGCGCCCACTTTCGGTGTCTGTGAAGACCGGGAGGTCAACGAGGCGCCGTTCTACATCATGCAGTTCGTCGACGGCATGGTGCTGCACGATGCCGATGCGGCGCAGCAGGTTCCCGAGGCGCAGCGCCATGATCTGGGCTTGGAAGTGGTGGACGTCCTGGCTCGACTGCACGCCATCGACCCGGATGACGTGGGCTTAGGCCAGCTCGGCCGCAAGGAGGCCTACCTCGAGCGCCAGCTCAAGCGCTGGACCAAGCAGTGGGAGAACTCCAAGACCCGCGACATTCCAGCCATGGAGGAGTCCCGGCGTCTGCTGGCTGAGCGCATGCCGGAACAGGTGGGGGCCAGCATCGTCCACGGCGATTATCGGCTCGGCAATTTTCTCGTGCAGGGAACACGCATCACCGCCGTGCTGGACTGGGAGCTCTGCACCTTGGGTGATCCGTTGGCGGACTTCGGCTACCTGCTGAACTCCTGGATCCAGCCCGGTGAACTCGATACGCGTCCGGGCGATCAGCCACCCACCACCGTCGGCGGCTTCCCGACCCGGGAGGCCCTGGTGGCGCGCTATGAGGCCGCGACCGGCCGCGATCTGGCGTCGATCAGTTACTATCGGGCCTTCTCCCATTGGCGTCTCGCCGCCATTGGCGAGGGTGTCTATAAGCGTTACCTGGTAGGAGCCATGGGTGAGCGGGGGGAAATGGACCTCGATGCCTTTGCCGATTCGGTGGTGAATCGGGCCCAGGCGGCTCTGGATCTGTTGCAGCAAGCCTGAGTCAGGGAGCCTGACGAGCACAGATCGGTCAGCGAATCGAGGAGGAGAGGGCATGCAGGATCGGCCGGACGCGCGGGAGCTGTTGGCAACGCTGGGGGACTATCTGGAAGGAGAACTGCTGCCGGCCCTGGAAGGCCCCTTGAACTACCGCACCCGGGTGGCGCTGAACCTTTGCCGCATTCTCGAGCGGGAGACCCGCCTGGGCAGTTCCTACCTGCTGCGTGAGCGGGAGCGGTTGTGCCGCCTCCTCGGCCTCGGTCTGGAGGACCTGCTGCCAGGCTCCCTGCACGATCAGGTGGAGGATCTCAATCAGCAGTTGGTGAATGAGCTGGCGGTGGAGATGCTGCCGGCGGGCTTCGAAGCCAGCGCCTGGGATACGCTGATGGCCACCACCCGCGACAAGCTCGCCATCGTCCGCCCCGGCTATGACAGCTACGAAGCCCGGGAGGAAGCGCCATGAGTGCAGCCAATCCGCAACCGGAAACGGGTGAGGCCCGCCGGGCCCGGGTGGCTGACGGGCTCGCGCGCTTCCTGGGTTCCCAGTGGAACACCGATGTACGCATCGAGGGCATGGTGGAGACTTCAGCCGGTGCCCGGCGTGGCAACGTGCTCTTCGATGCGGTGACGGCAGACGGTCGCAGACAGCCGCTGTGCGTGACCTACCTGCCGACCTTGAACATCGAACTGATGAACATCCTCACAGAGGCGGAGCTGATCGGCGTCGCCGAGCGTGCCGGAGTGCCGGTGCCCCACGTGCACTTCGCCAGCGAGGACCCGTCCTGGGTCGGAGGTCCGTTCTTCATTACCGACCGCGTCGAAGGCGAGACGGTGCCCCGGCGGGTGCTGCGGCAGGTGGCTGCGGACGGTACCGGCAAAGCCATCGTGCTGGCGCTGGGCCAGGCCTTTGCGGCGCTGCATCAGGTGCCGTTGGAGCAGGCGCCGGCGGCTCTGGCCGAGTCGGGGGAAGCGAACCCTGCCGAGGCGGCGCTGGCACGACTGGCAGAGCAAATGGATATGCTGCTGCAGCCGGCGCCCGTGTTCAGCCTCGGCATGCGCTGGCTCAGCCGGGAACTGCCACCGCCGCCGCCGCGCCTGACCATCGTTCACGACGACATCCGCAACGGCAATATCATCGTCGACCACAATGGTCTGGCAGCGGTGCTGGACTGGGAGGTGGCCAAGCTCGGTGACCCCATGGAGGATCTGGCCTGGCCCTGCCTGCGCTGCTGGCGTTTTGGCGAGGACGGCAAGGAAGTGGGCGGCTTCGCCGGCCGCGAAGGTCTGATCCGGGGCTATCGGGAAGGCGGCGGCCAGTTCGATGCCCAGCGTTTCCACTGGTGGAAGGTGCTCGGCACCATGCGCTGGGGCCTCGGCCTCGCCGGTCAGGCCCGAGGCCACCTTGACGGCACCTTCTCCAACATCGTCATGGCCGCCAGCGGCCGGCGCGTGGCAGAACAGGAGTACGACCTGCTCTGCCTGCTGCGCCCACGAGGCCGCTGAGGGCCTTTACGAGACTCTTAAGCCCGAGGTCGACCGGATGCTGGCGGATCGCTTGGTTTGGCGATGCGCTGTCTGTGGGAGAGCGCCCGCAGCGCAGCGGAGGGGGCCGATCTGGACGGCCTCGATGGCGTGCTGCGCCATCGTTCCCCTGGGCTGCGCTCCGGGAAACTTCCCACAGGGGTGATCGCTGGCGGATCGCGATTTCGCTTTGGCTCACAGCGATCAGGGTCGCTTGCCTACAGTTGCGACCGGCGGTGCTGGGTCATGCTGTGCTGATGGAATCGTTACCACGCCAATCTGGCCGGAGTCATCGACTGCGGTCCGGCCGGCGGTCACAGCCTGGACGGACCTACCACCTGCGTTTCGGGACGTTGTGTCGGCGGTGGCTCTTCTGCTCCTGGCCGATGGCGCGAGCAGTGGTTGCTGGCCTGCGTGAGGCTGACGCCCATCGTCATGCGCAAACCTGGGCCTTTGTAGTGATGCCGGATCATGTGCATTGGCTCTGCACGCTCGGGGAGGTGGTGACCCTGCCGCTGCTTGTGGCTGGGGTGAAGGGCGCAGCGACGCGGCGCCTGCGCGCGCTGGGTGTGTCAGGGGCAGTGTGGCAGGAAGGGTTCTTCGATCGCGCATTGCGTCGCGAGGAGGATATGCAGGCGGCAGCGCGCTATCTGGTGAGCGATCCGGTGCGGCAGGGACTGGTGGAGAGCCTGGGGGACTATGCTCACTGGGATGCTGCGTGGGTGCAGGGTCGACGTTGACGGGCAATTCCCGCGCGGGATTCGGCAGCGCAGGGGATTCGCTGGATCCTGGCGGAACGCGATGGCTGCCGATCTGCCTTCTGTGGAAGAGCTCCCGCAGCGCAGTGGGCTGATCGGGTCAGCTGCGGTCGGAGCTGTCGGCATCAGCGCACGTTGCGGGCTTCTGCGGCGGTGCCGGAGAAATGCACCTCCAGCGGGGTGGTCGGCGGGGTATCGATGCGGATCAGGGCGCAGGGCGAGGTCAGCGCCTGGGTCACCATGGCGTCGGCGGGCGGGGCGTTGAGGCGCACATCGAGCCGGATGCCCGAGCCATCTGGATTGCGGGTAGCGGTCTCGGGCAGCACGATCTCGAAGCCGCCGGTGGGCTGACTGCCCATGCTGATCACGAGCGTCGTGCTGTCCTCGAAGATGCCGACCTGAGGCAGGGCAGGGGGCAACTCGGACGTGGCCCCGATGCGCTGCCAGCTGAGGTTGAGGTCACAGTGCTGACTGCGAGCAAGAACCGTGACGGCAGGGTCAGCTGGCGCAGTGCCGGAGCACCCCACGGCGGCGATCAGGGCAAGGGCGAGGACGGTGCGGCTCATGGATGAGTCTCCTGCAGGCGTGGGCGGGGGCGGGCGCCAGACGGGCGCCGTTCGGAGGTGCTGAGATCGGCGCTGGCTCCGGCGTCGAAGCGCGTGGCCCGGAAACCGCTGGTGAATTCGATGCCGTCGAGATCCTGATCCACCGTCAGAATGTCCGGGGAATCCAGGGTCGGGAACAGCCCGCAGGCCTCGGCTTCGTCGCAGACCAGGAAGTTGTTGTTCATGTCGGTGCCGGCATAGAGCTCGTAGTCACCCTCCGGTACGTTCTCGAAAACGAAGCTGTAGCGTCCGTTCGTCGCCGTTGCCGTCTGCTGCAGCAGGACGTCCCCGGTATCGGGGTCTGCAAGGATCACGTAGTGGAACCCGGCATCGGATTCGAGATTCGCCGCAGCCACGCGCAGGCGAACGGGAACGGTCACCGAGGTCTCCGCATTGCCCTCGAATCGAATGGAGCCGTCGTAGCGACCATCTTCGAGTCCGTCGCGGTCCACTGACACGCGATAGCTGCCGAGGCCTGCGCCTTCGACGCTCAGCCAAGGGGCGTCGACGATGGCGGGATCGATGATGACGTCCTCGGTGCCGGCATTGCCGAGAGTGAGTTGCAGTTCGTCGGTGAAGGGGTCGAAGTCCAGGCGCCCGGGACTCGCCGTCAGCATGGCCGGCAGAACCAGCGTGCCCCCGGCCGCTTCCTCGGCGGCCAGGACCGCTTTGCGCGCATTGATCAGGCCGTGTCCGAAACGGTCATCGCGGCCGGGCTCGCCGAGATCGTCCGTGAGGCGCCCGGCCGCCAGCAGGGTATCGAACAGTTCCGGAGTGAGGTCGGGGTGAATGGCCTTCATCAGGGCGATCACGCCGGCCACATGGGGCGCGGCCATGGACGTCCCTGCCCGGCCCTCGTAGACGAACTCGAGTCGAAAGTCTTCGCTGTCCGCCTCCTTGATCTCGCGGCCCACGGTGCTGATCACCTCGCCGTCGATGGCCCGTTCGCCCCCGGGGGCTGCCAGATCGATGTGGGCGCCGAAATTGGAGTAGCTGGCGGGGCGATTGCTGATGCTGGTGGCGCTGACAGACAGCACGCCTTCGTAGGCGGCCGGGTAAAAGGGCGTGGAACTCGAGCGGTTGCCGGCTGCCGCCACGACGAAGATGCCGAGGTCGCGAATCTCGTTGAACAGGGCCTGCTCCGCATCCGAGCGGCCGCTGCCGCCGAGACTCAGGTTGATGATGTCCACCGGTGGATCGAGCCGGATCCCGGAGCGGTTCTCCATACCCGCGGCGTATTTCAGGGCTTCTCTCAGGTCGGCAGTGCTGCCGCCGCTGCGACCGAGGACGCGGATGGGCAGGACCCGGGTGTTCCAGCCCACGCCGGCAACCCCCAGCGCATTGTCGGTGCGGGCGGCGACGGTACCGGTGACATGGGTGCCGTGAAAGCTGGCGGCACCGCTGCCGTCGCCTGGGTCCGCTGCGCCCTCGACATTGTCGAGGAAGTCGTAACCCGGCAGCAGCTGGCCCTGGAGGTCGGGGTGGTCGAGCAGGACGCCGGTGTCGATAACCGCCACGGTGACATCAGGGTTGCCCATGCTGCGCTCCCAGGCCAGCGGCAGCTGAATGTTGCGGTAGTGCCACTGGTTCGGGAATACGGGATCGTTTGGGGCGAGCTGCTGGGCTTCACGGATGAAGTTGGGTTCCACCCAGGTGTAGCGACCGCTGCGGCGCAGGGTCTTGATGGCCTCGAGGGTCGTCAGGCGCAGTTCGGCGTCGGGCAGAGCCGAGCGCGCCTGGGCGGCGCCCTGGGAGCGGGTGCCGCGCGTGCTGTCGGCGGATTGCCGGCTGCGGGTCAGGCGGGCCAGCGTCACGTGGTCGTGAGAACGCTCAGCCACCACCTGATAGGCAATGGGGGTGGCGGCAGATGCAGCGGCGCCAAGCGCCTTGCGTCCGAGCAGCATCTCACCGGGAATGAAATCGCCGCTCGCGCGCAGGGTGGACAGGGGGCCGTCGGCGCTGCCGCCGATGGTCAGGGCGTAGGTGCTGGCGCCGCTGAAGGCCCGGACTTCGAGAACGAACTTGCCACCGGACTCGGGTATGTCCAGCGATTCGGTTGCACCATCATCGTCGAATGCACCGTCAATGAGGTTCATGCCAGTCTCGTCGTACAGATAGAGGTCGAGATCATTGCGGGCGACACCGTTGCTGTTCAGGTCCGGATTGCCGATGAGCAGTTCCACGCGTTCGCCGCCGTCGGCATCGAACAGGTAGAAGTCGGAGGTGTCGCCGCTGCTGCTCACGAAGCCGCTGGGCCCGGCGCCGGGCCGGGCCACATAGCCGCCGATGGTGACGGGAAGCTGGACGGCCTGGGCCGATGCCGGGTCGTTGTTGGCCCGGAATGCAGCATTGGGATCATTGGTGCTGCTGTCTGCGGCTGAGGCGCTGCCAATGATGACCGTGCCGCTGACCCGGTAAGTGACCGGCGGCGGGGTCACCGAAATGCTGCGGCTGCTGCTGGCAGTCCGGCCGGCGCTGTTGGTGACGGTCAGGCTGGCCTGGAAGCTGCCCGCCGCGGTGTAAGTGTGGGACGTCTGGCTGCCGCTGCCCGTGTTGCCATCCCCGAACTGCCAGGCGAACTGGGTCAGGGTCCCTTCCACGGCCTGGGATGCGCTGGCATTGAAGGTCACTTCGAGGGGGGCTTCGCCGCTGCTGGGGGTGGCCGTGAAGCTGGCAACGGGAGCCAGGGCCGGGGGTGGCGTGGAGCCGCCGCCTCCGCCGCCACAGGCCACGAGCAGGGTAATGATGGCTAGGAGGATGCTGGTAGAGATGGGCAGAGGCGGGGGGCGTCTGCCCTTGTACGCAAGGGCCTGTCCGAAGGCTTCGAGCATCGATGGTATCCTGCCGCCGCCTGGAGTGACGGCGATCGCGCCATGCTCCAAACCGCCCCGTACCGGGAATAGAAGTCTCACAGGAGAGCAAAATGACCGAACAGGCACGCGAAAGCAATCGACAATGGCGCTTGAAAAGCCGTCCCGTGGGCATGGTCAAGGAGTCTGACTTCGAGCCGGTCTCGGAGCCCGTTCCCGAGGTGGGTGATGGCCAGTTCCTGGTGCGCAATCTGTTCTTCGCCTTCGAACCGGCGATGCGCGGGTGGCTCAACGACGTCAAGAGCTACGTGCCGCCGGTCGGGCTTGGGGAAGTCATGCGCGCGACCTGCGTAGGGCAGGTGGTCAAGTCCCGTCATCCGGACTTCCGCGAAGGCGAACTGGTCTCCGGTGTGTTCGGATGGCAGGACTACACCTTGAGCGACGGCCAGGACGCCATTCTGCGCCGCCCGGTGGTGAAGGTGCCGGCCGGAGTGCCGCCAGAGCGGACGCTGGGAGCTCTCGGAAGTACGGGGCTCACCGCCTACTTCGGCATGCTCGACATCGGCGAAGTGAAGGCCGGTGACACTGTGCTGGTCTCCGGCGCCGCAGGCGCTACGGGCTCCGTGGCCGGACAGATCGCCCGCATCAAGGGGGCGTCGAAGGTGGTCGGCATTGCCGGTGGTCCGCAGAAGTGCGCGTGGCTGGTGGACGAACTCGGTTTCGACGCGGCCATCGACTATCGCAAGGAGAACGTCAATGCGCGGCTGAAGGAACTCTTTCCCAAGGGCATCGATCTGTTTTTCGACAACGTCGGCGGCTCCATTCTCGACGATGCGCTGCTCAACATGGCCCAGTTCAGTCGCGTGGTGATCTGCGGCGGTATTGCCGCCTACAACGAAACTGAACTGCCCCCCGGCCCCCGCAACTACATGCAGATTGTCATTCGTCGCCTCACAGTGCGTGGCTTCATCCTCATCGATCACATGCAGGAGGCGGACCGGGCCCGCAAGGAACTCGGGGCCTGGCTGGCGTCAGGAGAACTGCGGGGCAGGGAAGACATTCAGGAGGGATTCGAGAACACGCCGGCCACTTTCCTGCGCCTGTTCCGGGGCGAGAACATCGGCAAGCAGCTGCTGAAGGTCGCGGAGCCGCCGTTGCCCGTCGTGAGCTGACGCGGCAGGCCGGCGGTCCTGCCCGAGGAGGCGGGTCAGCGCTGCTTGCGGGACAGCAGCCGGTGAGGGAGCGCGCGTCGTTCACCGGCTGCGGCCAGCACGTTCAAGGCGCCCTGCAAGTCTCGATGCAGCAATGCAGCAGCGAATCGGACCAGCAGAGTCCGAGGTCGCCCAGCGCCCGTGAGGGTCAGCTTCGTCTGCGGCAGGGTTTGCGTCGTCATCGGGATGGCCTCGGCCTCAGCCTCGAAATCGCTCTGGGAACAGGTGTGGGGGAATTCGGGTCAGACCGCATTGCCCTCACTCAAGAGCGCATTATGCACCACAGACTGACTTCTGTATAGGGTATGTCCAGGTTAAACGAGGTTTTATCCGGGTTTTTTTCTAATCGTATAGGTTATGTTCTGGTTTTGGCCGCGCTTGAGGCGGTCATTTGGTGAGACCTTCCATCTCCGCGACGTTCTCCAGGGCCTCTTCGATCAGGGCCCGCGCATGGGCGGTGACCCGGTGCAGATAAGCGTGCAGGGCAGCGTCATCGGCATTGCGGTGCTGGCAGGTGGCACTGTAGGCCTCGAAGGCGGACAGGCTGCCGATGAGGGTGATGAGGTGCTCTGGGCATTCGCATTCCACGGCACGGGCGATGCTGGCCAGGTGCAGGAGCTCGGTGTCCCGGAAACGCCGGGGTGGGATGTTCTCAGGCAGATCGGATTGCAGCTTCGAGCGTGGCGGCAGGTTCTGCTCCCGCTGCTCGCCAGAGTAGCGGCAGGCCAGTTCGAGTTCTTCCAGGGAGACCGGAGAACGCAGGATCACGGCGCCGCGCTCCTTCAGGCTCCGGAACACGTCATGGCGGCCGAAGCCGCAGACCATCACGGCACGCTTGGCGCCGGACCGGGACAGGAGATCGCTGAGTTCGTCCACCGTGTCCGGATAGACCCCTGCGTACTCCAGGATCAGCACTTCCGGCGCCAGGGCTGCCAGGTGGCGCCGGAATTCCTCGAAGTGCTGGTAGGCTCCGGCAAGAAGGATGCCCGGCAGCCTGTCCAGGGAGGAGCGCAGCTGGGCGGCGAGGGTCTCGCCATAGACCACGGCGCGGACGGGCTGGTGGGTGAAGGGATCCTGGGTGTGCTGGCTGCTGCGGCTGTCCTGCTGCAGCCGCTCCCTGAGCTGCTCATCGTCCAGGTTGGCCACTGAACTGATGGAATTGCCCAGATCCACCAGCTGTTTGATCATGGTCAGGCGCTCGACGTCGCCACGGGTGTAGATCCGTCCCAGGGCTTCCGTCCGCCGCGTCTCGACGACGCCGTAACGGCGCTCCCAGGCGCGCAGGCGGTCGACCGAGATGCCGGTCAGACGGGCGACAGCGCCGATGCGATAGGTGTTGTCGTCCCCTTGATGGGCGGTTTCGGTCATGGGACAGGCCTCGAATAACGTTTGCGGGAGGTCGTGCAGATTGGTAAACCAGCGTAGTATAGGGTTTTTTCCGGTCTCGTACAGGATTTGTTCAATATAATCCCGGACACACTCTGAACGAAAGGGTCCGGCTGGGGGAGGGAAAGGGGCATGCAGAACAACATCGGACTGTTTCTGGAGACGCGGGCGTTCCTCAGTCCACAGCGGGAGGCGTTCTACGACGGCCAGGACATGAGGCTGACGTTTGCGGAACTCTCCGCGCGCTCGAACCAGGTGGCGAACGCCCTGCTCGACAGCGGCGTAAAGGCTGGTGACCGGGTGGGACTGCTGCTCATGAACGGGGCGGAGTTCCTCGAGAGCTTCTTTGCCATTGCCCGTATCGGGGCGGTGGTGGTGCCTCTGAACTGGCGTCTGGTCGCGGACGAGCTGACGTTCATCCTCGACGACAGCGGCACCACGGCCCTGATCTACGGGGAGGAGTTCGCTGCCACGGTCAGCCACATCGAGTCCCGTTCGGGAGCCACCAAGGTCGAGCGCTGGATCGAAGTGGGCCAAGGCGCAGCCGCAGCGTTCGCGACTCCCTTTGAGGCCTGGCGCAGTGCCTGCTCCAGCGCACCGCCCCCCGCCGGCGGCAGCGGCGACGACCTGCTTTACATCATGTACACCTCCGGCACCACGGGGCTGCCCAAGGGGGTCATGCACACGCACACCACCGCCATGTGGGGGGTGCTGACCATCGCCGCCACGGCGGATCTGCGTCTGGGTGACCGCTACCTGCTGGCGCTGCCCCTGTTTCACGTGGGCGCTTTGACGCCGGCGACCCTCAACGTTTATCGGGGCGTCACCAGCGTGGTCCTGCGCGCCTTCGATCCGCGCCAGGCCTGGGCCCTGATCGACAGCGAGAAGATCACCACTGCGCTGGCGGTGCCGGCCATGCTCAATTTCATGCTGCAGGTTCCCGATCGGGAACAGTTCGATCACGGCAGCCTGCGCTGGTGCATGTCCGGCGCGGCGCCGGTGCCGACGTCCCTGATCGAAGCCTATGCGGCGCTCGGCATCGAGATCCATCAGGTTTACGGACTCACGGAATCCTGCGGCCCCGGCTGTCTCATCGATCCGGACAGTGCCATGGAGCGCATCGGTTCCACCGGCAAGGCGTTCTTTCACACCGACGTCAAGATCGTCGATGAAGAGGGCAGGGACTGTGCGCCGAATACGCCGGGTCAGGTGCTGATCCGCGGTCCCCACGTGATGACGGGCTACTGGAATCGCCCCGACGCCACGGCTGAGAGCATGCAGGGTGATTGGCTCAAGACCGGGGACGGCGCGATCATGGACGAGCAGGGCTACGTCTACATCCAGGATCGGATCAAGGACATGATCATCTCCGGGGGAGAGAACATCTATCCGGCGGAGATCGAGAATGTGCTCATGGGGCACGCCGGCATCCGGGAGGCGGCCGTGATCGGTCAGCCTTCCGAGCGCTGGGGCGAGTCACCCTTCGCCGTGGTGGTGCGCAGCGATCCGGCTCTGGACGAAGCGGCCGTGCTGCGCTGGTGCAGTGACCACCTCGCGCGCTTCAAATTGCCCCGCGCCGTGGCCTTCGTCGACGAGATCCCCCGCAACCCCAGCGGCAAGATCCTCAAACGCGTGCTGCGCGACGAGTATCCGGGCCCGGCGCCGGAGTGACATGTCAGTGGGAGTTCGCCACGATGGCTTGCTCACGCTGTCGCGGAAGAGAGTTGCGATGCGCTGACTGTGGGCGCATTTCGTCTGGCCTGTTTCGCCTGGAGCGAAACAGGTCGCGCAGCGCCCGCAGGGCGATGCGCCGATTGGCATGACGTGCAGCGAAGCCGGTGCCTTCAGCTTCGGCATAACGCCTCGAAATCGGCCCATTCGCTGCGCGAATAGGGCTCTCCCACAGTGCGTGTTCCAGTCTGAAAAGTTATTTCAAA
This sequence comes from Gammaproteobacteria bacterium, assembly GCA_020832085.1. GTDB lineage: Bacteria > Pseudomonadota > Gammaproteobacteria > Pseudomonadales > Azotimanducaceae > SLTB01. Next base: position 396 of record JAFIFJ010000153.1, on the reverse strand, counting down.
ACCAAATGGTTGTCGTATTTTCCATAAGAGCCGCCACGAACGTTGTTCGTTCGCGCTGTCGCGGAAGAAACTTGCGATGTGCTAACTGTGGGCGCATTTCGTCTGGAACGAAATGCGTCGCACGCAGTGCGCCGCGAAGCGGGGCGCGCCATGGATGGCGCGCAACAGAGCGCTAGCGCCCGCAGGGCGATGCGCCGATTGGCATGACGTTCAGCGAAGCCGGTGCCTTCAGCTTTGGCACAACGCCTCGCAATCGGCCCATTCGCTGCGCGAATAGGGCGCTCCCACAAGGGCGTGTTCCAGTCTGAAAAGTTATTTCAAAACCAAATGGTTGTCGTATTTTCCATAAGAGCCGCCACGAACGTTGTTCGTTCGCGCTGTCGCGGAAGAAACTTG
>JAFIFJ010000171.1 GCA_020832085.1 Gammaproteobacteria bacterium | reverse complement strand
AAGTGGCCGAAATAGCCTGAAAAACAGGGGCTTTCCGACGAATGGTCGGGTTCCGACTTCGTTGAAAGCCGGGGCTTTGTGATTGCGAGAGGCAGCCAGGGCAAACAGGGAGACCATGCCGACGACGATGAAGAGAATCAGTGTGGCATCCATGCTCAATGAAGCTCTGTTGAGTCTGGTCTCATCAAGTGAGTGATCGGCGAGCCGGTCGTCATGTCCTCTCGGCCTCGCGTCAATGGAACCAGATAGGCGTTGAGGCGCAGTTGATGCGGATCATGGACGAGTCAACATCGTCTCGCGGGCGGACGCTCCCAGCGCCCGGGTTGCCCGCACTCTCTCGCGGGCGGTGACCATGTCGAAACCGCAGCACCACGCCAGCCAGTGAGCGGAGCAAGGCGGACGTCCAGGGATTGAACCGTTCGATGCGCTGAATGAGATTCGCGAGCAGAAAGTCGCCACCGTGGATACCGCTACAGACGTCGATGATGCGGGTGACGAGATCCTGGAAGGTGTCCTTGGAGGGGCTTGGCTTGCCTGCTCCGTGGCTTCGTTCCTCCTCAGGTACTGTACTATCGTACAGTACCATCTGAATCGCCCTGGTTCAACGGTGAAACGAGAAATACACGCCAGATATCGGAGTGAATCGACGAACGGTCGATTGCAGACCCTCCGCGTTCGAGTGCGGTTGCGGGAATCGTCATGATGGCGATTCCGCGGAATCGTTTGGGCGAGGGGCTTCGGAGTCAGGTTGCAGCAAGCAGTTCGGCGCGGGCCGATGTCATCACTCGGAACGCGGGGAGCGGTACAGCAGGCAGACGAGAGCCAGCGCGACGAGGATGTCGGGCCAGCCTGAGCCCGTGAGCCAGACCGCGCCCGAGGCCACGAACACCGAGAGGTTCGCCGCGATGTCGTTGCGCGAACATTCCCAGACGGAACTCATGTTCACGTCTTCCTGCCGGTGCTACCAGAGGGTTGCGGTGGTCTGACCCCAGAGGTTGGCCATCATGCATAGAAGAGAACTGCTAGAGCCTCGCTTCCGGTGGTGTTGCATCGTCCTGCCCGCTTGGTGCCGCGGGTCCCCTGGCGACTTCTTCGACCACGAATCGGTACAGGAAGGACAAAGACAGAATCCAGAAAATGATACCAAGTAGCTCCAGTACGGCGGGCAGCACCGGCAGCTGAGTGGCGGTCATGGCGATTACAGGAAGGGCGATGAAGACTGGAATCAGCACGATCGTGGCGAAGGCTGTTCCTCGCCTCCCGGCCGTGAGTGCGTGAGCCTGGCGGATACCCAGAGATTGTTCCACGGCAGTAGCGGGCAAAATGATGCTCACCTGTGCGAGCTGGTAGGCGCTGAACACGAAGACGCCGACCAGCACGAGGTTGAAGAAGCCCGCAAGGGAGGATGGTAGGAGCATTGCCAGCCCCAGGATGGGCAGGCTCAGCACAAGCGTCACTCCGATCCAGCCCGCAACGAGCAGCAAGGAGACGCCGACGAAGCGCCACTCCCGGCGCCCCCAGCGGAAAGACTCCGTGTCTCCCAGCAGGGCGACACGATGGGTGGCAACGGCCAGCCAGGCATTGGCGCCTAGGCCTGCAACCATGAACACCGGCATCAGGACGGCCTCGGTTGTTGGGATCAGCATCAGACCAAACACCAGAACTGCAGGCGGTCCAGCTGCTTTGGCCAGTTGGCGCCGTTGGTTCACTGCGAAGTGCAGAGCCTGCTCCAGGATGCTGAGGAAGGGGCTCATGTAGGCAGGCTCTCGGCTCGGAAGGTAGGCTCATGATCGCGGAGAGTGCGCGAAGTTTGCGGTTTCATCAATCCAGATGGCGAGCGGTGTCTCATCTGCCAACGAGCGACAGTAGGACACGAAACGCACTGGGCGGGTGGAGCCAAGCTCGGTCGAAAGAACGGGCTGAGGAGCCGAAGCAACTCACCTCGCTTCCAAGGCTCCGGCCGCCAAGAGTGCCGAGACGACAGCATCCATTTTCGGTGCAGGCTCCGTCGGCACGTAGATCACGATACCTTCCCGGCCCCGCGTCAGCAGAACCCGATAGGCGTTGAGGCGCAGCTGATGGGCGTCACGAACGAGCTTATTCTTTCTGGCAGCGGCACTCTCCCATCGTTCTCCGTTCCACCAGAGATCCGACGCCCAGCAGGTGATGGCCATGTCGAGCTCCAGCCCCTGGCACTGGAACTCGGTGATCACGTCGTTGAACTGGCAGCAGGACCTCGCATCCTCAGGGGGCGCGTTGAACCAATCCCCAATGCGAATGCGTTTGGTCGACTGGAAACCCGTCGCGAGCCCGAACGCAGCCAGGTGCTTCTCCGACTTTGAAGAGGCGAGCAGGCCGTACCGACGTAGCGGTTCAAACTGAAACCGGCTGAGGACGTAGTTCTTGGCCGCATCCAGGTCGCGGGTGACATAGATGGGAAACGCGGCATGTCGCAGCCGTTCCGCCAGGACTTTGGCGGCATCCAAGTTGCCATCGTCCAGGACGAGCTCAACCCACCGATGCAGATCGGCCGCGGCGTGGTAGCGCAGACCGACGTCGAGGTCGAGCAGCGGGTCGGCTTCGAAGGCGCAATCCTCAAAGAGATGAGTCAACTCGGGAGGCCCAAGCACTGACCATTCTCCGGGCGATTCCCGCACTGCATCTGCCCATTGCGTCATGCCGCCTTCCTCGCCCGTGTGGATTTCCTGCCCCTGGCCGACAAGCGCGATCACTACTGCGCCCTCGGGCATGGAGTCAGCGATCCGAACGAGCAACTCGGGCTCGGATCCGAAACGCGCAGTGTCAACGCCTGGCAGCTTCTTGGAATAGAAGTCCTCGATCTTCGGGCGATCCCAAGCCCGCTGTGCCTCATCGAACACGATCACGCGCTCAGTTGGAATCCGATCCGGATGCTCCAGGCCGTGCTCACGGATGAATCGGTGCATGTCCTGGACGAAGGCGGTGCTCTTCAGAGCATTTTGCAGCACCTGCACGAGGGGGCCATTGCCGGAAAGGAACGTCGCTGGCGCACCGCGCTTGCGACGGCCACCAAATTCAAAGCCCGCTTCGAGCGCCGCACTGTGCGCCACCTGAAGGCCTACCAGCGTCTTGCCAGCTCCGGGTACACCCGTCACCAGAATGAGGCGCCGCCGACCTGCGGTGCGCACCTCGCGCGCGTCATCGAGGATGCGGACAACGGCATCCGCAACGCCAGCACTCCGCGCTCGCTTGATATGCGGCAGAGGCATGTTGTCGAACAGCAATCGCGCAGCGGTGACCAGCGTCGGAAGCGGTGCGTACTCGCCCTGAAGGAACTGTGTCGTCGGGACGATGGGGCCGTTGCTCGACCTCGCCAGCACAACAAGAAGGGTAGCCATCTCATCCGCCCGAACCACGCGGACGCCATCCACCACTTTCGATACCGCGGAGTCGCCGCACAAAACCAATACAGGGACCACCTCGGCGTGCTCACAGGCGGTGTGATAGCCCTGGAGATCGCGGGCATAAGCTGCCGTCTGGTCGATGTCAGAGCGTCGCAGGCGACCCGTTTCCTTGAACTCCAGAACGACGACAAGGCCGTTTTGCAGCACCACCACGTCCGGTCGACGCCCGGCCTCACGGGGCAGCATGTACTCCAGCACTGCGCCGTGGTTGCGGGCTGACTGCTCTTGCCGCAGCACTGCGGCGCCACTGGACTTCAGTACTTCGAGTTCCTGTTCCCAGGCGGCGACTTGCGCAGCACTGGCATCGGGAACGAAGTCCTTCAGCTGCCTGAGGAGATCGGCGGGTTCAGCCTCGACCAAATCAGGTAGAGGACCACTCCATGCGTGGTTCGTCATCCATGAGTCCGTTTGTCGGGGCCAGTGCGTTCAGTCGTTGGTGGCGGGTCAGACGCGCAGCTTCATACGGTCATCGGGCACACCATAAGGAGGTCATCGCAAGCGCTACCCATTGTCGCTGCTGTCCCTCCTGCCCGGATTCTTTCGAGTGAGCAGGTTGCCGCTGTTCCTCTTGCCTTGACCAACGGCTCCCCCTTGCACCGGGCGGGTCGCATTCTCACTCTTGAGGGTGCGCCTTCGTTGCTCTTTCTCTCGTAATTCCTTTTTGGCCGGGGGGAGAGAAAGGGATTCGTGGTCGTGATCGATTACTTTCTTCCGCTCCTGTCGTGTGAGTTTGCGACCAAGCTTCTTCTCAATGCCCTTGTAGTCGACCATGATCTGAGCGTGCAGCTTGTTTGGTCTCAGCAACTCGGCGTTGCGGCTTTGGACCCTATGCTAACCTCATTACCATGAAGCTTCCGGGCGGTGACAAAGCCATAGTAGAGCGCGAGAAACTCGTCGCCTATTGCTTGGATCCGACCCATCCGCGGGGCAAGCACAAGGCTCGGGTGTTCTCCGCAGTCCTTGGCTTCACAGCCGAGCACGCCGGCGAGCTCCAGGAGGCGCTCCTTCAAGCCGCGGCAGCCCAGGATGTACATCCGGCCCACAACGATCGCTTTGGTTCTCGCTACGTGCTTGATTTCGCTGTCACCGGTCCGAAGGGGACGGCGAACTTGCGAAGCACATGGATTGTAAGGCAAGGTGAATTTGTGCCTCGGCTCACCAGTTGCTACGTCAAGTAGAGGATGCCATGCAGCAGGATCCCCACATTTTAGACGTCGTCGCAGTTCTCTGCGATATCCCGGAGCACGGACTCGTGCGTGGCCAGGTAGGCACCGTGGTTGAGATCCTTTCGGGCGCGTACGAGGTCGAATTCTCCGACGATGAGGGCAAGACGTACGCGGAACTGGCGCTTGAGCCGGACCAGCTTCTGGTGCTTCACCACTGCCCTCAGTGCGCCGCATAGATTTCCGCTCGCGTCCGCTGAAACGAGAGTTCTCTTCCCGTTCGGGGGTAGCCCGTCCAGTGGTGGAGCTTTGGGCCACAGGCTGATGTTTCGGTTAGAACGATAGCCTAAGCCGGCTTCGCTGCCTTGGACTTAACGTTGGCTTAGAGCACTGCTTTCGGGCCTGAAAGCGAGGTGCTAAGCGCGAGAAGGATTTGAGGGAATAATTGCTTCGAAATCAAAGGGTTGATTTGGTCTGACCCAGAGGTCCCATAGGCGCTAAACGCAAGAATGAGGCAGTTTCGGGGAAGAATCGTTTAGAAATCATGAGTTTGCCGTGCTCTGCCCCTGGAGGGTTGTTGCCTGATCCTCACGGCTCCCACTGCCAACTTGAACGATAGATGTGGATATTCTGCCCAAGAAACTCCCAATCCAGGCGCTCCCACATGCGCTTCTTGGTTCTGCCACTGTACTTCGATGATTCATGCATCACGTTATAGACCGAAGCGGTAATAAATGAGCTGTACGGCGCATCGCGAAGGTCGCTCAGTTTTGCGGCAAGATTCGGAGCTCTGCCAATCCAGATAAGATCGTTGTTACCTCGGGCGCCAGCTCGAACTGCCAGCACCGTGCCTGTATCGATTCCAACCCCGTGAGCGATGCTGAAAGAGGCGTCTCTAACCCCTTGGTACTTGGTTTCGAATCTGGGCTTGATGATTTCTTCAACTGCGTACTTGATCTGCAATGCGCATTTGGCTGCCGAGGTATTCTTGTGATTTCCGTAAAAGACCCCGAGTATCCTGTCACCATCGAAGCTGACGATATTCCCTCCGTTGTGCCTTACCAGTCGTGCTGAGGCGGCTAGAAAAGATTTTAGAATTTTTGCCGCAACCCGACGATCTAGTTCTTTGGCCATCTTTGAAGAGCTGGCAAGGTCTGCGTAAAGAAACGTTGCATCCAGTTCGACTGCACCACCCGTTAATGCGACATCTGAAGTGGATGGAACTTTCTGACCTCTCCGAATATTCCACTGTTGGTTGATTGTGGACTGGACATCGTTCTTCAGTTGATCCGAAAGCGCCACTATGGACTCCGAGAATAGAGTTCGAAAATTGCAACAGCCCACGGGGCTGCTGCTATAAACAGGCAGCCTATGGCGCGCTGAAGCCAAGTGTACTTCTGCTCAGCGATCTGAGCGTTCCTATGACATTGCTTCAATAAATCAGAGAGGTACGCCTCATCGCTCATGTCACGGAACGCAGACTCAAACTGCTGAAGGTCTCGAGAACCGATGCCCCCGAAAAAGATCAATGAGCCCAAAGGTCCTGTAGTGCGAGGGAAAGTGGAGCATGCTGAAAATGCAATACTCAGAACCAGAAAGAAGATCGCGAAGGCTGCCGTTATTCCCCCCAGCACTGTCCAACTCGCCATTGGTGGTACGAGCACAACGAGAGCGCCGAGCATTGCTGTAGTAAGGGGCAACACGAAGCGCAACCTAGCGTCCGCGGCTCTGATCCATTCAAGCAGTCGTGTGAGCGATGCCTCGGCGCGAACTATTGAAGCTTCAAGTGCAGGGCGCTGTGGATTTTCGATTTCGCTCACGACCTCTCCTTCGGCCTAACGCCTTTAAAAAATGGCGCGAAAAGTAAGTGCCCAGTTTCGTAATATTTTCGTTCACGCATGGGTTATCTGCCACAGCATGGGCACCCACCTTGATTTGTGGGGCCAAGATCCAAGCCGGCCTTTTTGGCATTGGATTCGAGAAGTGCCTTTCGCTTCTTGAGATCAACATCTCTTTGATACTCATTGAATAATTTCAGAGCTTCGACGCGTTCTTCATAAGAAAGCTCAGAGAATCCCCTCAAGACACGTACTATCGATTTCGTCACATCAGCCATCTTATTCTCCTTCTTTTGAAGTTCCCACATACATCACAGTTGTGCGAGTCTAGTGACACAGGTACCTGACTGCACGCGACGCAAGGCCTCTGATAACGGCGTAGTGCGGCACGCATTCCCATTCTCTTCTCTTCATCACTGATATCGAAACGTAGGTCTAAATCCTTCCTCATTTCACTCATGGTCTCTAAAACATCTTTTTGGTGCCGCCATTTCGAATCCGACAAATTGACGTTGTTTGCCAAGCCGTTGAATTTATCAGCAAGTCGATAATTATCTGATTTAGACTCGATATAGTAAGAAAGGTTGTTTTGCCAGTTCGCTACAAGAGCCCATAGGGAGACGATAACTTGAACAGAACTTAGAGTTGATGCGGCTGCAAGAGCAAAAAAAATGATGGATCCAGTAGTTCCAACGGCTAACACAAGGGCGCCGATTGATAACGGACCAGCCAGAGATAGAAATGATAATGACTTGATTGCGAACCGAAGTGGAACAATTCTCTTTTCAAAAAGATAGCCAGTCCCAAAGCAATTCAAGGCTGAATTGTTTGCTGAATGTCTTTCGCCATCTTGGATAGGCATGCTTGTCCATTTTGCCGATTAGATTTGTTCAATTAGTATTGAGCTGAGGCCCGCATAACTCAATTGAGAGCGAGTCCGCACAAGCAGTCATTACCGCATGCATTCATCTTTGCCGCACGCTCGTCGCCCCCACCCAGCCCATGAACGCAAAACGCCCGCACGGAGGCGGGCGCTGCAACTCCACCAGCCGATTCCTTTCGACCCTGAACCGCGTACTTCCCTATCGCGGTATGGCGGGCTAGATGATCAATCCCAAGAAAGCGCCCCACCCACCTGATACTCCGTCACCCTCGTCTCAAAGAAGTTCTTCTCCTTCTTGAGATCCATAATCTCACTCATCCAGGGGAAGGGATTACTCACCCCCCGGAACTGCTCCGGCAACCCAATCTGCGCCAGCCGCCGATTGGCAATGAACTTCAAATACTCCTCCATCATCTGCGCATTCATCCCCAACACACCCCGCGGCATCGTATCCCGCGCGTATTCAATCTCCAGCTGCGTGCCCTCCAGAATCATCTGGATGGCTTCCTGCTGCGTATCGGCATCCCACAAATGAGGATTCTCGATCTTGATCTGGTTGATCACGTCGATGCCGAAGTTCACGTTCATGTACTCGTCGCGCAGGATGTACTGGAACTGCTCGGCGGTGCCGGTCATCTTGTTGCGGCGGCCCATGGACAGGATCTGTGTGAAGCCGCAGTAGAAGAACATGCCTTCGAGCACGCAGTAGTACGCGATCAGGTTGCGCAGCAGCTCGCGGTCCGTCTCCGGCGTGCCGGTCTGGAAGGTCGGATCGCAGATCCCGCGGGTGTACTTCAGCCCCCAGGCGGCCTTGCGGGCCACGCTCGGGACTTCGTGGTACATGTTGAAGATCTCGCCCTCGTCCA
>JAFIFJ010000108.1 GCA_020832085.1 Gammaproteobacteria bacterium | reverse complement strand
GCCGCGATCGCCGAAGAGGGTGTTGTTGCGCTTCAGGACGTCGAGGCCGATGGTGAAGTTGCCGCGACCTTCATCGAAATTCTGGCCCACGAGCAAGCCAAGCGTGCTGGTACGGCCATCGCCGCTGCCGTTCTGGCTCATCTGGGCGTTGATGTCCACGCCCTCGAAGTCATCTTTGAGGATGAAGTTCACCACCCCGGTGACGGCGTCGGCACCGTAGATCGACGAGGCACCGCCCGTCAGCGTCTCGACCCGCTCGATCAGCGCGCTGGGAATGGTACCGATATCGACCGACTGGGTGCCGTCGACGCCCGATACATGTCGGCGACCGTCCACCAGGACCAGGGTACGGTCTGCGCCCATACCGCGCAGCGCCAGCACCGACTGTCCAATGCGGCTGAACGATCCCCCTACCGCCCCGGAGTCCGCCGAAGCTTCTGATGAAAGACTGGTCAGCAGCGCAGGCTGTTGGCGGAGATACTCCGTGGCTTCAGCGCTGCCTGACAGGCGGATGTCCGCCGCACCAACACTCTGGATGGGGTTGGATGAGGTGGCGTTCGGATCCCGGGCGATACGGGATCCAGTCACCACCACCTCTTCGATCATGGCGCCCTGAGCGAGCGCCATTGGCGCCAGGGGCGCCATCATCGCCAGCGCGATGGCCGCTGACAGTTTACGTACCGGCCCGGGGCCGTTCTGAATCTGCATGGTCGATACCCCTGCTGTGCTTGAGAAATCCCAACCGCCGGATGTAGTCCCCGTCAACGGGTCGGGTCAGGGGCTCCCTTGCAGACTTCGGGCCAGCACTTCAATTCCGTGACGATGGAGAAGATCGAGGGGTGTTTGCCGCCCAAGGACGCACCAGGGTGGGCGCAGATTGATGCCCGCGCGCCTTCGTGGGGCACGCAAAACCGGAGACGATGCCTCACAGGTATTCACGTCAGGCGTGATCGGCGCACAAATGGTGCGAAAACATCGTGGCAGATCGACACCAGATCCGGCGTGGCGCAGAAACGAGGCACGATGCCATGACCAGCGCTCCACAAAAGGGATGCGCTGGCATGTGACGACGAGACCGGAGGATTTGGTGGCTACGCCCTGATTTGAACAGGGGACCCCGGCATTATGAGTGCCGTGCTCTAACCAGCTGAGCTACGTAGCCAAACTTCAGGATGGGCGCCCGGTTGCACCGGGAGGGGGCGGATTTTGGCCACGCCTCGCCAGGGTGTCAAGCTCGGCCAGAACGGCACGGCCAGAATGGCACGGCCAGAATGGCTCAGTCTGAATTGGACCGGAGGTGGGCTGGATTCAGACATTGAAGCGAAAGTGGACGACGTCACCGTCGGCGACCCGGTACTCCTTGCCTTCCAGTCGCCAGCGCCCGGCATCCTTCGCGCCCTGCTCACCGCCACCGGCAATGAAATCGTCGTAGGCGATCACCTCGGCCCGGATGAAGCCGGTCTGGAAGTCGCTGTGGATGCGGCCTGCCGCCTCGGGAGCGGTCGCACCCTTGCGCACGGTCCAGGCCCGGACCTCTTTGGGACCTGCGGTGAAAAACGTCAGCAGTTCGAGCAGGCCGTATCCGGCCCGGATGACGCGATTCAAGCCGGGCTCTTCGAGCCCCATCTCCTCCAGGAAGTCGAGCTTCTCGTCCGCCTCGAGTTCGGCGATCTCCTCTTCGAGCTTACTGCAGATGGGCACCACCACGGCACCCTGCCCGGCAGCCAGCTGCTGCACGGCCGCCAGGTGCGGATTGTCCTCGAAACCATCCTCGGCCACATTGGCGATGTACATCACCGGCTTGGAGGTCAGCAGGAAGAGCTGCCGCACCTTGACGCGCACTTCGGCGTCCGCCAGTACCGCATCTTCAGCGAGCAGCTGCCGCACCGGCTTGCCTGCCTCGAGCCCGGCCTTGAGCCGCTCGAGCAGGTCAGCCTCGCCCTTGGCGGATTTGTCGCCGACTTTCGCGGCCCGAGCCACTCGGCTGAAAGCGCGCTCGATACTCTCGAGATCGGCCAGCATGAGTTCGGTATCGATGATGTCGATGTCTGCCACCGGATCGATGCGGCCATCGACGTGCACCACATTCTCGTCCTCGAAGCAGCGCACCACGTGGGCGATGGCATCGGTCTCGCGAATGTTGGCCAGAAACTGGTTGCCGAGTCCCTCGCCCTTGCTGGCTCCGGCCACCAGACCGGCAATGTCGACGAACTCCATGGTCGTGGGCACGACCTTCTCGGGGCGCACCAGGGCGGCGAGCGCATCGAGCCTGGGATCTGGAACCGGCACGATGCCCGTATTGGGCTCGATGGTGCAGAAGGGAAAATTCGCCGCGCTGATGCCGGCCTGAGTCAGAGCATTGAAGAGCGTCGACTTGCCCACGTTGGGCAGACCGACGATGCCGCAGTTGAATCCCACAATCAGCTTCCTTTGTCGGCAGCGCGATCTGCAGCACGCTGGCGTGTGTGCAGTTCTGTCATGGCCCGTTCCCACTCGCCGGCAACGAGCAGCGGCACGATGGGCATGGCCTCGTCCATGGCTTCGGCCAGCAGTTTGCGCTCACTCGCAGGCGCCCTGGAGAGCAGGTACCCGGCCACCCGCGCCTTGTCTCCGGGATGACCCACACCCAGTCTCAGTCGGCCAAAGTCCTGCTCGCCTCCCAGCGCACGAATGACGTCCCTCAAGCCATTGTTGCCGCCATGGCCCCCGCCTCGCTTCAGACGCACCGCGCCCGGCGGCAGATCCAGCTCGTCATGCACCACCAGCATGGCCGCCGGTGGCAGGCGATAGAAGGCCAGACAGGGAACCACCGACTCGCCGCTGCGGTTCATGAACGTGGTCGGAATCAGCAAGCGGACGTCGACACCGGCCAGGTTGACCCGGGCGGTCAGCCCCCGGAAGCGTTTCTCCTCACGCAGGGACTCCCCGCCGGCCGCAGCCAGTGCCGAGACCAGCTCGGCACCGGCATTGTGCCGGGTACCTTCGTACTCGGCCCCGGGATTCCCGAGGCCGACGATCAGCCTTACGGCTTCAGACATGCGCGACCCGGAATCAGTCGTCGTCGCCTTCGCCCTTGGGCGCTTGGGCGTCGGCGCCATCTTCCGCCTCGTCAGCGTCGGCCGCCTCGTCGCCTTCCTCGGCCATGACGCGCGCGGCTTCGATGCTGAGGATGGGCTGGTCGTGGTCCTCACCGAGTGCCAGCTGCGGCAGGGTCACACCCTCGGGCACCACCAGATCGGAGAGGTGGACGGTATCGCCGATACCAAGCTCCGCCACGTCGATCTCGAAGTACTCCGGCAATGCCGCCGGCAGACACACCACTTCCACTTCGGTGATCTGCTGGGCGATACGACCGTTCTCCAGGCGCACGCCCTTGCATTGCTCCTCGTTGAGCAGGTGAATCGGGATGTTGACGTGAATCTCCTGGTCCGCGCGAATGCGCTGGAAGTCCACGTGCATGACCTGCGGCTTGGATGGGTGGCGCTGCACATCCTTGACGATGGTGGAAATCTTCTCGCCGCCGACTTCGAGCTCGAGCACCTGAGAATAGAAGGCTTCCGCCTCCATGGCCTTGACCAGTTCCTTGTGGGGCAGCGTGATCATTCGTGGATCCTGACCCCCGCCATAAATGATCGCCGGCACCTTCGACGCCAGTCGACGCAGGCGGCGGCTCGCACCCTTCCCTACGTCGCTGCGCGGCTCTGCCGACAGCATGATCTTGTCTGCCATCGCTGATTTCTCCTCGTTTCAATGAAAGGCATCACGGGCTTGCGACCAGCCCGTGATGCCAGAGATCAGCGCCATTCCCTCAATGGAACATGGCGCTGATGGATTCCTCGTTGCTGACTCGGCGAATCGCTTCCGCCAGCAGTTCGTCAAGCGACAGCTGACGGATGCGCCCGCACTCCTGCGCGTCCGGACGCAGGGGAATGGTGTCCGTGACCACCAGCTCGTCCAAAGCCGACCGCTCGATGCGTGCCACAGCCTCCCCTGACAGGACAGGGTGTGTGCAATACGCCGCTACGCGGGTCGCACCACAGTCCTTCAGGGCCTCCGCCGCCTTGCACAGCGTCCCGGCGGTATCGACGATGTCGTCGACGATCACACAGGGCCGTCCTTCGACGTCCCCGATGATGTGCATGACCTGCGCGTCATTGGCCTTCGGCCGACGCTTGTCGATGATCGCCAGATCGGCGTCGTCGAGCTGCTTGGCGATGGCCCGCGCCCGCACCACACCTCCCACGTCCGGCGACACCACGACCATGTCGGACGACGCTCCGCTTCCTGCACCAAAGCTGCGGGCGAGGGCGTCAGCCACCAGCACCGGCGATCCGTAGACGTTATCCACCGGCATGTTGAAGAAGCCCTGGATCTGATCCGCATGCAGATCCACGGTCAGCACCCGATGGAAGCCTGCAGCGGTGATCACATCCGCCACCACCTTGGCGCTGATGGGCACCCTTGCCGAGCGTGGCCGCCGATCCTGCCTGGCGTACCCGTAATAAGGAATCACCGCCGTGATCCGACCTGCCGACGCCCGCTTCACCGCATCGGCCATGATGACGAGTTCGAGCAGGTGGTCGTTGGTAGGCGCGCAGGTCGACTGCAGGATGAACACGTCCTTGCCGCGGACGTTCTCATCGATCTCCACCGCCACCTCACCGTCGCTGAAGCGGCCGACCTGGGCCTTACCCAGCGGCATCCGCAGCCGGTCCACGATACGCTGCGCCAGCGGCCGGTTGGAGTTCCCGGCGAAGATCATCAGGTTGGACAACAGCAGAATCCCCGATCAGGCGTCGGGCAGCGCGGCCGACGAACGCCAATCCGTCCAGAGGCTACTGCCTGGGTACAGTGTTTGGCTGGGGTGGCAGGACTCGAACCTGCGAATGCCGGAATCAAAATCCGGTGCCTTACCAACTTGGCGACACCCCAATTCGGAACCTTCGCGAATCCAGGCTGCTGCGCGCTGCTCGGCAAGCGCAGCGTCCGGGCCGGACCGCGAAAAAGGCGCGTATTCTGCGGCTGGGGTGGTGCTCTGTCAATTCAATCCGCGGCGAGCGGGGCCTATTGCGAAGACGACCCCGCCAGGCTGACCTTCCCCAGGGTCCAAGCCCCCACCACCAGGGTCAGCCGGGTCCCTTCACGCTCGAGTTGCACACGCCGGGGCAGGGAGCGGGCCTCCACCAGCCGTCGGTCAGACCACTGGATACGCCAACCATCCTGCTCCACGTCGGCCGGTCGATCGTGGGTGTCACGTCCGTGCACCCGGACGGGTCCAGCCTCGCCCACCGGGGCCGGGACGCCCAGCACCCACCAGCGCACCTGTGCCACAGGAATCGTGAAGCCAAGCGCTGCGCCGAGCAGTGCATCCGCCTCCCCCGCCTGCCTGGTCCCGTCCGGCGTCGAAAGACTCACGGCTTCAGCATTCCCTTCCAGCCGAACGGCGCCCTGCCCCAGAGGCCCGGTAAGCAGCAGATCGAAGTTTTCGCCGTCCTGTTGCCAGGTCAGATTGGCATTGCCACGGCCCTCCGGGTGCACCCATGCGACCTTGCCTTCGATGATGAAGCGATCGATGTCGTCGGGGCGCAGCCCTTCACCGTCCTCTGCCGGCGGCAGGGTCGTGCAGCCCAGCAGCAGCGCGCAGACCAGCAGCCAGCCAGGATGACGGAGCACTGGCATCGACTTCACCGTGCCCGACCCACGCCTGACCGCACCCCAAGGGCACGCTCGCTGCCGAGCAGGCGCTCCATGGTCTCCGCCAGCACGTCACTGTCCGGATCCAGCGCCAGCCCCTCCTCCCATGTCTGCAGGGCGGCTTCGCGCTTACCCATGACCCAGAGCACCTCACCCAGATGGGCCGCGATCTCATGGTCGGGCATGAGGCGGTAGGCCCGCTCCAGCAATGTTCTCGCCCGGGCGTGATTGCCCAGCCGATACTCCACCCAACCCAGGGAGTCGATGTAGGCGGGCTCATTCGGGCGCAGCTCCAGTGCCCTCGTGATCAGGGCCTTCGCTTCGCCGTAGCGGTCGGTGCGATCGGCCAGGATGTAGCCCAGGGCATTCAGGGCCATGGCATGGTCCGGATCAAGCTCGAGAATGTGCCGCAGGTCGGCTTCCAGACCCGCAATGTCATCGACCCGCTTGCGGGCCAGCGCCCTGGCATAGCGGAGTTCCAGGTCATCAGGATGCGCTTCGATGGCCGCGTCGAGGACTTCCAGCGCCTCCTCCTCCGCAGCCACCTCCAGCAGCAGCCCGCTTTCCAGCAGCCACAGGGCGACGGCTTCACCGGGATAGCGGGCGCGCTGCAGCGCCAGATAATCTCCAAGGCCATCGCTGCCGGTGTGCTGCAGCAGCAGGGCCGAGGCCCGCAACTGGGCACTGCGGAACTCCGCTCCGGGCATCACCTGACCGAAGGCGGCCACGGCGGCCTCAACATCGCCCTGGGTCCGCGCCAATTCACCCAGGTAGTAGTGGGCCACGTCCCGACGCCGGCCGGTGGCCAACAGGCGCTCCAGGTAACTCCTGGCGGCAGCAATCTCATCCTGTTCGAGGGCCAGCAAGGACAGGGAAAGCAGAATTTCGGCATTGTCCCCCACCCGGGCGAGCAGGGCCTCGAAGTCTTCCCGCGCCGCTCCGAAACGACCGGCATCGATGAGCAGGCGGGCGCGGGCATAGCGCAGACGGGCTTCTTCGCCGTCCTGCAGCATGCCATCCCCGAGGCGCTCGTCGAGGATGGCAATGGCTTCGTCGCGGCGCCCGAGACCCGCCAGCAGCTGCGACTGCAGGAGCAGGGCTTCCCGCGGCAGTTCATCCAGGGGGTGCCCGGCAAGGACCGCCAGCGCCTGCTCCGGGCGCCGAAGCTGCTCCATGAGCAGGGCCTGGGCATAGGCCAGCTGCGCATCATCGGGAAAACGCAGCTGCAATGCAGCCAGGGCCTGGGCCAGATCAGCCCGGGCCTCCGGGTCGAGATGCCCCGCCTGGGAAGCCAGATAGCCGAAGTTCGCACTCCCGGATTGCGCCCGCAGTTCCGCAAAGTGGCTCAGCGCCCCTTTGAGGTCATCCACCCGGATCAGCGCCAGACCCGCCGCCTGCCGCGCCCTCGGGTCTTTGGGCGCCAGCGAGGCCCAGAGTTCGGCCATTTCCAGTCCGCGCTGGATGTCCCTGGACAGCACCGTCAGGCGAACGGCCTGGGCCACCACCCCGGGATCCCGGGTGAGCCGGGCCTGGGTCACATAGCTCTCGAGCGCCGTGGCCAGATCCCCCTGGCGCAGGGCAAGTTCCGCAACCAGCAGGTCGTAGAGCGTGTCCTTCGGGAACGCGGCCAAGGTGACCGCCGCCACGGCCTCGGGAGCGGGCACCGCAGCATCCCGGGACTCCGTCTCGGACGCAGCCACCGGGTCGGCAGCCCCGGGCGAAGCATCGGGGGCTAACGCTGAAGCCGGTTTCAATGTCCCCGCTTCAGGGCCGGCCGGCTCGCTGCCGACGCCTTCCCGCCCGGCCGTCATGCAGCCGGCCAGAACCACGGCCAGCAGCAGCGCCGGGAGAAGACGCAACGAGGCTCCACCGATTGGCAATCGCCCCCCGCAGGAACAGCGAATCGCGCGAGATTGCGCTATCATGGCCAACTCCGGATCAGAGAGAGCTTGGGCAAGATGGGACTTGTCGCGCTCGGATTCAATCACGTCACCGCGCCTGTCGAGCTGCGCGAGCGCGTCGCATTCCCAAGCCACCAGCTACCGGATGCGCTTCGCGACCTGCGACGCGATCTCGCTCTGTCGGAAATTGCCATCCTTTCCACCTGCAACCGCACCGAGTTCTACTGCGACACCGGAGGCCGTGACCATGCTCCGCTGCTGCGCTGGGTGAGTGACTATCATCGACTGGACCTGCGTCGACTCGAAAGTTCGAGCTACCTCCACCACCATGATGCCGCCGTCCGCCACGCCATGCGCGTTGCCGCAGGACTCGACTCCATGGTGCTGGGTGAGCCCCAGATCCTCGGCCAGGTCAAGGATGCCTGGGAGGTCGCCCGTGATGCCGGCACCATGGGCCGCGAACTCGAGCGGTTGTCTCAGCATACGCTAGTCACTGCGAAGCGGGTACGCACCGACACCGACATCGGCCGCCATCCGGTTTCCGTCGCCTACGCCGCGGTCTCCCTGGCCCAGCAGATCTTCGCCAATCTGGAACAGGCCAGCGTGCTGCTGGTGGGCGCCGGCGAGACCATCGAGCTGGTCGCCGAGCATCTGCGGCAGGCCGGTGTGGCCCGCATGGTGATTGCCAACCGGACCATCGCCCGCGCCCGGGAACTGGCCGCCCGTTTCGGCGCCGACAGCGTGCTGCTGTCGGACCTGCCACGGGTACTGCCCGCTGCCGACATCGTCATCACCTCCACCGCCGCGGATCTGCCGGTGCTGGGCAAGGGCATGGTGGAAACCGCCATCCGGGCCCGCAAGCGGGAACCGATGCTGCTGGTGGACATCGCCGTGCCCCGGGACATCGAATCCCAGGTCGGCGACCTCGAAGACGTCTTCCTCTATACTATCGATGATCTCGCCGAGATCGTCGCCGAGAACCGGCGCTCCCGCCTCGATGCCGCCGAGGAGGCGGAACGCATCATCGCCCAGGGTGTAACGGCCTGGATGCGCGACCTCCGTTCCCAGGAGGCCGTCGCCACCGTGAAGGCCTACCGCACCCACGCCGAGCGCATCACTGAGGCAGAACTCGATCGCCACCTGCGCCGCCTGCGACGAGGTGACGATCCCGAGGAAGTCCTCGGCCGCCTCGCCCGCAGCCTGACCAACAAGCTGATCCATACCCCGAGCCAGCAGCTGCGGGAAGCTGGCGCGGAGGGTCGGGACGAGGTCATCGTCCATGGCCGCCGTCTGCTCGGCCTCGACCCTACCTACCGCGACGAGTGACCCCGCCCGTCCCACCCACCGCAGTAGAGCCGTCGCCGTGAAGCCCTCCATCGAGCGCAAACTCTCCGAAATCCGTGATCGCCACGAAGAACTGACGGCCATGTTGGCCGACGGTGAGACGACGGCCGATGCCGCCCGCTTCAGCCGGCTGTCCCGGGAGTACGCGGAACTCGAACCCATGGTCCGACAGCTCAAAGCAATGGAAAGGCTGCGGCAAGAATTCGCCGACGCCGTCGAACTGCTGGACGATGGGGATGCCGACATGCGCGCCCTCGCCCGGGAGGCCCGGGACAGCTGTCAGCTGGCCCTGCTTACAGTCGAGCGCGAAACCGAGCGCCTGCTCATGCCCCGGGATCCGGCCGATCAGGCCGATGCCTTTCTGGAAATCCGTGCCGGTACCGGCGGCGACGAGGCCGCACTGTTTGCCGGCACCCTGCTGCGCATGTACCTGCGTTACGCGGAAGCCAAGGGCTGGAAGGTCGAAATCCTGTCGGAACGGCCCGGCGAGGTGGGCGGATACAAGGAAGTGATCACCCGCATCGCCGGCAGCGGAGTCTATGGCACGCTGAAATTCGAATCCGGCACCCATCGGGTGCAGCGGGTGCCGGAAACGGAATCCCAGGGCCGGATTCACACCTCGGCCTGTACCGTCGCGGTGCTTCCGGAGCCCACTGAAGTCGATGAAGTGGTGCTGGCAAAGGAGGACCTTCGCATCGACACCTACCGTTCCTCCGGGGCCGGCGGCCAGCACGTCAACAAGACCGACTCAGCCGTGCGCATCACCCACCTGCCTTCGGGCATCGTCGTGGAGTGCCAGGAGGAGCGGTCCCAGCACAAGAACCGGGCCCGGGCCATGGCCCTGCTGCAGGCACGACTCACGGACAGCGCTCGCCGGACCCAGACGGCCGCGCGGGCCGAAACCCGTCGCAATCTGGTGGGTTCAGGGGATCGGTCAGAACGTATACGCACCTACAACTTCAGCCAGGGTCGCGTCACCGATCACCGTATCGACCTGACCCTGTACGCCCTCGACGCCATCCTCGAAGGCCAGCTCGATGACGTCATCGAGCCCCTGCGCCAGGAACATCAGGCTGATCTGCTCGCCAGTCTCGGAGACTGATCCATGCCGCCCAAGGCCGTCGCAGATGCGCTCGAGCTGGCACGAGGCCTCGGCCTCGACCGCTTCGATGCGGAGCTGCTGCTGACCGAATGCTCTGGCATGACCCGCAGCCAGCTCATTGCCCGACCGGACACCCCCCTCACGGCGGATGCAGCCTGCCGCTATCTGACTTGGATCGAACGCCGCGCCAGCGGTGAACCCGTGGCCTACATCACCGGCCGCAAGGGCTTCATGGACTTCGAACTCGAGGTCACGCCGGCCGTGCTGATCCCGCGGCCGGAGACCGAACTGCTGGTGACCACGGCCCTGGAACTCATGGCGCGTCCCGATGCGCACGTCGTCGATCTCGGCACGGGCAGCGGTGCCATCGCCTTGGCGCTGGCCGTCGCCCGCCCGGACTGGCGCATCCTGGCTACGGACATCTCTGCGCCAGCCCTGGCCGTGGCAGCTCGCAACGCCGAGCGCATCGCCCCCGGCCGTGTCGAATGGCGCCGCAGCGACTGGTTCGAAGATCTTGGCGCCCTGACCTTCGATCTCATCATCGCCAACCCGCCCTACATTGCTGTCGGCGATCCGGATCTGGCCAGGGATGTGGCCCGCCACGAGCCCGCCCTGGCACTGTTCGCGGCGGACAAGGGTCAGGAGGCACTGGCCGAGCTGGCCGAAGCCGCCCCTCGGCGCCTGCATGCCGGCGGCTGGATCCTGCTTGAACACGGCCACCGTCAGGGCCCCTGCGTGCGCAGCCTGCTGGCCGCAGCGGGGCTCCAGGCCATACGCACCCTCGATGACTTCGCGAATCTGCCGCGTGTTACGATCGCTCGCCGCCCGGCCTGATGGGAGGCTCACCTTGGACGACGCCCAGCTTCTGCGCTACAGCCGCCAGATCATGCTGCCGGAACTCGATATCGGCGGACAGGAGGCCCTGCTCGAAGCGCGGGTTCTGGTGGTGGGCCTCGGCGGCTTGGGCTCACCGCTGGCGCTCTATCTCACTGCAGCCGGCATCGGACACCTCGCCCTGGTGGACGACGACCGGGTCGATGCCTCCAACCTGCAGCGGCAGATTCTCCACGGGCAGGCCGACATCCACCGCGCCAAGACCGCCTCCGCGGCCGATCGCCTGCGGGCGCTGAATCCCGCCGTCGAACTGACC
This sequence comes from Gammaproteobacteria bacterium, assembly GCA_020832085.1. Lineage (GTDB taxonomy): Bacteria > Pseudomonadota > Gammaproteobacteria > Pseudomonadales > Azotimanducaceae > SLTB01. The sequence continues at coordinate 4,968 of JAFIFJ010000108.1, read as the reverse complement.
CTGCTCGAAGGCAGGCTCGAGGGCGGGACACTCGACACGGCCGTGGCCGGGGCCGATCTGATCGTCGACGGCACCGACAATCTGGCCACGCGCTACGCGCTCAATCGGGCCTGCCTGAAGCACCGCAAGCCCTGGGTCAGTGCCGCAGCAATACGTTTCGAGGCCCAGATCACCTGCTTCGATCCACGCCGGGATGATTCTCCCTGCTACCGCTGCCTGTGGCCGGACGCCGAAGACCTCGCCCTGAACTGCGCCGAGAACGGCGTCATCGCGCCCCTGGTAGGCAGCATCGGCGCCCTGCAGGCACTGGAGGCCATCAAACTCATCGCCGGCATCGGTGAACCACTGGTCGGCCGAATCCTCACCTTCGATGCGCTGAGTTGCCGCTGGCAGGAGTTCCGCCTGCGCCGGCGGGCCGATTGTGCAGACTGTGGCGAAGTTTCGTTGAGAAAAAATTAAGTTATTGATTTTAAATTATTTTTTCAGGACCGAAACACCCCTTTGTGGGCGCATGCTGCCAGGAGCAGCGTGCGTCGCCCCCAGGGCGCCCCGTAGGGGGCGGACCATGGATGGTCCGCAACAGAGCCCTATTCGCGCAGCGAATGGGCCGATCGCGAAGCGCTATGCCGAAGCTGAGGGCCCCTCCGCTACTGAGCGCCCCGCGAATCGGCGCATCGCCCTGCGGGCGATAGCGCTCTCCCACAGGCGCCCAACCCATCGCATGCTACTTCCGCGACAGCGCGAACGAACTGTTCGTAGCAGCCTCGCACCTGTCAGCACGCCTCGCCGTAACCCAGTTCCCGCACCAGTGCAGCCGTCAGCGTCTCCCGCACGACCGTCATGTTCGTTTCAGCACCGAGATCCGCAAGCTGGGCCACGGCGAGTCCCGCCATGCCACAGGGATTGATGCGGGAGAAGGGTTCGAGATCCATGTCCACATTCAGGGCCAAGCCGTGGTAGCTGCAGCCGCGGCGGACCCGCAATCCGAGGGACGCGATCTTGGCGTCACCGACGTAGACGCCCGGTGCATCCGCACGGGCGGCAGCCTCGATGCCCCAGCCAGCCAGAGTGGCAATGATGGCGTTTTCGATGGCGGTCACCAATGCCCGGACCCCCAGTTGGCGACGGCGGACATCGATCAGCAGGTAGCCCACCAGCTGGCCCGGGCCGTGGTAGGTGACCTGGCCGCCCCGGTCGCTCTGCACCACGGCAATGGACCCGGGAGCCAGCACGTGCTCGGCGCGACCGGCCTGACCCTGGGTGAAGACCGGGTCGTGCTCCAGCCACCAGATTTCGTCCCGGGTCTCGCCATGGCGGCCATCGGTAAAGGCCTGCTGGGCAGCCATGGTTTCCACATAGGGGCGCCTGCCAAGCCAGCAGACCTGAAGTTCGTCGCCGGCGAGGTCGGCCGCCTCAGAGCACGAGCGTGACACGGCCTGTGGCCTTCAAGTCTGCGTGCAGGGCGCGGAGCTGATCTTCACTGCGGGCCTCGATGACCAGCGTCACTGCCAACCAGCGCCCATTGCGGGACGGTCGCTCGGACACCTCATCGGGATCGAGATCGGGCGCATGACGCTGGCCGACTTCCACCACCATGGCCGCAAAGTCTTCCCGGTTCTCCCCCATCACCTTGACGGGGTAACGACAGGGAAACTCGATGCGTGGGGCGTCCGGTTCAGGCACTGCAGGGCCTCAAGAGAACAAGCGCGTGAAGAACATCTGCAGGGAGTGCCACAGCCGCTTGACGATTCCGGCACGCTCGACGGCGGCCAGGGCTATCAGCGCTGCAGAGAAGATCTCATCATCATCGAGGGTCACGCTCAGGGTTCCGAGTTCAGTTCCTTCGGCGATGGGAGCGCTGAGCCAGGGATCGAGGACAACGGTAGCCTTAAGGTCATCGTAGCGACCCCGCGGCAGCGTGAGCACCACATCCTCCGCAAGACCGACACTGACCTCGTCGTCCTTGCCCTTCCAAACCGCCGTCCGCTCAAGCTGCTGCAGCCCGGCATAGAGGCTGCGGGTCTCGAAGAACCTGAAGCCATAGCGCAGCAGAGCCTGACTGTCCCTGGCCCGGGACCGGGTGCTGTCCGAACCCATGAGCACCGATATCAGGCGCATGCCGTCGCGCTGGGCCGACGCCACCAGGCAATAGCCAGCCGCCTCGGTGTGTCCGGTCTTGACGCCGTCTACGGTCTGATCCATCCACAGCAGCGAGTTGCGGTTGCGCTGTACGATGGGCGCACCAGTCTGAAAATCGCGACCGTAGGTGAATTCACGCTCCGCATAGATGGCATAGTGTTCGGGATGGTCAGCGATCAGGCGCTTGGCCAGAATGGCCTGATCGCGGGGCGAGCTGTACTGCTCCGGATCGGGCCAGCCGGTGGAGTTGCGGTACTGCGTGTTGACCATCCCCAGCAGTTCGGCCTGGGCGTTCATCATTTGAACAAACGCATCCTCGCTGCCGGCGATGAATTCGGCGATGGCGATGCTGGCGTCGTTGCCGGACTGGATGATGATGCCGCGGGCGAGATCTTCGACCCGGACGCGGTCACCGACGTGCACGAACATCTTCGACCCACCCTGACGCCAGGCCTTCTCCGAGATCAGCACCTCGTCGTCCAGGGAAATGCGCCCGGCCGCCAGTTCGTTGGCCAGGATGTAGTCAGTCATGATCTTGACCAGCGAGGCCGGCGGCAGCGCTTCATCCGCGTTGTGCTCCGCAAGCACGGTGCCCGTGGCTGCATCCATCAGGATCCAGCCGGTGGCCTGCAGCTGCGGCGGCGCGGGAATCAGCGCCGGAGCGGCGCCGGCAAGCAGTCCGGTGGATACCAGAATCGCCACCATGGCGGCGCGCACGAGCACGTTGAACATCATCGACAACTTCCGAAATCAGGGTGGCCTGGGAGCGCCGCGGAGCGCCTGCAGCGAGACGTCATTGTAGCATGCACCCCCGCGGCCTCCGGCTGCAGAGATCCTGGAAACATTTACTGATCGCGCACGATCAGCGGCACGGTGCCGAGATTCGCAAAAGTAATCAGGGCCTGCAGTCGGCTCGCTTCGATCAGGTCGGGCAGCGGGCCGACCCGAACCCGGGTCAGGGCATCTGCTCCACGCAGCAGTTGGACCGTGGCCGCATCGGAGCGTTCACCAATCACATCCGCGAGCCGCTGCTTGAGTGCGGCTGCCGAATCCGGATTCCCGAAGGCGCCCGCCTGCAGCCAGATGGCGCCATGACCCTCGGTGAGCGTCGATGCCAGGATCGGTTGATCGAGCCGCAGCGGTGGGCCATCGTCCAGGGTTATGGCTTCCACTTCGACCCGGGCGACGCCGGCGTCGGCAAACCCGAGCTTCACCGCTGCACCAAAGGACAGGTCAATGATGCGATCGGCGTGAAACGGACCCCGGTCGTTGATCTTGACGATGGTGCTGCGGCCGTTCTCCAGATTCGTCACCCGCGCATAGGTGGGCAGGGGCAGTTTGCGATGAGCCGCCGTCAGCTCGAACATGTCGTAGGGCTCACCGCTGGCGGTGGGCCGGCCGTCGAACTTCTGGCCGTACCAGGAGGCGATGCCCTGCTCCCGATAGCCCTCAGCCGTGGGAAGCAGGTGATAGGTCTCACCGAAAACCATGTACGGGGATCGGTTGCCCGACCTCGACAGCGGCTCCCAGCGTGGTTCGGGATCCGGCAGCTGCTCGAGCCCCGGCGGGACTACCAGCGGCGCCGAATCCCGCTCAGTGTCCACCGGCGGCGGCCGGTCCGGCACGGGCAGCGAAGCGGGACGGCTCACGCAGCCAGCGAGCAGTGCGGTCAGCAGTAAAACCAAGAGCCAGCGAGACACCATTTCAGCGATCAGCCAACTGGGTCAGGCGACGCTCGAGAACCGCCTGACTGAGTTCGTGAACGGCCATGGCATAGAGCCGGCTGTGGTTGTAGCGGGTGATGGCATAGAAATTCGTGAGCCCGATGAAGTGCAGCGTCCCGTCCCTGGCCTGAAGCTCCACGAGGGTTGCGGGTGCCGCGTCAGTAAGACCGTCGAGCCCGCTCACACCGAGCCCCCGTAGTGCGCCCACGGTGGTATCCGGCCGCAGGCTGCTGTTCACCAGGGCCGAGACGTCACCGGTCCCGAGGGCCACCTGCCGCGTCACTTCCTCACCATCGCGCCAGCCGTGGACGGCCAGATAGTTCGCCACGCTGCCGATGGCATCCACTGGATCATCCCAGATGTCGCGGGTGGCGTTGCCGGTGAAGTCGATGGCATAGGCCCGATAGCTCGACGGGATGAACTGCCCGTAGCCCATGGCGCCGGCGTAGGAACCGTAGAGTTCTGTCGGCGAGCGCTCCTCCTCCCGCGCCAGCAGCAGAAACGCCTCCAGTTCACGGCGGAAGAACGGCGCTCGCGGCGGATAGTCGAAGGCCAGCGTGCTCAAGGCATCGAGGACGCGCCAGCGGCCCTTGTTGCGTCCGTAGCGGGTTTCGACGCCGATGATCGCGACCACCACCTCCGGCGGCACGCCGAACTCAGCCTCCGCCCGGGCCAGATCCGCGCCATGGGTTTCCCAGAACTCAAGCCCCTGAGCGATGCGATTCTCATCGAGGAAGATCTCCCGATACTCACCCCAGGTCAGTACGCGCTCCGCGGGCCGGGAGATGGCGTCGATGATGCCCTGCTGGCGCTCAGCGGCAGCAAACAGGGTCTTAAGATCATCCCGCTCGAAGCCATGACGGGTCACCATCTCATCCATGAATTCCCCGACTTCAGGGCGATCCACGAAGGCAGCTTCGCCCAGGCTGGCACCGACCAACAGCAGGACAGGCAACAGATGTCGTAGGAGCCTGCGCGGTAGAACTGGGAGCAAGCGAGACGCTCCCAATTCGAGGCCGATTCGACGCCCGATTGAGGAGCGTAGTGGGGCTACGTGACGAAATCGGGCGATCGGAGCGGCCCGAAGTGGGGGCGTCGCAGCGCT
>JAFIFJ010000107.1 GCA_020832085.1 Gammaproteobacteria bacterium | reverse complement strand
CAGGAGCCGGCGACCCGCGCTGCAAGATCATGATCGTGATGGTCAAGACCGACCCCAACGCGCCGTCCCACAAGCAGCAGTCGCAGATTCTCGTACCCATGGGCACGCCCGGGGTCGAGATCCTCGGCGCCATGGAAGTCTTCGGCAAGGACCACGCGCCCCGCGGCCACATGCACATGCGCTTCACCGATGTGCGGGTGCCCAAGGAGAACATCCTGCTCGGCGTCGGCCGCGGCTTCGAGATCTCCCAGCTGCGCCTCGGCCCGGGCCGCATCCACCACTGCATGCGCTCGCTGGGCAAGGCCGAGAAGGCGCTGGAGCTGATGGTGAAGCGGTCCGCCACCCGGGAAGCCTTCGGCCGGCCCATTGCCAAGCTCGGCGGCAACCTCGAAATCATCTCCCGCGCCCGCATCGACATCGATGCCATGCGGCTGATGGTGCTGCAGGCTGCCAAGGCCATGGACGTGCTCGGCAACAAGGAAGCCCGGGTCTACGTCAGCGCGGTAAAGGCCATGGTGCCGGAGCGGGTCTGCCAGATCATCGACCAGGCCATGCAGATGCACGGTGCCGCCGGTATCTCCCAGTGGACGCCGCTGGCCGAGATGTACACCGACATGCGCCACCTGCGCTTCGCCGACGGTCCCGATGAGGTGCACCACATGGTCGTAGGCCGCAACGAACTGCAGAAGTACGATCTCTGGTGACCCGCATACGGTGATCCGCAGCCGTTGATCCGCAGCCGGTGCCACCCTCACGAAAAGGTGGCACCGGCTGCTGACGAAGCGCACCACGGCCTCCTCAATGACATCATCTACAGCGCTGAACATCGGGACCACTCATGCGAACGATTCCACTGATGTCCGGATCCCCGGTTCGCAACGGCTTCATTTCCTTCCTCATCGCATGCTCGCTGGCCGTCGTGGCTGCTGCAGCCGATGCTCCACCCGGCCGGGTGATCCTGGGTGATCAGCCCTGGTATACCGCCGACGATGGGGCAATTGCCCGCGAAATCGCCAGCCCGAGAAACTCCCGCCTGCGATCGCTGAGTATCGCGGACATCCGGATTCCGAGTGGAACGGTGATCGAAGAGCACCACCACATCGGCATGGAGGAGGTCTACTGGATCGCTGCCGGGGCAGGAATCATGAACATCGAGGGCGTCAGCTACGAAGTATGGCAGGGCGACGCCGTGGTCATCCGCTCCCATGAGCGTCACCTGATCACCAACCCCTTTGCCGAGGAGCTGCGCCTGCACGTTTACTGCAATCCACCCTGGGCGCCAGAAGCCCTGCATTTCGAGCCCCTGCCGGAGGACGAGCGCGCCGGACCGCCGCTGCAGCCGCGCGTCTTCTCCCTCGCGGAGCAGGCGTGGAGCGGACTCGATGCTGGCGTTCAGCGGCGCTGGATGGCGGCGCCGGAAAACACGCCCCTTGCCCAGCTTGCCGTCGCCGAATGGCTACTTGATCCCCAGGGCGTGTATCAGGCCAAGCCCGGACCCCTGGTCGAAGATGTTTACTTCGTGCTGGAGGGCACGCTGATCGTCGAGGTCGGTGATGGGAGTTTCACCTTCAAACCTCTCGAGGCCGCTGTGCTGGCGCCCGGCCAAACCCACCGTATCCGCAATGGCGGCAGCACAGCCCTTCGATTGCACCACTACGCCAATCGTCCGCAGTAACCGCTCAGCATCATGGGGTGATCGGCTGCGCCAGGTTCGGCGGCTGATCCTTCCTGGCGCGGGCAGCATCACGCCCGACGCTGTCCTCGACAGTCTGGCCAACCTGCCCGATTGGTGGCGCGAACACGGCGCCTGATCCGGCGCTGGCAAAGACCCTGAAGTGCACAGGACAAGCTATCGAAGGTCCACCTGCGGGTAACCGTCGGCCGCGGCCGCCTGCAGCTTGGCCGCGTACTTCGGTCCGGTGCCGAAATAGGCCTGATAGCGCACCTTGCCCGCCTCGTGGCCTTCGACGTTGGAGTTGTAGCCCGTGAACCAGCCCTGGCTGCGACGCAGCAGAATGCGTTCATGGGCACGGATCACTTCATCCACCCAGGCCCGTTCCGCCTCTGCCCGGGCTTCGATGCGGGTGCAGCCCTGCTCGCGGACGTGCGCAAGCAACCCGGTCACCCAGTTCACGGCGCCCTCGATGGCGCGGGGAAAGTTGGTGGAGCCGGACACGCTCTGGGGCCCGGCCACCATGAGCAGGTTGGGGAAGCCGTGGGTGAGCACGCCGAGCCAGGTGCTCGGGCCGTCACGCCATTTTTCGCCCAGCGCCCGGCCCTGTGCACCGCGGATCTCCACGTGGTCGAAGGCGCCGGTGATGGCGTTGAATCCCGTCGCGAAGACGATCAGGTCCAGCTCGAAATGCGCCTGTGTTGTCTGGATGCCGGTCTTCGTGATGCGCTCAATGGGCATCTGTGAGAGGTCCACCAAGTGCACGTTGTCCCGGTTGTAGGCCTCGAAATACCGGGTCTCCAGCGGCAGGCGCTGGGTGCCGAAGCCGTGATCCTTCGGTATCAGCTTCTCGGCCACCTCAGGATCGCTCACGCGCTCGCGGATGCGACCGGCGATGTATTCAGAGAACTCCCGGTTGGCTGCTTCGTCAGAGAAGATCTCCACGAAGTTGCTCTGCAGGATGGCGAACCCCGGCCGCCCATAAAGCTCATCCCAGTACGCGACGCGCTCCTCCCGCGTCAGGTTCCAGAAGCCCCGCCGGTCGGGAATGTGCTCGAAGCCTCCGGGAGACTCTGCGCAGTTGGCGAAGATTTCGTCGTAGCGCGCCCGGATAGCCGCCATTCCAGCTTCCGAGATCGGCGCATTGTTCAGCGGAGTGCTCCAGTTCGGGCGGCGCTGGAAGACGAAGAGTTCCCCCACCTTGTCCGCAATTTCGGCAATGACCTGAATGCCCGTGGCTCCCGTGCCGACGACGCCGACCCGACGGCCTGCCAGCGGCACCGGCTCCTTGGGCCACCAGTAGGTATGGAAGGCGTCGCCTTGGAAGTCGTCGATGCCCTCGTAGCGCGGCAGTGTCGGTATCGACAGCACACCCATGCAGCTGACCACGAAGCGGGCCGTCACCGTCTCCCCGGAGCCAAGCGTCAGCTGCCACAGCCGCGCATCCTCATCCCAGACCATGGCCTCGACACGGGCCTTGAAGCGCATGTGGCGCCTCAAGTCGAACTTCTCTGCCACAAAATTCAGATAGCGCAGGTTCTCCGGCTGCGGCGAGAAGCGCTCCTTCCAGTGCCATTCGTCCAGCACTTCCTTCGAGAAGGAATAGCCGTAGGTGTAGCTCTCGGAATCGAAGCGCGCGCCCGGATAGCGGTTGCGGTACCAGGTGCCGCCGAGGTCCTCGTCCGCCTCCAGCAGGATGGCGTCCATGCCCAGTTCGACCAGACGATGAATCTGATAGATGCCGGAGACACCGGCGCCGATGACCACGACTTCGTGGTGCTGTCTTTCTGTCATGAGCTTCGAACCCTGCTGCTTCAGCGTCATGGATCAGACGTCCCCCCCCCACGGTACCCGCGATGGCTGCTCAGAATCCCGTGTCGGCGCGCTCCAGGCGCACCGTTTCGCGGATGCGCGCACAGGTTCCGAAACCGCCCCGCTGGCCGATGATCATTCCATGGCCACTGCTGCACTGGGCATCGAGTTCCACCTCGGTGATGCCCTGGCAGGGGCCATGGCGCCAGTCTAGGGTCAGCTTTCTCCCCTCGAGGCGAGCGGTAGCCGACGCCACCACGGAGCTGATCCCCTCCAGCAGCCCTGCACCGCAGATGTTCACCTTCACCTGGTAGGAACCGGGATTGTCCTGATCCGCTTCGAAGAAGTTGCGGGAACTGCAGTCCCGGTCACCGCGCCAGTCGAGCCAAGCGCCGGAGAGATCGTCGCAGCGGTTGCTCTGCCGCTGTGCGGCTTCGAGCACCGCGATGCGGTCTGCGGCCAGGGCCGAAAAGATGCCGTCCGGGAAGGCATCGAGATAGGACTGATAGCCCGCAACGCGATCGTTGCCGAGCACGGTCTCCCAGAACAGCGTTTCCGCGCTGCGCTCCCGCACGGACCCCATCCCCGCAGCACCTTCGCCGACCAACGCCGGGGAAGCCGATCCCCCAGGGCCAATCGGCTGCTGATTGAAGATGAAGTCGCCCGTGAGCGAGGAGGACTCCCAGGGCACCTGCTCGCCGCCGGAGCGCTGGGCGACGGCAATGCGGACCTGCTTGAAGACTTCCTCGGCCTGCAGGTTCGGGATGCGCAGGGCCTGCAGGAGGTGCTCGGTGTAAAGCCCGTTGCTGCCACTGCCGTCCGAGGCCGTGGCACCCGGTGCGGTGGCATAGGCGATCAGCGTTCCGGTAGCCGCATCGACAGCGGCGAGGCCGCCTGAAGCCCCCCGGGTGCGACCCAGAAACGGATTGTTGCGACAGGCGTCCAGGATGACAAGATTGAGCCGGGAGCCCGAATACTCCAGTTCTTCGAGGACGTCTCCCATCTCCAGCGCCTCGAAGCGCAGGCGTCCGGCGGACTCGAGGGACGCATCCACGGGAATCAGGTAGTTGCGGCCATTGGCCTGGATGCCATGACCCGCAAAGAACACCAGCGCCGTGGCCCCGTCCCGGATGCGGCCGGCAAATTCCAGCAGTGCGCCCTGCATCGATGCGAGGTCCGCATCCGTGACCTTCACCACCTCAAAGCCGAGGCCCCTGAGCTCCGCAGACACTGCGTTGGCGTCATTGACGGGATTGAACAGGGGCGCCTTGGGGTAGGCGTTGTTGCCGATCACCAGCGCGATACGCTGGTTGGCCGTGGCGGGAAGCACGAGAAACGGCAATAGCACCAACAGCAGCGCCATGGCCAGCCAGCGTCGCATGAGTCGGATCCCCCCGCCGTGCGTTCCAATGGGCATACTACCTGAGCGGCTCCCGGTCCGCTTACGGTAGGGTCGGTTCCGGTGGGGCGGCCGCAGAAGCAGACCCTGTCCTGTTGCCAGCGTCAGGCGGGTGAGGAGGCCGATTCCTCAATGGCTCGCAGGTACGCCGCTTCAAGGTCCTGTTCGCGGATTTCCGGGCCTTCCAGTTCTCGTACCAGGCGGCCGGATCTCAGAATGCCGACTCTGGATGCGTCCTGGCGGGCGCGGAACAGGTCGTGGGTGGCCATCAGAACCGCGACGCCGCCTGCGGCGAGTTCCCTGAGCAGCCGGCCGAACTCATTGGCGGCACTCGGGTCGAGCCCGCTGGTGGGTTCATCGAGCAGCAGCAACCGGGCCTGCCGCGCCAGCGCGACGGCAATACCGACCTTCTGCCGCATGCCCTTGGAGTACTCAGCTACCCACCGCGTGTGGTCGGCCGCCGGCAGCCCGGCGCGCTCCAGCAGTTCCGCTAGCTTCGCATCAGCGAGGCGTCGCCCACACAGCTCACTGAAGTAACGCAGGTTCTCCAAGCCGCTGAACGACTCGTAGAGGCTCACCTGCTCAGGAATGTAGGCCAGCAGCTGGCGCGCTGCTTCGCGATCCGCCAGGGCATCGACATCGCCCACTTGAATGCGTCCCCCATCCGGGTCGACGAAACCGAGGATGCAGTGAATGGTGGTGGTTTTGCCGGCGCCATTGGGCCCCAGCAGCGCGTAGACCTCGCCCGGGGCGACCCCCAGGCTCAGGTCCGCAACCGATGGTCGACCGCCATAGGACTTCTGGAGATGCTCGAGCTTCAACATGGCCGGGCCATCCTCATCAGACGATGCGCACATGCCGCAAACGGCGCATGGCGAAGGCGATTCCAAAGGCTGTCAGGCCAAGCAGCAGGGCCAGGCAGGCCAGCCATCGCTTCGTTGTCGACCCGTCGGGCTCAGGCTGCCAGTTCCAGCGTGGCCAGTCCTGGTAGGCGTCAAATCGATACTCGCCGCGGGCGATGCGCGGGTAGAAGAAGGCCCGAAGGTCGGCGACGTAGTCATCCACCTGCGCGAGAAAGGCGCGATGTCTGCTGTGCCCCGCCCCGGCCAGATCGGTCATGGCGAGCTGGGTGGCGATGGCGGGCGAGGTCCACTGCCAGCGGTCGATAAGGCGCTGCTGGGCCAGCAGACGCTCGTCGAAACGCTGCTGCACCGGCCTGACCTCGCTCTCGACATACTCGTCTGCGGCAATGTTCGCGGCAAAGCGGAAGATGACAGGGTCCTCGGTGTCCACACCCGACAGTTCCGGGTGGTCATGCAGGAAACGCCCGAGCAGCTCTGCTCGACGCTGATCCGCCTCGTCAGTGGCCTGTCGCTGGGCGAGAATGAACTCCGCGCGGGAAGGCAGAGGATGCAGCTGGTTGGCGCCAAGATTGACCAACCCGGGCACAATCACCAGCAGCAGCAGCCAGATTCCAGCCAGCCACAGCGACGCTGACGCGGCATTTCCGGACACCGACACCACGGCCAGGACCAGCGCCGTCCAGAGCCCGAGATAGGCCAGCGCCAAGGCCAGCCACACGGCAAGCGCCCCCGGAGAGACCGGAACGCCTGCAACGAGGAGCCCAACGCTGATCGTCCCGACCAGCAGCAGCGCAAGCACGCCCGCACGAAGCAGCAAGCGCAGCAGCACGAGACGCTGGGGCGAAACACCGTGAAGCGTCAGCGACGGCAATCGCCCGGTCTCCTGCTCCGCCGCCAGGGCATTGAAGCCGGCGGCGATCAGCAGCAGCGGCAGCACGAAGAGGACGACAAAAGAGGCGTCGAAACGCCCGATGAGCAGGCGCCGCGGATGTTCCGCCTCGTAGGCCGTCTGGAATTTGCCTTGGGGACCGGGCCCGACGCGCTGATAGTAGGGCAGGACGTCACTCAGGCCGACGGTCAATGCGGTGAGCGGCTCCGGAGGCTTAATAGCGTGAACCTGCAGCAGATAGTAGGCGTAGCCGCGCACGTCGGCGGGGTTGCTCCACCAGCCGCGCGGCGGCGATCGCTCACCCGCCAGGATCTCGCGACCCCGGCGTTCCGCATCCTGCTGCCGGGCCCGGTCATCCGCGAGCGTTGCCACCCCAGCATGGTGCTGGAAGTGATACCAGCGTACCCCGGCCACCAGCGCGAGGATCGTGAACAGCAGCAGCACGCCAGCCAGTCCGAGAAAGGCCCGATCGCGCAGCAGATGCCTGCATTCGAAGCGCAGCACGACGCCGCCGGTAGAGCGGTTCACGGGAGCTGTCGTCTTCGTCAGCGCTGTCGCAGTCGGCATGACTTCAGGGCCTCGCCGATCGGACCTGAAGGTAAGCAAAGGTGGCTGTGACACCCGCCCACAACAGCAACGCAAGCATGGCCCACCGCACTTCCGCAAGCACACCGAGCAGTCCCGGCGGTCGATACGCGAACTCGGGAACGGTCGCCCACAGTTCAGGGTCGGCCCGGTAATCCGTGCCCTCACGGTCATACAGCGTCACGTTATGGTTCATGAGTTCCTGGATGACACGACGGTGTGCTTCAGCAGCGAACACGAATGCACGATGATGCGTGAGGTCTGTTCCCGCCAGCGCCTGGGACACTGATTGCACCGCCAACGCCGGGATGAGGAAACCCGCCTGCTGCAGCAAGCGCTCCTGGGAACGGTAACCGTCGAACAGCGCGCCGAAGTGCTGATCGAAGATCGGATAGTTCGCCTCTTCCTCCTCCTGCAAACTGATACCGCGCCAGTCGATGGGCAGATCCTCGGTGCGCTCGACGCCGTACTCGGCCAGCACTCGCTCACGCACCCTCAGGGCCCGCTCACTGGAATGGGACTCCCCAAGGCTGGCCTGAAGATCGATGCGCCACTCGGCTGTGGAGGGAAGCGGCTGCACCACTGCCGCGACCTCGGTGGCAATGCGGGGCAGGATCCAGCAGACCAACAGCCAGATGGTGAGCAGGGTGGTCAATGCCCCGCGGGGTGTCTGCAGGCGGGCTGAGACACCGAGGACAAGCACTGCCCAGCCACCCAGATAGAGCAGATGGAACACCAGCCACAGGGCGAAGCGCAGCGGCACCTCCTCACCCCCATCCGGGCCGAGAGCGAGCCCAAGCGCGGCGATCAGCAGGGCCGGAAGCAACGTCAGCAGCAACCAGAACGATGTGCCCAGCAGCTTGCCGAGGGCCAGTCTTGTGGGCGCCACACCGAGGCTCAGCAATTGGCCGAGGGTACCCTGTGCCCGCTCGCCGGACAGGCTGGCGAAACCAAGGAAGATCAACAGCAGCGGCAGCACCGTCTGCACCAGCTGCGCCGGATTCAAAGCGGGGAAGCGACTCAACACACCCTGATCCTGAGCCGGACGGTGGATGAAGTCGTTCATCCAGTGGGCTTCGAGCCAGGTACTGATCCCAAGGTAGGGGTCCAGCCCCGGGTCGAGCAGACCTAAGGCTGGCGCCGGCTTGAAGACGTAGAACCCGTAGTGGGCAGCGCTGTGGGGATTGCGGGCCGGCTGATCCAGCCAGCGCTGCCACTCAGCCTCGTGGGCGTGATGCCGCTCCTCGGCCATCTGGGCATGCTGCTGAACCGACACGGCTGCGGCTACGGCGAGCAGAAGCAGGGCGATGACGACGATGGCCCGAGCCCGGCCATCGCGCCACTGGGACGTGAGCTCATGCCGCAGGATGACTGCCAGCGTGCTCAAGGCAGCAACCTTTCCTACGCCGACCGGCCCAAAGGCATGCCGGCGGTCATGGCCGCCAGGCCAGCGTCAGCAGAACCCGGCGCGAATCGCCTGGAACCACGCCGCTGCCGCCGAGGACACCTCGCAGCAGATAGTTCTTGTTAGTGAGGTTGTCGATCTTCAGTTCTGCGACCAGCGGTCCGCGGCTCAAGAAGGCGCCCGCTTCGAGCAGGGTGAAGCTCGGAACCGTCAGATCGCTGCCGATAGCGAGACGTGCCGAGGAACTGTATTGGGCGCCGCCCGAGATGCCCGCCACCCAGGCCTCATCGAGCTGCCAGGAGTAGCGCGACCACAACCGCGCCGTGTGCTTCGGCACATTGTCGAGACCCGCCCCCCTTAGAATGTTGGTATCGCGGGTCACTTCAGCATCGGTGTAGGCATAGGACCAGAGCACGGCCGCGCTCTCCAGAGGTTCCCAGGTGCCGATCCACTCCAGACCGCGGGCCCGCTGACGGCCCGTGGGGATGCGGAAGAACGGATCGGCTGGATCTGGGGTGAGCACGTTGGAGAGTTCCAGCTGAAAGACGCTCAGCGTCGCCGTGAAGTCTTCCAGCACATCGAGTTTCACGCCTGCCTCCCACTGGGTCCCCTGCTGCGGCCCGAAGGGCGCGCCATCAGGCGAGCGGACGAAGCCGAAGTTCGAGTTGGCCGTGAACGTCCGGGAGTAGGAGAGGTAGGGTACGACGCCCGGCCGAGCCTCCCAGGAAACACCGATTCGAGGCGACCATTGGGAATCCTTGGACTCGCCGACCGCATCAAAGCCGAAGTCTTCGGTACGATTCTTCAAGCGGTCATAACGCATTCCCGCAAGCACCGTGAACCCATCGCCGACTTCGACCACAGCCTGCAGATAGCCGCCAAGCTGCCGGAAACGGTCCTTGGATTCCGCCAGCACGAAAATGTCCTCGATGGCAGCGCCGTACTGGGGGTCGAGAAGATCCAGCGGACCGACGAAACCGCGATCGAATCGGGAGTCGTAGTTCCAGTCGGCGTAGTCGAACCCGGCGGAAATGATGGGCGCGAAGCCCCCGAGATCCAGCTCATGGACGATCTGTCCGCCGAGGACCATTTCGTCCTGCTCCTCCACGAAGCGGTTGAAGCGGCGGTTCAAGGTCCGGCCATCTTCCCGCAGTGCAGCCGGCGCCACCGACGGTTGGTCATACTCGGTGTCGTTGAAGCGCGCGTAGAGCTTATAGGCGTTGATGCCGCGGCCAGCCTGCTCCAAGGTCAGTGTGTGCATCCGCCCTTCCGAAGTCGTGTCACCCTGACCGGGTTCCCCGGTGAACAGGGATCGAGGCAACCTGAACTGATCCGTGGCGATCAAGGTGCCCTGCAGGGGCAGAGAGATATAGCGCAGTCCCTCACGCTCACGAAAGTCGCCCTGGTAGCGCAGCGTCAGGCCGGAGGCATGCTCCCACTCCAGGCTGGGCGAGATCTGCCAGCGCTCGACGCCGACAAAATCCACGAAGCTGTCGCGATCCTCATAGGCGCCCACGAGGCGGTAGCGCAGACTGCCGCCCTCGAGGATGGGGCCGGTGAGATCGACCTGGGCCTGGCGCTGGGAGAAATTACCGAAACCGACCGCCGCCTCGAAGCGGGGTTCAGCCATAGGTTTCCTGGTGACGATGTTGATCACGCCACCCGGTGAACCGAGGCCGTAGACCGCACCTCCCGGGCCTCGCAGGATCTCCACGCGCTCGATATGGGCCAGGCCCTCGGCCTGAATGTTCAAGGAATTCGTGTTGCGGATGCCATCGATGACTGTCTCGTCGACCGTGAAGCCTCGGAGCTTGAAGGAGCTGAACGGTTCGACGCTGTTGCGGCTGGCGCCGACCCCGCCCGCCACCCGCACGATATCGGACAAGGTATTGGGCTTGAGGTCGCGCAGCATGCTGGCATTGATGACCTGCACGCTCTGCGGCACCTTGGTGATTTCGGCAGGGAAGCCGAAGCCCACGTCCGACCCTCGCTCCAGATACCCTGCCGACATGCGCTCTGAGACGACTTCGATGACGTCGAGGGTGCCAGCGGACGTTGAACCTGCAACGGCTCCCTGACCCGCAGCGGCCGCAGCGAAACCCGCGAGCGCAATCCCGATAGCGAAGCGCACCGGCGCGATCAGGCTCATGGGTGGTGACAGTGACCATGGCACATGAGTGGCCGGGTGCTGTGCACCCGAGGGGCTGTGAGACACCTTCAGGGCACGCCGGCCCCTGCGGTGAAGCACGGCTGGGACGCTGCGCGGGACACAGGACCGGGCCATTAGACAGTCTCCAGGGGGAACTTAAAAATATGTTATAACGTCACATATTTGGAGTTGTCCACACTTTCGTGCACGCTGATGCAAGAAACCTTGTCCCCATGACATTGCCGGTTTTCTCCGTCACGGCGAGCATGCCAGCGCTCTTCTAGGAGCCTGCGCGGTAGAACTGGGAGCAAGCGAGACGCTCCCAATTCGAGGCCGATTCGACGCCCGATTGAGGAGCGTAGTGGGGCTACGTGACGAAATCGGGCGATCGGAGCGGCCCGAAGTGGGGGCGTCGCAGCGCT
>JAFIFJ010000143.1 GCA_020832085.1 Gammaproteobacteria bacterium | reverse complement strand
CCGCACCAAACAGTTCGGCGGTTGCGCGGCGCGGCCCCCCCCCGGTGTGCGGGGGCCCCCGTTAGCGGGCATAAAGGTATGCGTGCCCCCCCAATTACAGCCCGCGCCCCCGCCGAACTGTTTGGTGGCGGAGTCGATGCCCAGGATTACATGGGCGGGGGCGTAGATGCTGGGCGTTTCGCAGCCGGTGGTTCCCGCGAGTGGGCGGGCGGCATGACGCCATTTGAAACGCTGCGCAGGCAGCCTACCTATCAGCCCTTCCAGACGGGCCCTGAATCCGACACTGCGAGGCGGGAGCGGGAAGCCCTCGACCGCGCCGAACTGCTCGAGCCCTACCTGCGTCGCCTTACCCGACAGACTCGGGACGGATCGCCCGTGGCGGTGTTCACCGTGGGCGGCGAAGTGCACGCGCCGGGCACGTATCCCATCACCCAGAAGCAGAGTCTGCGTGATGCCATCGAGGCGGCCGGCGGCCTGCTGGAGTCGGCAGACATTGCCAAT
The DNA here is from genome assembly GCA_020832085.1 of Gammaproteobacteria bacterium. Lineage (GTDB taxonomy): Bacteria > Pseudomonadota > Gammaproteobacteria > Pseudomonadales > Azotimanducaceae > SLTB01. Next base: position 28,106 of record JAFIFJ010000143.1, on the reverse strand, counting down.
GCCGTGGTACTGCGGCGGACTCCGGAAGCGGCAGGCCTCGAAGTCTTCACGGTCGACCTCGAGCAGGTCCGCGACGCCCGCGATGATCTGATGCTGATGCCCGGTGACCTGCTCACCATCCGTCGTGATCCGACCCTCGGCAACCGCGTGGAGGTGCAGATTGCCGGTGAAGTCTCGTCGCCTGGCACGTACATGCTGCCGGCGGGATCGACCATGGCTGATCTCATCGATCTGGCTGGTGGCGTCACCCAGCGCGGCGACTTGCGGGCCGCCATCCTGTCGCGGGCTCGCCTGCGGGAAATGGAGCAGGAACTGCGGACCCGTTATGTGGCCGAGATCCGCAAGAGCCTCATCGACGCCGGCGTAGCCGGTGATCGGCGCGCACAGGCCAACCCTGCGGTGCTTGATCTGCTCGATCAGCTGCAGGAGGCCATCAGCGACGAGACGGATGGCCGTCTGCAGATTGATCTGCCCCGGCTGGCCGCAGGCGACAGCAGCGCGGATCTGGTGCTTTCGGATGGCGATCGGTTGCGGATTCCGTCCTTGACCAATGCCATCAGCGTCGCCGGACAGGTGCGGGCACCTGGCTCCTTCGCCTACGTGCCCGGCATGTCAGTAGCGGCCTATCTGGAACTGGCCGGCGGGTTCGCCCAGTACTCCGACGACAAGGCGATTTTCGTGCTCCGTGCGGATGGTTCGGTGCAGCCGGTGCAGACGGGCTCGTCCTGGAATCGATTCGGCCGGGGCGGTCAGGAGGAATTGTTGCCGGGCGACCGGATCGTGGTGCCCATCGAGTATGGCTACATCAACCGCTGGGATCTGGCCAAGGAAGTGGTGCAGTTCGTCTACCAGACTGGCATAGGACTTGCTGCGGTCGTGGCGGCGTTGCGGCGCTGATGTATTGCGCGGCCTGATATACTTGGGAGTATCTGGGGGGGCGCAACAGGCTTGCGCTGCATCAGGTAGAGCACGACTGAGATGATCGCGCGCACGGAATGTGCGAACAACCGCGGCAACGGATGCCGCATAACGGGTGAATTATGCTACGTGAAATTGGACTCGGTCTGGTACTCATGCTGGGCGGCGACGGCGAGATGTCGCGCAAGGCAGGGGACGCCCTGATTCAGGGTAAGGTCGACGAGGCTCTCACCGAAGGCGGCTTCGAATCCATCGCGTATCAGGATTGGGAGCGCGGATACGAGGGCAGCCGCTTCTGGATGGGCTTTTCCGGCGTCGAGGTGGTCCGCGAAGGCACGCTGCTCAAGGCCAGCCAGGCCATCGTCTATCCGATATCCGTGCGTATGCAGTTCTCCAGCGGCGAAGTGATGGCCCTGTCGGGTAAGCACGCCTGGCGCTTTGACGACGTGGAAGTGGCTGGGAATTCAACGCTCTTTTCGAGGAGCCTAGCCATCTACGGTCGCGACCTGGCATTGCAAGGCGGGGATGCCATACTCGGCGAGTCCTTCTGTCTGTTCGGTTCGGATTGTGACTACAGGGTCTCCCTAGGCAATGAGAATTTGGCCGAATTTGGTCTTGATCTGACCCGCAGGGGCAGGGAGGCGACTTTGCGTTTCGTGTGGCAGGAAGGCGATGGCTGTGTCCTGCTGGGCGTCAACGGCATCCGGATCGAGCGCGGAACGTCGCTGTCGAAGATTGGCCGCAGCATGCTCGAAGAGGATGTGAATGCGGAAGTCACCATGGAGCAGGGCGCCTGCGCACGCCAGACCGATCAGGATGGCAAAGAGGGCAGCTTGATCGGAGTACGTGACGCGCCCGTCAAGGCCTCTGCCAAGTGGTCCGAGCGGGACCGGCGAATGGACGAGGTACTGAGCATCCTCCTGGTGTCGGTGCCGGAGGCTTATGAGTTCCTGGTGGACTGAGTGCGACCATCACCCTGCTGTTTCGAGGTCCTACAACCCGCACTTCCAACCGTTGCAACTCTGGTTGATCCGCTCAGATCGCAGGCAGTCGTCTCGCGGAACGATGCAGGCTCCCCGGTCAATAGGTACAGAGCATGAGTAACGGCGCCTCCGAAGTGCAGAAGCCGACCCCGGATGGTGACGAGCGTCTGGTTTATGTCGTTCCACGGGAGGCCCTTGGGCGCGAAGCCGATGAGATCAGCCTGCTCGACCTCTGGAACATTCTTTGGGATGGCAAGTGGCTGGGCATTGCCATCACGGGAGTGGTGACGATTGCGGCCGTCATCTATGCCCTGCTTGCCACCGAAATCTACCGGGCCGAGATGCTGCTTGCCCCCGCGGAAGAGCGCAGCACCCAGGGATTGGCGGGCCAAATGGGCGGACTCTCCGGCCTTGCCACTTTGGCGGGCATTTCGGTTGGGGGCGGCGGCAATGCTGAACCACTGGCCGTACTCAAGTCCCGGGGCTTCCTCCGGGAGTTCATCGAGGCAAGAGATCTGATGCCCGTGCTGTTTCCGGACCAGTGGGACGAGGAGCGCGGGCGTTGGATCGTTGCAGCGGGCGACGAAGAACCGGATATTCGCGATGGCGTCAGGCTCTTGCAGGAAGGTGTGCTGAGCGTGTCAGAAGAAGCCGGAACGGGGTTGGTTACCGTCAGTGTGGAATGGACAGACCCGGACACGGCGGCGGAGTGGGCCAACGACCTGGTGGCACGCCTGAACGTTCGGATGCGTCAGCGTGCCCTGGTGGATGCGGAGCAGAATGTGACCTATCTGCAAGAGCAGTTGGCTGCATCCTCGCTGGTGACCCTGCAGCAGTCCATCGGCCGGCTGCTGGAAACCGAACTGCAGAAACTCATGCTGGCGCGCGGAAACGAAGAGTTTGCTTTCCGCGTTCTCGACCCTGCGGACGCGCCAAAGAATAGAGTGAGGCCCAACCGGACCTTGATTGTTGCTCTTGCCATGATTGCGGGTGGCATGTTGTCGCTTTTGGTGATCTTCGTCCGGCATGCCGTGAGGTCGAGAAAAATACATCTTAATCAGTGACTTACGCCTATCGTGATGGGTGTCATGAAAATTAACCGGAACAACCTCCCTCTAGTGATGGTCATAGGGAAGCGAGGTAGCGTAAGATGGTCGGGTAGTACACAAGGATGACGTCTTGGATCGATTGCGGTTTGATCAATCTCAGGACGCGTGCTACGTTATTAAAGGTTGTAATTACGGGAGCGTTCAGATGCATATCAAAAAAGTGCTCGTTGCGGCCATCGTGGCCTTGGTTCTGGCTGCGTCGTACCCCGCGAACGCCCAGCAGCAATCGGGACAGATCGCCGGAATGTCGCCGGCCATGGCAGCAGCAGCTGGCATTGGTCTGGTTGTCGCAGGGGTTCTGATCGCAAACGAGATTGGCAGCAGCGGTAGCGGCCCGTTGTTCCCGCCCGATGACGACGATGATAACGATGTCCCACCGGACACGCCGCCCACCACGCCGACGACGCCCACCACGCCGGGTACCTGATACCGTCAGGCGTTAGCAAGTCGGAGAAAGGCGGCCGCCCGCGAGGGCTGGCCGCTTTTTTTTCGCTCTTTATTCGAAAGTCGGTCTGCCATGCTTTCGCTTGCCCTGCATGCGATTCACTGGCAGTGAAACCGTTCGATGGCTTTGCGTTGTTTGAAGACGTAACCTAAAGAAGACCGGAGCATGGAAAAGCGGGCACTTATTACAGGTGTGACGGGTCAGGATGGCTCGTACTTGGCCGAGTTGTTGCTTGAGAAGGGTTACGAAGTGCATGGCATCAAGCGCCGTGCATCCTTGTTCAACACACAGCGCGTCGATCACATCTATCAGGACCCTCACGTCGATAACCAGAGATTCGTGCTTCACTACGGCGACCTCACCGACTCTTCGAACCTGACCCGAATCATTCAGCAGATCCAACCGGATGAGGTCTACAACCTTGGTGCCCAATCCCACGTTGCTGTGAGCTTCGAGGCGCCTGAGTACACGGCAGATGTGGACGCCCTCGGCGCGTTGAGACTCCTGGAGGCCATTCGCCTTCTTGGGCTCGAGAAGAAAACTCGCTTCTACCAAGCGTCATCATCAGAGCTGTACGGCCTCGTGCAGGAAACTCCTCAGAAGGAGACGACCCCCTTCTATCCTCGCAGCCCCTACGCTGTAGCCAAGCTGTATGCCTATTGGATCACGGTGAACTACCGTGAGGCCTATGGCATCTACGCCTGCAATGGCATCCTTTTCAATCACGAATCTCCCCGGCGCGGCGAGACGTTTGTCACCAGAAAGATTACGCGCGCTCTGGCGAACATCTCCCAGGGCCTCGAGGAGTGCCTGCATCTCGGCAATTTGGACGCCATGCGGGATTGGGGTCACGCGAAAGACTACGTCCGTATGCAGTGGTTGATGCTGCAGCAAGAGCAGCCTGAGGACTTCGTGATTGCGACCGGACGACAGGTATCGGTGCGTGATTTCGTGCGCTTGGCAGCCGCTGAGCTCGGTGTTGACCTGGATTTCACGGGGAAGGACATCGAGGAAGTTGGCATTGTCAGAGCTGTTCGCGGTGGCGATTGCCCAGGACTGAAACCCGGTGATGTCATCGTGCGCGTCGATCCCAGATACTTCCGGCCTGCAGAAGTGGAGACACTTCTTGGCGACGCCAGCCGAGCCCAAGAGCGTCTCGGATGGAGCCCTGAGATCGGCCTTGAGGCAATGATTAAGGAGATGGTGGCGGCAGATCTTGCGGCGGCCAAGCGCAATGCCTTGCTGCGCCGCCATGGGTACCCAATCAATGTCGCTCAGGACGCCTGATCGTGGAGCCAAACTCCAGGGTCTATGTGGCGGGTCACGCAGGCTTGGTTGGCTCGGCGCTGGTCCGAGCGCTGGAGCAGCGGGGCTTCGCTTCGATAATCACACGCACGCGTAAGGAACTCGATCTGCGAGATGCCAGTGCTGTGCGGACCTTTTTTGACGAGGAGGCGCCAGAATATGTCTTGCTGGCAGCTGCCAGGGTCGGCGGGATCCATGCCAATAACGCCTATCCTGCCGACTTTATCCGCGACAATCTTCAGATTCAGACAAACGTCATCCATGAGTCTTGGAGACATGGCGTCAAGCGCCTACTTTTCTTGGGCTCAAGTTGCATCTACCCCAAACACGCTCCGCAGCCCATGCGGGAGGAACACCTACTGACCGGCCCATTGGAGCCGACCAACCGACCCTATGCCTTGGCGAAGATCGCTGGGATCGAAATGTGCTGGAGTTACAATCGCCAACACGGAACCCGTTACCTCGCTGCTATGCCAACAAATCTTTACGGGCCGGGCGATAATTTTGACCTCCAAAATGCTCATGTCGTACCAGCGCTGATGCATCGCATGCATCTTGCGAAGCTCAATGATGAACCGGAGGTGGTCGTCTGGGGAAGCGGCACCCCCTTGCGTGAGTTGATGCACAGCGACGACTTGGCAGATTGTTGCCTTACGGTTTTGTCTCAATCCGATGAACGTTATCTTAGATTGCTTGAACCGGTGGGCACTGACGGCGAAGCCTGTGCCCCTTTGTTGAACATGGGGTCTGGGCAGGAGTACACGATTGCAGAGCTTGCAGCCATGGTTCGCGAGGTGGTTGGCTATGCGGGGGGCGTGCACCAGGACAGATCAAAGCCAGATGGCACCCCGCGCAAATGCATGGATTCCTCTCGCGTTAGGAACCTAGGATGGTCCCCACAAATCAACCTGCGAGTGGGTCTGGAGGGTATGTACAGGGCTTTTCTGGCGCACGGTGTATCGGCATCGAAAGCATCACAAAGGTCGTCATAGGCTTGAAAAGCGGAATTAACCAATGAGGACTGGCATTCAGAGCCAGAACCGCACATGACCTCGATCGTCGCGTTGGCAACCTGCCACAACCGCCGCGAGAAGACAGTGGCAGCCGTCAATGCCATGAGCGCTTGGCTTGAAGGCTTGAAAGTCGATGCGCGCGTCGTAATTGTCGATGATGGCTCGACCGACGGTACGGGCGAGGCCATTCGCAGTGGTTTTCCTGCAGTCGAGGTCATTGAAGGCAATGGCTCGCTGTTCTGGGCCGGAGGAATGCGACATGGCTGGGATCGAGCCGTGTCCGCAGTACCCCCAGATTTTCTGATCGTGTTCAATGATGATGTCGAGTTGGATATCGACGGCATGATGGCAGCATGGGTCGAAGCGGTGGCGCTTAGTGCTTCTTCCAGTGTCCCCTTTCTTCTGACCGGAGCCTGCCGTGATCGCAGACGGGGAAGCGTAGCCTACGGCGGCGTTCGTCGCGTTAGCCGCTGGCATCCTCTTCGATTCAGCCCTGTCGAGCCCAATGGTCGCGTACAGTCCTGCGATACCTGCAATATGAACTTCACGATTATCCCCAGGGATGCCTTGGATCTGATTGGGTTCCTGGATCCGGGATTCGTGCACGCCCGCGCTGACTTCGACTACGGATTACGACTGCGCCGGGCGGGCGGTGAAGTCCGCCTAGCTCCTCATTATGTGGGTGCTTGTTCTCGAAATGAAGTGACTGGGTCATCAGCGGACCCAAAACTACCTGCCGGAGAGCGATGGGCACGCCTGCTGAGCATTCGGGAGGAGAATCCCGCGCAGCGCGCCAGATACTACCGGCGCCACGGCGGCGTTCTATGGCCGCTGTTCTGGGCATTGCCCTACTGCACTTTCTGGTTGCGTGGTGCTCAGGCTCGAATCTCGTGAGCATTAGATCGGCGAACATACATCCGCTGTTCCTTGACCTGCGCACCATCAAGAACGCGCTGGCCTTGAGGCGAAGGCAGGCTGTTCCCGTTGATTCTGGCCAAGTCGCAGCGATATTCCTTTTTTTCGCCTGGCTCATGTTTTTCCTTTGGCCGACAGCGGGAATTTTTGCGGGTACCCACGGCCTCAAGTACGCGGTGTTGGCGTCCGTATTGGGGCTTGGCTATCTGTCTGCAGGCGCAGTACCCGCAGCCACCATTCCGGCGCTTTGGCTGGCTTGGGCATTCATTGCAGGGATTTTCAGTGCCTTGTCGTACACGGTATACATGCACGAACTGTCATTCGGTGATGGCACCTATGTCGCCCGCCCTTTTTTCTTCGCGCTCACATTCGGTCTGGCGTATTTGGCGGGCGTTCGCGCTGCTTCGAACACGACTCTGACCCGAACGCTACGCAAACTAGTCTTCGCCTTGCTGCTACTACAAGTCCTGATCGCGGTTACCCAGATGTTCGGGCTGGAGATGGCGGCGGCCATCTACAGCGCAGACAAGGTTTCCCCCTTTGGGCGATTGCTTCGAATCACGGGAACCCTCGGTAACCCGAACCTCTTTGCATACCATGTCTTGCTGGCGATCACTTTTCTGGCAGCGCATTCCACGAGCAAGCCGCGAGCCTTCTCGTGGCTCGCTTTTGGCTTCCTTTTGATTCTAATGTCAGGCAGCCGGACCGTGCTCATTCTGTACGTCCCGGTTATTTTGGCGGTTGTTCGAATGAAAGCTCGGGGCAGCTTTTCCGCCTTGATGAAAATGTTGCTCCCCATGATGGCAATCCTGCTACTAGGTGGTTACCTCGTATTCATGCTCTTCACAGAGTACTTCCCCTATGTCGGTGAACTGGTATCGCTGATAGGTGCTGGGGAGATCCTGGGTTTCCGGGCTTTTGCGCTGCGCACTGCACATTGGATCAATATCTGGGCTGAACTTGTGAGTGGAAGTCTCGGACAATGGCTGTTCGGCGCATACGATGGCAGAGTTTTCAGGGGGGCAGTCGATAATGACTGGCTCTATGCGCTTTGGCGGCACGGCTTGATAGGAGTGGTGTCTACGCTTGCTTGGTACCTGCTTGCCGTCTTTACGACCTCACGCATTCGTTGCGCAGCTACCCGTAAGCTGCTGTTCGTATGGCTCGCAGTGATTGCCGTATTCTCACTCATGTTCGAATCGGTATCGGGCTGGTGGATTCCTTTCGTTGTCATGTTGGTCATGGGCCTCTATTTGGGAGCCGGATCAGGAGAGCTTGCCAGTGGGACTGGTTTCGCGACCAAAGGCACGGATAAAGAGGGCGCGACATCTCAATGAAGCGGTGCTTGTATGTACTTCCGTATCCGCGATTCTTTTCTCAGCATGCCGGCGTGGGCGGTCATGTCGCGCATGCGGCAGGTCTGATATCGGGATTGATAGAGAATGGGTACGATGTAGATGTGGTTGCGGAGGAAACCCACCCAATATTTGCTAGCAATCATTGCCATGTTGACACGTTCCCGGCGGGGCGTATCGATCCTTTTGCACGCCAACTTTGGGGGGCGCAGCTTCTCAGATACCTACGATCAAAGATCAGGATTCAGGAACCGAAGTTCTGCTACATACGCTACTCGGCGAGCTTCTCGCCTTGGATTCCCGGCCTTAAAAGAGCATTGGGCCAAATTCCGCTGATCCTTGAAGTCAACAGCGCGGGAAGCCAGTGGACAAGCCTCATGCGTTACCTCGACAGACGTGCGCTGCGGTCTGCTGATCGCATTGTCTGTATATCCGACGTCCTTCGGCGACAACTGGAGGATACGCTTGGATCTCCAAGCCATCCAGACATGCGTGTCGTCATGAATGGCGTGGATACGAGCCGTTTCCCAAATCGTCCTCCACCAAGCCGGGAGGGATATCCAGTACAAGTGGGTTACGCAGGGCTTCTCAAGCCTGGTTATGGATTGGAGACAATCGTCGAGGCAGGCAAGTTGCTTGATCCATCCCGGGTTACGCTCAACATATATGGAGATGGTCCTTTTCTTGATCAGATCCGGGAATTAAGTTCGGATGTTCCGACCGTTGTAGTGCATGGCGCGATCCCGTTCCTGGAGATGCCCGAACATCTGCTGGATCAGGACATTCTTCTTTACGTCACCGGCCCAAAATACACTTATCAGTCGCCAACCAAACTATTTGAGTACTTCGCGGCTGGGCGGCCCATCGTCTGTGCTGCCACACCACAGACGCGAGAGCTTGTCGACGGCAAAGGCTGTGCTGAACTGTTCCCCGTAGCGGATGCGGAAGGTTTGGCTACCGCTTTGAGATCAATGATTTCTGATCCCGAGCGGCGGCTTGAAATGGGCGGGCGGGCAAGAGCCCTTGTGGTAGCGGATCATTCTTGGGCTAGTCGGGTGGAGGCGATCCTGCGCCCGCCGTGAAAGTGCTTTTTGATGCTGGTTTGATGATCTTTTAAGCGGATTTAACTTTTATAAGAGCGACGTTCTGAATTGGAAAAATTGATCTACAACCTAGTCAAGGATCGGCCCTGGCTGAAGGATGGATTGAAACTGGCCTATCAGGGCGCGTTTTCCATATTCGGGCGTCGCCGTGAGCGCTTGCCGGGGAACTGGGTTGTTCGAGATCGGTGTTTCTTTGGCTTCCATGACAAGTCGCCGTGGTCTTCGGATGGCAAATGGCTGCTCGGGCACCGATTCCGCGGCAAGGGAAATGAGGTCGACGGCAACATGAACCCCGTCGAGATAGTAGCATTCGATGGTGAGGACTGGACTACCCTATCGTTACTCGGGACCACACAAGCCTGGAACTGGCAGCAGGGCTCGCAACTGCAATGGCTGGGTAACAGCGGCCACGTGATCTACAACGACTTCGTTGGCGGCGTCTGCAAGAGCGTAGAAACTGATCTCGGGGGTAAGCGCGTTGCTGTCCATCCCTATCCGATCGCGGCTGTTTCGCCGGCGGGTGATGTCTTGGCGGCGATCTGTTTTGAGTCATTCGGTGCCGGCATGCCTGCCTACGGCTATGCTTTCTCAACTCATGGCGCGCGTTCAAATGTCGATTCTGATGTTTTGATCTTGTTCACGATCGATGGCGAGGAGCTCGCTAGACTTCCAGGTAGCGGGCTTCCCCGGGTGGAGGATGAGGGCGGTGTTGCCGCGGAAAGTTTCATATCCCATATCATCTTCAGCGCGCGTGGTCGCCGTGTCGCTTTCATGCGTCGATGTGCGGTGCCTGGCCGTCGTGTTCGCAGCACACTGTTCGTTTACGACCTCGAAACAAGAGCAATATCGCGGGCGCCATTTCACAATATGGTTTCCCATTACTGCTGGTTGGGTGATACCAAGATTTTTGCCTTCGCCAACACTCGGAATTATGGCGATGCGTTCTATGTTTGGGATCTTGAAACAGATTGTGTGGATTCCTGGGCTGCCGTGTTGGGGGCCAATGACGGCCATCCTCACACGCAAGCAGATGGACGTTGGGTCCTCTTGGACACTTATCCGGACCGATTCAGACTACAGCACCTCAAACTTTGGGAGGTAGGAACGGAGAATAATCTCGAGCTTGCGGCTCACTATGCGCCCATTTCATTCTGGGGTGATGAGCGTGTGGATCTCCACCCACGGCTGCGCGCCGATGGCAAGTACGCCTGCATCGACTGCAGCACAACTGGGCGTCGCTCCCTGGCAACTTTTCGGGTTATTCAATGATGACCCGGAAGCGACCCCTCTTTGGGTAAAGTCCAAAGCTCGCTGGTCGTCGGCTTCGAGGAAGAGTTTGGGATGCGGCGGGCTCTTGGTGCAACTAGGCCAAGGGCTCTTTGGCACCCGCCCAGAGATTGCCTATCGCGGCTAGAGTTCTACGACTGAAAAACAGCAGGCTTGATAGCGAATGCCGTACAATTGCGTACAACTATAAACGCCGGCATCGGATACGTCACGCCAAGCGTATCTCACAGAGGTCAGGACATTGACTTTATGCGCCATCGGCTCAAGGCTGAAGGGCTCACGCTCACCGCGCATCCCACTTTCGGCTCGGGGCAGACATTTAACTGGTAGCCCGTGGATCATGTAGCCGTGAACACCGAATGGGAGTGCGTGTGTCAAGCCGCTAACGACAGCAAATGGCGGAAAATCGGATGATGGAAGCGGCATCTATCATGGCAGAGATGAGTTTGACCCCTGCTCCTGAGGGAAGCTGCGGCGCCTTGCGGCTTTATGGAGATATCCTTTGATTTTAGAGATCCACGGAGCGCAATTTAGAAACAAGGGCGCATTGAAAATGCTCCATGTGGCTATTTCGAAAATTCGCTCTCATGAAGCCCAAATGGAGTTCGCTCTGGACGAAGCAGCAGGAAACACAGCGCAGATACGCTCTATGGGGCTTTCAGTTCTTAAGGGAAGCAGGGGCTGGATGGGGAGTCGCTGGTTTTCGCCTCGTTTCAAAATTCAAAAAATTCTGAATCACGTTCCGTTTGGTAGTGATCGATTGGCCATCCGTAATGTCGATGGTCTCATCGACGTGTCTGGTTTCGCATTTTCTGATGTGTGGGGGCATCGGCCAATGCGAGATTTTAATGCTCTCGCATCGTATTACGCCGAACAGGGAAAGCCGGTGATAATGCTACCACAGGCGCTCGGCCCATTCCGATCGCATGTGTCGAGGCAAAACTTTGTTCGACTGATGGATAGCGTCTCGGCGGCTTATGCGCGGGACAGGACATCCTATAATTATGCTGCGGAGTTGATCGGTGAATGTAGTAAGTTGCGAATCGCACCCGACATTACCCTTTTCGACGGCCGCCAGGTTCCTCCTGTGTTGCGCGAGACGAAAATCTCGACCGACGTTTTCATTGTTCCCAATATTCAAGTCACGCGTAGAGGCGACGCATGGTCAGTTGATGTCTATGTTGAAATGATGGCTGACCTAATCAGGCTGGTTTTGAGTCAGAACTGTAAACCAAGATTGCTAGTTCATGATACATCTGGTGCGGACCGTGTGCTGGCGCACATGATCATCGGTAGGGTCAAGGAATCCCAGGTCGAACTCGTCGAGGAGGAAGATCCTTGGAAGCTAAAGGTTATGATCGGAGCTTCGCGAGCGGTGATCGGATCTCGATATCACGCATTGGTAGCTGCACTCTCAAGTTGTGTTCCTGTTGTGTCTATCGGCTGGTCACATAAGTACGATGAGCTGCTTTCTGACTTTGGTCAAGTCGGATTTTGTATTGACAGGTCCTCCGAGAGAATCGATGTGGAGAACGCGGTAAGGCGAGTCTGTGACGAAAAAGAACATGTTGATCACCGAGAAATACTTATGAATAAGTTGAGTAAACTTGGTGTCCGTAATGAGCAAATGTGGCGGGAAATTTTGTCCTTGGTTCGAGGCGGCGAAGTCTCGTGAGGGTTGTCCATTTGATTGCGGGGGATTTGACCGTTGGGGCACATCTCGGAGCGCATTTGCTCCACAAAGGTTTGGTCAAGATCGGTGTTGATTCATGGGTGCTGACGACGGATGTATCGGAATTCCTTGATGAACGCGTCGTCTCGGTTCGCAGTGAAAGATGGAAGCAGCACCTAGGCCGATGGCGTAGGCGAGCTGAGGAGTTTCCGCGACTCATTTACCCTGGCCGACCTAAGACTACATTCAGCACGGGCTTATTCGGTGGATCCTTGCGAAATCACCCTTTGATCCGCTCCGCTGATGTTGTCAATCTTCACTGGGTTGCACGAGACCTTCTGCGTGTTACCGAGATTCGGCGTCTTAACAAGCCAATTGTCTGGACGCTTCGGGACATGTGGCCATTTACTGGTGGTTGTCACTATTCTTTGGATTGTTTTGCGTGGCGTCAAGGGTGTGGTAGTTGCCCACAGCTTTCTAGCAGTTGGGAGTTCGATCTATCAACCTTGCTTCAAAGCATTAAGCGTTCTGCTATACCTGACAGCATGATCTGCGTCGGTATCAGTAGCTGGATCTCCGCTTGTGCTGCTGAGTCTTCTATTTTTTCAAAAAACAAGATTGTAACGATACCTAACTGTGTTGACTTGGATGTTTACTTTCCCGAATCCAAAAGAGAAAGTAAAACGGATCTGGGTCTAGACCCTAATGTTCCTGTTGTCCTGCTGGGTGCTGCTCATGTGGACGATTACTATAAGGGATTCGATCTGTTTTTGGCCGGTGTCGATAATCTTGTGCGGGAGAAGGCGCAAGTAGTGGTTTTTGGCGAGGTGCCGCCTTCGGTTCGCTCTGCTCTTCCTGAATCAGCTCTGTGTACTGGTTTCATCAGGGACTCCGGCCTGATGAGGAAGTTGTATTCGTCAGCTGATGTATTTGTTGCGCCTTCCCGACAGGAAGCCTTCGGAAAGACTTTGGTTGAAGCAATGGCATGTGCTACGCCGGTTGTTGGATTTGGAGTTTCTGGTCCGATGGATATTGTCGTTCACGGTCAGACGGGTTATTTGGCTAAGCCATTCAGTTCCGGTGAGCTTTGGGAAGGGATCTGGTGGGTGCTTGAGAATACGGGATCTTCAGGTTTGGGTATTGCGGCACGACGTCGGGCTCTTGAAGAATACAGTCCTGAGCAAGCCGCGTATCGATATCGTGATGTATATGAGTCATTGCTGGTTTAGTCCCATGTCTGAGTTTTTTGGGGTGCGATCTTGTGAGCCAAATCCTATAATGGGTGAGTGATTTGGTGGCCCTGTAGTCTGTTTAATTTAGCTGTCGACTTTCTTGCTCAAGATGCCCACTCCTTTTTTCTGGGAAAACGGTACCCCACCGTCAGGTGCAGCGAAACCGATTGCGATCAGCATGATCACTCGCTCGTGTGCAGCCAAATTGATGATTTTCTGAATGGCTCGCTCGGATCGATCCACGTCCGGCCAGTTTATGGGGCAAGTGGCTAGCCCAAGTGTCTCGGCAGTGAGCATCAGCTGCATGGCGGCGAGGGAGGAGTCGATATAGATTAGATGTCTGTCGCGTTCTTCGGGGTACGCGGAGAGGTCGCCAACCACGACCAGGACGGCGGGCAATTGTTGTGCGAATCCAAGAGTCCCGCCCGCGCATGCTGCTACTGACCTAGCCTTTTCTACGCCGTTTGCAACAACAAATCGATACGGCTGCCGGTTGCATGCAGACGGTGCAAGGGAAGCTGCATTTATGCAATCATGGATTAGATTTTCGGGCACAGGGCAATCCTGATACCAGCGTATTGATCTGCGTCGTTGGAACAGATCTACGAGGGCGGAATAGTCCACGCGACAAGGGGGTGACTCTGATCTAGCATAGGGCCTATAGGCTTCGATTTTCTGTTTGATACTATTCTGGCCAACGTTTTTTGTTGTGTCGCAGTAGTAAGCGTGAGCGACCTGAACTTCGGTTGCCGCATTGGCCAATTGAACCGCCTCAAAATATTCGTCTAAAACGTCTGTTGCCCACTTGAGTTCGTTTTCGCAATAACCTGTTCTCTCAGTGGCTCGCCGATGGCATTCGACAGTCTCCAAGATAAAATTCTCGGCGAAGACGGCGCGGCGAGGTTTCATTATCAGCCCTTTCTCGATGCGATGAATATTTCGGCGGAGAAGGGGAGACGTGTTGCTAATGTTTTTTAAGGAGGCATTGTAATTAAGGTGTCCGCGCAATACAGCTAGGTGCTCTCGGTCGAACTTCCGACTGAATATCAGGTAGTAGACGCCTGCAAGAAACGAATTTTTTGAGCACACTTTGGTGAGCAAAAAGGTTAAACGTTTGGTCAGGATTTGGATCGGGCGCTTTGCTGTGTTCAAAAGTGTTTTTTTCATTGTCCGCCTCGCGACCGTTGCTGGTGGAAGGCATAGCTAAGTGGATATCTTATGGGTGCAAGCATGGCTAGGGACATTTGCCAGAACACAACTCTTGTTCGTCGGTAGAAGGCTAGAGACACGTAAGAGGCTACGGAATATGACAAGAGTGTCGCCCACGCAGCGCCCGGGCCGCCGTATACTGGAATGAGATAGTAATTTAGGGCTAGATTTGCTAGTGCCCCAAGGCCTTGTGTGACCAGTGAGAAATAAAGCGCGTTCTCGATCAATATCCATCGAGATAGTGCGGCCCGCATAAAGATGAATATTGCCGCCCAAGTATGGATGACGAGAATTTCGGCGCTTTGGGAAAACTCTGGTCCGTACAATAGATTTATAAGGTGTGGGGCTGCAAGGGTCATTGCAATGGCCACTACCAGTCCCATCATGAACAATGCATCGAAGAGTTGTTGCAGCCTATGGTGGAAGCGATCAGGGCTTTCGCTGCTTAAGGCAATCAGCCTCGGAAAAAAGGACGCGACAATCACTGTCGGTAAAAAATACCAAGCCTCTGACAACTGGGCGGCGGCGGCGTATTGCCCGACTTCTTTAGCGTCCGTGAACCATCTTAGCATTACTTGGTCCACTTTTAGGTAGATCACCGCGAAGATGGATCCGAGGTAGATGACCCAACCCTGCCTTAATAGCTCGCGTGCGCGGCTCCAGTTAAAGCGCCATTTGGATAATTTAATGACCGAATTTAATCGGTACATTAATAGAAGCAGAAAAGCGGCTAAAATGGAATGTATCAATTGCGCGGTGGCAAAGTAGACGAGGCTGCTTCCTAGAAGAACCAAGGTTATCCTGAAGGCCGTGCTCAAGGCGTGTGCGGTCAGATTCGCGATGACGGAGTATTTGGCCTGAACAAAAGCCTGGAACCAGAATTCGATAACGTTCGATGCCCTGAAAAGTAAAGATGCGCCACCAATGATAATAAGATTGAATTCGACGGATCCGAAACCTTCGTATGCTGTAGCGTAAATGATTAGGGTAACGTAACCTGTGGTCATTCCTAAGAATTTGAGTGCGGAGGTGGTGCCTAGGATTTCGTTTCGGCCGTCGGGGTCCTTAACTAGATCTCGTACTACAAGCCCGTGAAGGCCCATGTGCCCGGCGGCGGCGAAGATCGAGACAAGGGATAGTGCATAGGCCAATGTTCCGTATTGCTCTGGTCCTAGGTAACGGGCGACGAGGACAGTGGCAATAAATCCTAGGCCGGCGCCGACCAGTTTTTCGCCCATGAGCCAATAGGAATTGGTTAGGTATCGTTGAAGGCGATGGTACGTTTTGGTGATTAGAGTAAGGCTCATGCAGTCGCTTCTGTCTGCAAGGGAAGTGGTTTCAGGGCAAGAATCAAGGGGGTTAATCCGATACGCCTAGGTATAACTTCCGTTGGCACTGGAGTGATCTTAAACTGCTTTGTTCTCGGCCGCACATGTGCTCAGCGATTAGGCTGTTAGTCGGCATGGAGATAGAACGGCAACCATATCTGAGCGCGCGTTGGGCTGCTGGGGGGCGGCCGCCGTGTCTCAAGTGCGGTTAGTTTTGTTGGCAGGCTGACGTGGAGACTGCGGTTTGGCGGGCGTGGGAGGATTCGAACCCCCGACCTTTCGGTTCGTAGCCGAATGCTCTATCCAACTGAGCTACACGCCCTCGGCAGGCTTCGCAGCAGTAGCAGGCTCGGGCGTTGCGCCGTGGAGCCCTCTGCGAGGCCGCGTATTATCAGAGTCGACCCGTGCTCAGTCAAGGACGGTTTTGATGATTCCGGAATTGCTGCTGGGATGGTCGGGCAGGGTTGAGCTAAATCAGTTGTATTAGCTCATTTCGTGCGGTTTTTCAGGTAGTTAGATTTCTCTACGTGCCCGGCACCCTGAGGTCAAGCGTGTTCGCGGCGCTATCCGTCGGTATACTGCCCCCTCTTTTCGACAGTCCATGGTGACGGTACTGTCGGCATCGCAGGATTCAATCACGGCGGGTCGGGGTCAGCTCCTATGTTCGCAACTGAACTGGTCAGCCAGGGCTTGGACCTGGCCCTGATCGGCATGAGCACGGTGTTCGCGTTCCTGACGTTCCTGGTGCTCGGTACCAGTCTCATGTCCTGGCTGGTACAGCGCTTCGGCCCGGAGGAGAAGCGCCCGGCGGTCACCCGTCCTGGGCGACCGGCCGAGGAGGATGCAGAGGTGATCGCGGCCATTGCGGGTGCATTGCGGATTCACCGGTCCCGGCGCTGATTTCCGCTTCGTACTGAGGTTCACACATGGCAGACAAGCAAACACGGTTGGGCATTACCGACGTGGTCCTGCGCGACGCGCATCAGTCGCTCCTGGCCACGCGCATGCGCATCGATGACATGCTGCCCATCGCGGCCAAGCTCGATCGGGTGGGCTTCTGGTCCCTGGAGAGCTGGGGCGGGGCCACCTTCGATGCCTGTATCCGCTACCTCGGTGAGGATCCCTGGGAGCGCATGCGCAAGCTCAAGGCGGCCATGCCCAATACGCCGCAGCAGATGCTGTTCCGGGGTCAGAACATCCTGGGCTATCGCCACTATGCAGACGATGTGGTGGCGAAGTTCGTCGAGCGCGCAGCGGACAGCGGTGTCGACGTGTTCCGCATCTTCGATGCCATGAACGACATGCGGAACCTCGAAACGGCGATCAAGTCGGTGCTTGAAGTTGGCAAGCATGCCCAGGGCACGATCTCCTACACGGTCAGCCCGGTGCACACCATCGACGTCTGGGTGGATCTCGCCAAGCAGGTTCAGGACATGGGTGCCCACTCCATCGCCATCAAGGATATGGCGGGTTTGCTCAAGCCCTATGTTGCCTTTGAACTGGTGAGCCGGTTGAAGGAGACCCTGGAGATTCCCGTGCACATGCAGTGTCACGCCACCACCGGCATGTCCACGGCCACCTACCTCAAGGCCATCGAGGCTGGCATCGACAATGTCGACACGGCCATCTCCTCCATGAGCATGACCTATGGCCACTCGCCGACGGAGGCGCTGGTCGCCATTCTCGAGGGACAGGAGCGGGACACGGGCCTCAATGTGGTGCTGCTGGAAGAGATCGCTGCCTACTTCCGTGAGGTGCGCAAGAAGTACGCGAAGTTCGAAGGCTCATTGCGCGGGGTGGATTCGCGCATTCTGGTGGCGCAGGTGCCCGGCGGCATGCTCACGAACCTGGAAAGCCAGCTCAGGGAACAGAACGCAGCAGACAAGTTCGATGCGGTGCTGGAGGAGATTCCGAAGGTGCGGGAGGACCTCGGCTTCATTCCGCTGGTGACGCCCACGTCCCAAATTGTCGGCACCCAGGCGGTGATGAACGTGCTGATGGGTGAGCGCTACAAGAGCATCAGCAAGGAAGCCGCCGGGGTGCTGCGTGGCGAGTATGGCGCCACGCCTGCCCCCGTGAACGAAAAGCTGCAGCAGCGGGTGCTCGACGGCGATGAGCCCATCACCTGCCGACCGGCCGATCTGCTCGAGCCTGAGATGGAGAAACTGGCCGCAGAGCTTACGAAGATCGCCAAGGAGAAGAGCATCAAGCTGGCCGATGCGGTCATCGACGACGTGCTGACCTACGCCCTGTTTCCGCAGGTGGGGCTGAAGTTTCTGCAGAATCGCGGCGATCCGGACGCCTTCGAGCCTGTGCCCGAGGCCGCATCGGCGAAGCTGCCTGCTGAAACGGCGAAGAGCAGCGTGCCTGCCGAGCGGACTGAGCCGGCGCTCTACACGGTCAAGGTGAATGGCAAGGCCTACACCGTGGAGGTGGCGGAGGGTGGCGAGATCGGCGACGTGACGCCGGCAGCCGAAAGCCAGGCGCCGGCCAAGCCGGCGGCAGGCAATGGTGAGGTGGTCACGGCTGGCCTGGCTGGCAACATCTTCAAGGTGCTGGTGTCGCCGGGTCAGGAAGTGGCGGAGGGCGAGGTGGTGATCATCCTCGAAGCCATGAAGATGGAGACCGAGGTCAGCGCACCGGTGGGTGGAAAGATCGGTGAACTGAAGGTCAAGGAAGGGGATGCCGTCGCCGTGGGCGATGTGCTCCTGACCATCGGGTGATGGCAGGCATGTCTAACGTTGCGGGTGGACCTGCGGAGAGTCCCGAAGGTCGCTGCCGTCAGCGCCAGCGGCTCATACCTTCATTGGCCGACTGCAGTGACGTAACGGTGGTCTGTAGACCCGACTGCTTGCAGTTGATCCGCACACCGGCGGCAGGCCTGCTGCGTGCCCGGATGCGGGCCAAGCCCGCTCGCCTGCGGCTTCGGGTGGAGAACTGACTGTGCTCGATAGCTGGTACGAGCTTTACGAGGCGTCAGGGGTCTACCAGCTCAGCCTCGGCGAACTGGCCATGATCGGCATCGGCCTGCTGCTGCTGTATCTGGCCATTGTCCGCAAGTTCGAGCCGCTGCTGCTGTTGCCCATCGGCTTCGGCGGCATTCTCGCCAACATCCCCGGCACCGGATTGACCGATCCCGGCGGGATGCTCGATGCCTTCTACACCCTCGGTATCAGCACGGGCATCATGCCGCTGCTGATTTTCCTGGGCGTGGGTGCCATGACGGATTTCGGTCCGCTCCTGGCCAACCCCAAGACCTTGTTCCTCGGTGCGGCGGCCCAGTTCGGCATCTTCGCCACGGTCATCGGTGCGCTGGTCTTCACCGAACTCGGCCTGATGGATTTCACGATCACTGAGGCTGCCGCCATCGGCATCATCGGCGGCGCCGACGGTCCGACGGCCATCTACGTGTCGAGTATGCTCGCGCCACAGTTATTGGGCGCCATTGCGGTGGCGGCCTACTCCTACATGGCGCTGGTGCCGCTGATCCAGCCGCCCATCATGCGTCTGTTCACCACCAAGAAAGAGCGGCAGATCCGCATGGTGCAGCTGCGCCATGTGTCGAAGACGGAGAAAGTCCTGTTTCCCATCCTGCTGCTGCTGATGGTGGCCATGGTGCTGCCAGCTGCGGTGCCGCTGCTTGGCATGTTCTGCCTCGGCAACCTCATGCGCGAGGCTGGCGTGGTGGATCGACTGTCGGATACGGCTCAGAACGCGCTAATCAACATCGTCACGATCTTCCTCGGGCTGGCCGTCGGTTCGCGACTGCAGGCGGATCAGTTCCTGGTGCCGAGTACCTTGGGCATTCTCGCTCTGGGCATGGTCGCCTTCGCCTTCGGCACGGCAGCCGGCGTCCTGATGGCGAAGGTGCTGAACCTGATGACCAAGGAGCCCATCAATCCGCTGATCGGCGCGGCCGGCGTCTCGGCGGTGCCCATGGCGGCGCGGGTGGTGAACAAGGTCGGCCTCGAGGCCAATCCCCAGAACTTCCTGCTGATGCACGCCATGGGCCCGAACGTGGCCGGTGTGATCGGTTCTGCTGTGGCGGCCGGGATCATGATTCAGTTTTTGAGCTGATGCCTGCAGCGGTCACTGCCCGTCGATAATCGTGATTTCCGTCACTTTGCGGAAGTCTCGGTCGTGAGTGGCCAGCGCCACTGAGCCGGAATGCACTGCCGTGGCCACCTGCGCTGCATCAGGAAGTTTGAGTCCGTAACGCGTACGTATGCGCGCGGCCAGGAGTGCCACGGCTGAATCCATTGGCAGGAGGCTCCATTGGGCAGGGGTCGTCAGGGCCTGATAGTAGCGGTCTGCCAGGATTTCATTGCCTTGGGATAACGGTCCAGCCAGCACTTCCGCCAGGGTGATGGGTGATATGACCGCTCTGATTCTGCCCGATTCGATGGCTTCGAAGAGAGGCGTGAAGGTTTCCGCATGCAGCGGATGATCCTCGAGGATGTAGATAATGGGAGCGCTGTCGATGGTCACCGCGGCGCCGTAGGGCAGGGCATCGATGCTCTTCAAGACCACTCGTCGCGCAGGTTCGCCACCCATTCGCCGGCCCGATCGCCCCACAACCCCGCACCCGTTCCCCGCAGCGCAAGGAACCCGGCGCTGCGGCTGGTGTCGTCGCAGGTTCGCAGTGGTCCCAGCTCTGCGTAGGGCGTTCCGCGCTTGGTGATGATGAGATGCTCGCCGGCATGAGCGCGGTCGAGCAGATCAGGCAGTGTTCGCCGTGCTTCTTCCGAGCCGATCTTCATGAGGCTACCTATGCCTTGAGTCGTTCCAGACTGTACGTACGGTATGGACGCAGGGAAGTTGAGTCAAGCTGGCCGTGTGCGCGATCGAAGCGGGGCGGTCCAGCGCGTTCTACCGCAAGGCGTGATCTGTGCAAATTGGGAATGGAATTTACATTTTGCACGGGCCTGCGCCATGGCGTAGCTCTGCAGAACGACCATTGAGGGCCACGCCATCGTTCCCCTGCGCTGCTCTTCAGGGAACTTCTGCCGGTGAGCGATTGCTGGAAGTTGGCGTCTGCCGGGTTTACGAACGTTCGTAGAGCGTTCTGCCAACGCGATCGATGTGTGCGAGCAGCTCGGGATTGTCGATGAAGCGATGCAGTGAGAGGTCGATCTTTTGCGGCAGGAGCAGGTCGTCGAGTTCATTCTCTAGCATCAGCACCTCGCCTGGCCCGAGATCCCCGGTGACGGTCAGATCGATGTCCGAGCCAGGTCGATGGGTCCCCATGGCCCGAGAACCGTAGAGAATGACCCGCTCGATGCCGCCGTAGCGACTGAAAACGCTGCGCATTGCCTCGAGTGCCTGTGGTCGCAGTCCCGCCGACGTCTCTTCGCTGTGTTGCGCTGATGTCACAGCCGCTGCTCCCGCTGTTCCAACTCGATGGCCAGATCGCGAAAGAGTCCGTGGAAGGCATCTCGAATGCTTTCGAGGATGGCGTTGGCCGTGGCGAGATTATAGGTGCGAGACGTTCGGTTGCGTGCGGCCAGCATGGCCATCCAGCCGTCGCCGTCCCTGATCAGTCCTTGTGTTACCCCGCAGGTCTCACCGATGCGCGAAGCGAGGGCGTGGAGATGCCGGTAAAGACAAGGCGCGCGACAGCTCGGGCGCGCAGGCGTACTTGAAAGTACGTCGAGCACCCGAGCCGAGTGCAACGCTGGATTTGCCGGTATATCCACGTCCGCAGCCGTGAATCGGTGAGACCTGCGGGGTAGGGCTTCCCGGATCGTGTCGCGGGATCCGGCCAGATCAGTTGTCCCCTGCCACTGCAGATAATCCTGTAAGGACTGCCATCCCAACTCGTAACTGTATTCGAAGCATTGAATGACGCCCTGTTTCTCCAGCGGGCTGAGTTCACGTTCCTGCTGCAGGGCCATGGCGGCGTCGAGCTGCTCCAACCGCCTTGGTGAAGTTCTGGAACCTCTGCTGCCAGCGAATGTCGTCTGTCATGTGCCGGCCTGCGCGGTGACGCCAACTGACAGCGTAGCACATCGGCCTCAGTTTCGGGAGAGCACCTCGAGATCGGCCCAATCGCTTTGCGATTAGGGCCTTCCCACAACGGGGAAACGCGAGCTGCGAGCGACAAGGCCTGTGGGAGAGCGCTATTTCGCAGAGCGAAATGCGCCGATCTGGAGGGCGTTTGGCGAAGGCAGCGACGTCAGTTTCGGCGTAGCGCCTCGCGATCGGCCCAATCGCTGCGCGATTAGGGCCTTCCCACAACGGGAAACGCCGGCTTCGAGCGACAAGGCCTGTGGGAGAGCGCTATTTCGCACAGCGAAATACGCCGATCTGGAGGGCGTTTGGCGAAGGCGGCGACGTCAGCTTCGGCGTAGCGCCTCGCGATCGGCCCAATCGCTTTGCGATTAGGGCCTTCCCACAAGGGTGTGCGCCAATTTGTGAGCAGCGATCTCGATGACTCCAGCTACTTCTCCCCATGGAGATAACGATCGAGTTCGGCGTGGAAGTGCCGCAGGCGCTGTTCCTGTTCGCCCCAGAGCTGGCCCTTGAAGGCCCGGGAGCGCATGCCGGCCTGGACGATGGGCAGCAGCTCGGAGTCCTGTTCGAGGACCTGGCCGAGGCTCTTCGCGCCCTGCAGGCCTAAGTGCTCGCACTGCGGTCGGGTCTTGCCGGAAATGTCCATGCCCTCGGGAATGCCCATCCAGGCCGGAGCCTCGGGTTTGGCGGCTTCCACCGGCAGCAGCATGGTCATGGTGTCGTAGTAGAAGCGTTCCGGGTCCGTGGGGTGGGGCAGGAAGCGCATCACGAACACGCCTTCCGGGTGGCAGCCGATCTGCACGTTGGGGAAGAGGCCGGTGGCCCAGCTGTCGGTGAGCTGATTGTCCGTGAGGGCCGAGAAATCCTGGCCTCGGCGTTCAGCCCGGGCCCGTTTCGCTTTCTGAATCGCCGGACGCACGTCGCGGGCGGTGCCCTCGAAGGTCTCGGGATCGATGCCGACATCGGCGAGCATGAACTTCAGGCCGTCGTTGAGGCTGGTCTGGTCCTTGCGCCGTGGCGTCGGCTGGCCGATGGGGACGATCATGCGGCTGGCGCCACTGGGGTAGAGGTCGTACTGCACATCGAGATCGGCCATCACGTCCCGGGTTTCCGGGTGCACCTGATGCAGGTGGTAGCTCTCATAGAAGGCTTCGACGCCCACCTTCCAGTTCGCCAGCCACTCGGTGCGGATGTGGCGGACCACATTCATCTTGTCGATGTTGTAGGCCTCCAGGTAACCGTCGGGCAGGCCGATGGCCTCGCGCAGGGGCGGGGGATTCTCGGCCATGCTGACGAAGACCAGACCGGCGTGTTCGCCGCAGGCCACTTCCACGAGCCCGGGGTTGTGGCAGACCACTTCCTCCCGAAAGGTTTCCCGGTCGGTAATCGCCAGCAGGTCGCCGTCCAGGCTGTAGCGCCACGAATGGAAGGGGCAGACGAAGCGCGTGCAGCGTCCGCGTTCTTCCAGCAGGATGCGGCTGCCGCGGTGGGCACAGACGTTGTAGAACGCCTTCAGGCCCGATTCGTTGCGAATGACGATGATGGATTCGTCGCCGATCTCGAACAGGAAGTAGTCGCCCACCTCGCGGACATCGGCGCTGACGCCGGCCAGCAACCAGGCCCGGGTCCACAGACGCTCCCACTCCAGCCGCTTGAAGTACTGGCTGAAGTAGCGGTCCTTGTCGAGGACGGCGGTGCCGTTGTCGACGTGGGGTTGCTTGGCTTCCAGGCTGTCCGGCGGCGCGTGGGGGTCGATGACGGCGAACTTCGGTTGCGTGGTCATGATTTCATCTCCTCTGGCGCGGTCGCTTCGACGCGGGCAGGGCGAAACTGGGGCAGGTGGATGGTCTCGCCGCGGGCCTCGAAGATCACCGTGACTTCGAGTCCCACGGCGAGTTGCGATTCGCTGCAGTGGCGCAGGTTGGACATCATCATTGGCCCCTCTTCCAGTCGAATCAGGGCCACCGCATAGGGCACCTCATCGGCCCAGGCTTCGGCGAGGGGGATGTGGATCCACGTGAAGCTTTCCACCCGGCCCTTGCCGCTGCTGGCGCGCCATTCGAGACGATTGCCGCGGCAGCGGGTGCAGTGGGAGCGAGGGGGCAACTGGACATGGCCGCAGTCCAGGCAGTGCTGCAGGCGCAGCTCGCCGTTCCGGCAGCCCTCCCAGTAGGTTGCGCTCAGAGGCGTCACCCGCGGCAGGATGTAGCCGTCAGCGCTCATCGGGTGGCCTCCGAACCCAGGATCAGCGTGCTGTGACTGGACAGCGTGCCGCCCTGGGCATGTACCAGGGCCACCTCGGCATTCGGCACCTGCCGCGCGCCAGCCTGCCCGCGCAGTTGGGTGACCATCTCGGTGACGTGGAACATGGAACCGGGATTGCCTGGATGGCAGTGGGACAGCAGCCCGCCGTGCGGATTCACCGGCAGCGCACCGCCTAGGCGGATACCGCCATTGAGGACGAAGGCGCCGGATTCTCCCCGCGGGCAGAGGCCGAGATCTTCGAGCAGGAACAGCACCACCGGCGTGAAGCAATCGTAGAGGCCGGCGACATCGATGTCCTTGGGGCCGAGGCCTGCGCGGTCATAGGCCTGACGACCGGACTCCACCGCGGCGGAGCGGGTCAGATCGTGAGCGCCGCTCAAATGCTCGTGATGGTGACCCTCGCCGGAACCGAGTATGAGCACCGGCGGCTGGCGCAGATTCGGCGCGCGTTTGGCTGATGTCAGCACAATGGCGGCGCCGCCGTCGGACACCAGGGAGCAGTCGAGCACATTCAATGGACTGGCGACGGGCCGCGAGGCGAGGACGTCGTCGATACTGATGGGGTCCCGCTTCTGGGCGCCTGGATGCAGGCCCGCGTGTTCGCGCATGGTGACCGCGACGGCCGCCAGGGCCTCCCTGGACGTGCCGTAGGCATGCATGTGGGCCTGGGCCAGCAGGGCATAGAGCGCGGGTGCCGTGGGGCCGTAGGGCGTCTCGAACTCCGGGTGTCCGGCGGCGGATTGCATCTGCCGCGCCTGTTCCCGGCTCAGCCCGGAGCGCAGGCGGTCGGCCATGGTGATCAGTACCGTTTCGCAGAGTCCCGCTTCGATGGCCAGGGCGGCATGCTGGATCACCGAAACGGCTGCGGCACCGCCGGCGCCGAGGCCGACGCAGTAGCTCGGATAGATCTGCAGGTACTCGGCCAGGGCTTCCGCAGGATAGAGAAAGGGCTGGGACATGGCGTTGCAGGTGACGAGGCCGTCCACGTCGGCAAACGTCAGCCCGGCATCGGCCAGTGCTTTTTCCGCGGCGATGGCGCACAGGGCCTGGCAGTCGAGATCGGTGATCTTGCCCACGGCCGTATCCGCGGCACCGACAATGGCGACCTGTCCTCGCGCCTTGGTCATGATGTCAGTGCCCCTTGGTCGACGAATCGAACATCACCACGGCCGTGCCGGGCGTGATGTTCTCGCCCTCGGCATTGCGCACGTGCAGCGCGATCTCCACCCGCCCGCTGGTCGGGTCCACGGCCGTCACGGTGCCTCCGGCGCGCAGCGTTTCTCCGATGTAGGCGGCCTGACGATTGGAGTAGGAAAGCTTGGTTAGGTGGCCGTCGTCGCCGATCCACTCCTGCACGCACTGGCCGAGCCAGTCGCCCATCAGCGGTCCGGCGATGACGAGACCGGGATAGCCTTCCACCTCTGTGGCGTAGGGCGCATCAAAGTGGATGCGATGGGCGTTCCACAGTGCGGCGTTGTAGAAGAAAAGCTGAATGTTGTCCGGGGCGTGCTCCCGTTCGGGAAGCTCGCTGCCCACTTCGATGTCGGCGAGTCGCGGTGCAGTCATCAGCGCAGAATCCGTGTGGTGACTTCTTCGAGGACGGGGCTGCCGTCTTCGGTACGCACGTCGAGCGTGATCTCGTAGAAAATCAGCGGGCCGCTGCGGCCGGCCTTCTCGTAGAGGTCAGTCAGGGTCCGGCGGGCGACGAGAACATCTCCCGGGACGATGGGGCGGTGATAGGTGATCTCCAGACCGCCGGCCATGGCGCGGTCCAGAGGCAGCTTTGGCAGCAGGGTGTCCACGGAGACGCCGTCCGGGGTGAGCTGATCGAGTTCCACCACGTCCCAGAACAGGGCGACGTGATACAGCGGCGGTGCCTCGTCGCCGTCGAGATGTTTGCGGATGCGGGTGCCGGTGCTGATGGCGTACTTGCGGATGTCGCGCCGGGTCACCACCTCGGTTCGCGGCGGCGCCTCACGGCCGATGCAGGCTTTCAGTTCTGGCGTCAGCAACTCGGTCATACCTTTCGTTCCTGCTCCTGCCAGTACCGGTCGCGCAGTTCGCGCTTGAGGATCTTACCCGTGGGCGCCTTCGGCAGCGCCTCCACGAAGTCTACCGAACGAGGCTTCTGATAGGAGGCCAGGTGCTCGCGGCAGGTGGCGATGATGTCATCCTCGCTGGCTTCGGTGCCCGGCTTCAGGACCACCACGGCCTTCACCGCCTCGCCCCATTCGGAGTCCGGGATGCCGATCACCGCCGCTTCGAGGACGGCGGGGTGGCGGTAGATGGCATCTTCCACCTGGGTGGAATAGATGTTCTCGCCGCCGGAAATGATCATGTCCTTGGCGCGATCGACGATGGTCAGGTAGCCCTCGGCGTCCCAGGTGGCGATGTCGCCGGTCCACAGCCAGCCGTCGCGCAGGGTCTCTGCGGTCAGCTCCGGGCGACGCCAGTAGCCCTGCATATTGGCTTCGGAACGCACGATGATCTCGCCGTGGGTGCTGCCGTCGCGAGGCACCGGATGACCTTCGGGGTCCACCACCCGGACGCTGGTGACGAAGCCTTCGCGGCCGCAGGAGCGCAGGCGCTCCGGGTGATCGCCAGCCACGGCCCGGGCGTGGTCCTCCTGGGCCAGGAAGGTCATGGTCATGCCTTCGGTCTGGCCGTAGCCCTGAATGAGCGTGCAGGGAAAGGCATCAAGGGCCGCCTTCACCACGTCGGCGGGCATGGGGCCGCCACCGTACTGAATGTTGCGCAGGCTCGTGAGATCGAAGTTTTCAAATCCGTCCACCGCCATCATCCAGTTGAGCATGGTGGTGATGCCGAGAAAGGCCGAGACCTTTTCCCGCTCGATCACTTCCAGGGCCAGGCGGGCGTCGAAATTGATCAGCACCAGGGGACAGCCGTGGGCCATGTAGTTCATGGCCAGCGCCACGGGAATGTGGAACATCTGGCCGGTGAGCATGTAGACGTCAGTAGGGACGATGCGCTCGGCTACGGTCTGATTGAGCATGCCCATGAAGAGGCTGTGATGACTGTGTACCGCGCCCTTGGATTCGCCGGTGGTGCCGCCGGTGTAAAGGATCAGCGCCGGGTCGTGACCGCCGATGGTGGCCGAGGCCTCCGGTTCGCTGTCGGCCGCCAGAGTCAGCAGGGCGTCGTAGGAGCCATCGGCGTCATGGCCGTAAGCCAGGACTTGGGGTTGGCTGCTGGCATCGGCGAGGCGGGTTGCCAAGGTCAGATATTCGCCTGACGTGATCAGGGCCCGCGGTTCGCCGTCGGCGACGATACGTTCCAGCGCGGCTGGCGCCAGACGCCAGTTCAGGGGCTGGGCGATCAGCCCGACGCGGGCGCAGGCGTACATGGTTTCCAAGTACTCGATGCTGTTCTTCGCCAGCACCGCGACCCGGTCGCCTTTGTGAAGTCCCAGTTCGCCAGTGAGTCCATTGGCCAGCTTGCGGATGCGGGTATCGAGCTCCCCGAAGGTCAGCCGCCGGTCCAGGGCCACGTCGATCACGGCCTCGCGGCCGGGATCGAGCATGGCGTACTTGGCCGGAATCCTGCCGATGTTCATGACGATGGTCCTCTGGCGCCCCGACGATCTTTTGTGGGAGCGGCTTCAGCCGCGAATGCAACACGCAAAATCAATGACTTGCCTGCCATTCGCGGATAGATCCGCTCCCACGTTTGGTGCCTGCTCTGCGCGAGCTTATGCCCATGTCCTTCGCGGATGAATCCGCTCCCACTGTGCAGGGTGCAGAGCGCTCTTATGAAACATACGACAACCCTTTGATTTTGAAATAACTTTTCAGATTGGAACACGCCCTTGTGGGAGCGCCCTATTCGCGCAGCGAATGGGCCGATTGCGAAGCGCTCTACCAGAAGCGACGGCACCGGCTTCGCTGCGCGTCATGCCAATCGGCGCATCGCCCTGCGGGCGCTAGCGCTCTCCCAC
>JAFIFJ010000136.1 GCA_020832085.1 Gammaproteobacteria bacterium | reverse complement strand
CCCACGGCGAGGCGACGCGGGATCTGCCGACGCGGCCCATGGAGTTTCTCGGCAACATCATGCTGCTCATCGTCGGTGGCAACGACACCACCCGTAACAGCATTTCCGGCGGCGTGCTGGCGCTGAACCAGTTTCCTGACGAGTACGCAAAGCTGCGGGCGAACCCTGGGCTGATTCCGCAGATGGTGCCGGAGATCATCCGCTGGCAAACCCCGGTGCTGCACATGCGCCGCACGGCCAAACAGGACACGGAACTCGGCGGCAAGCGCATTCGTGCCGGTGAGAAGGTGGTGATGTGGTACATCTCGGGCAATCGGGACGAGAGCGTCATCGAGCGTCCGGACGAGCTGATCATCGACCGACCCAACGTGCGTCATCACGTGGCCTTCGGCTTCGGCATCCATCGCTGCATGGGTAATCGCCTGGCGGAAATGCAGCTGCGCATCGTCTGGGAAGAGATCATGGCGCGCTTCCACCATGTGGAAGTGGTGGGCGAACCCAAGCGCCTGCGGTCCAACTTCATTCGCGGCATTCTCGATCTGCCGGTGCGGGTACATCGATACTGAGACTGACGCTCAACCCTCTCGAGGAGGTTCCATGTACGACACCCTGATTCGTGGCGGCACCCTGGTGGACGGCCGCGGTGGCCCGCCCGAGATGGGCGATCTGGCCATCGAGAACGGTCTCATCGTCGCTGTGGGTGGGCGTATCGATGGCCCTGCCCGTGAGGTGGTGGATGCCACGGGAGCGCTGGTCACGCCGGGCTGGGTGGACGTGCATACCCACTATGACGGTCAAGTGACCTGGGACGACGCCATGGACCCTTCCGCCAGTCACGGTGTCACTACCGTGGTCATGGGCAACTGCGGCGTCGGCTTCGCGCCGGTGCGCCCCGGTGGCGAGAAGGGGCTCATCGAACTGATGGAAGGCGTCGAGGATATTCCCGGCTCGGCCCTGCACGAGGGCATGCCCTGGGGGGCCTGGGAGAGCTACCCCGAGTATCTGGACTTCCTGGCCGGACGGCAGTACGCGCTGGACGTGGGATCGCTGCTGGCCCACGGTGCCGTACGCACCTACGTGATGGGGGATCGCGGCCGGGACAACGGGCCGGCCACGGCTGAAGATCTCGACGGCATGCGGGCCATCGTTCGCGCCGGCGTCGAGGCCGGTGCGCTGGGTTTTTCCACCTCCCGCATTCTCGGGCATCGCTCCGTGAGCGGTGAGCCGGTGCCGGGTACCTTCGCGGCTGACGATGAAGTGCTGGCCATGGCCGCGGCCTTAGGCGATGCCGGTCGCGGTCTGTTCCAGATGATTCCCTCGAGCACCCTCGGATCGGCGGAGCATCTCGGTGGCGAGCCCCATGATCTCGGTGAGGAAGTGGAGCTGATGGGTCGGCTGTCCCGGGCCAGCGGAGGTCCGCTCACCTTCACGCTGTTCCAAGTGGATCAGTGGCAGCGCCGCTGGCAGGACGTGCTCGACCGGGTGGTGGCGCTGAATGCCGAGGGCGCACAGCTGCATCCCCAGGTGGGCGTACGGCCCACGGGCATCGTCATGAGTCTGTCCACTTATCACTCCTTCATGCGTCGTCCGAGCTACCTTGCGCTGCGGAACCTGCCTTTGCCGGAACGGCTGCGGGAACTGCGCAAACCGGAAGTGAGGGCGCGCATCCTCCGTGAGACCAGCGTGCCCCACGAGCTGCCGGGCACCATGGAGAACGGTGTTGCCTTTGCCGAACTCAATTTCGCCCAGACCTTCGCGCTGGCAGACAGCAAGGACTACGAGCCCACGGCCGAGCAGTCGCTGGGCGCGCGAGCGGCGGCCGCCGGCGTGGATCCCTGGCACTACCTCTACGATTTCCTGGTGGCGGGCGACGGCAGCGATTTCGTGGTCATGTACTTCACCAACTACAGCGACTTCAATCTCGACGCCGTCCATGCCATGCAGATGAACGATGTCACGGTGACCGGCCTTTCCGATGCCGGTGCCCATGTCAGCGTGATCTTCGACGCCGTGGCGCCCACCTATCAGCTCACCCACTGGGTACGGGATCGCAGTCGCGGACCCCGCCTGCCGCTGGCGCGGGTGGTGCACCGGCAGACCCTGCGCAATGCGCAGCTGCTGGGCCTGGAAGACAGGGGATCTCTGGAGTTGGGCAAGCGTGCCGATATCAACGTCATCGACTTCGAACGCCTGAAACTCGGTGACCTGGAAGTGCACCGGGATCTGCCGGCCGGCGGTACCCGGCTGCTGCAGCCGGCCACGGGCTACGTCGGTACCTGGGTCCACGGTGTGCGTACCCGCAAGAACGATTGCGACACGGGCGCCCGCCCCGGGCGCCTCGTTCGCAGCCGGTAGAAACGATCACATAGCAGCGATCAGCAGACTGGCGTGAGCCGGCCTAACCTGCTGCAATGCAGGGGGGACCCCCGCGCGCAGGACAGTCAGGGCACAGACCCGGCTGCCGGCGCGCACTGCCCGGGGTCTGGGAGAAGACTGCATGCAAAGCGTGCTGACGCTGCTCGTAGTGGCGTCCATGGTGCTCGTTCTGGTGACCGATCTGGTCACACCGCAGGGATTCGCTCACGGCACGCTATATCTACTACCGGTAGCATTTGCCTATTTTCTCGGATCCAGACGCTTGCTGCTGGCCACCACTGCCGTGGCCGTCGTTCTGCTTTGGATCGGAGCCTGGTGGTCGCCACCCGGGATGGCCTTTGCCTACTTCCTCTCCAATCGTCTGGTATCGACGCTGCTGCTGATGGCGTTGACTCTCCTGCTGCTGTGGCTGATGCAGAAGGCTGATGCAGCCCAGCGCATTCAGCACGCCCTGTCGGAGTTCGGCCTCGGTGTCTTCGTGACCGACGCAGGAGGCCGCCTGACCTGGAGCAACGATGCGCTTGCCCGGCTCGAGGGCGATGCTCCCACTCGCGTCATCGTCCCGGACGGACCTGCACAGACGGCTGAAATCCGTTCGGTGCTCGATGCCGCCGGCAACGTCCGTGACCTGCGCCGGCGCATTCGTGCGGTGGAGAACAGCCAGGGCATGCTGTTCGGCTACGTCGGTCTGGTGGAGAGTGTCACGCCGGGTGACGTCTGGCATCAGACCCTGAGCGAGGTCCGGGTCGGTCATGCTGCAGTGCTCGAATCGATCTCGGAAGCCATTCTGGCGGTGGACGCAAAGTGGCGAGTGACTTATGTGAATCGCGCCGCGGAGCAACTGCTGCGGGATGACCGGTCGCAACTGCTAGGGCAACCGCTGGAGGCCATCTACCCGGGCGTGATGCAGTCGCCCATCGGTGCGCTCTACCGGGAAGCCTTCGAGCGCTGTGAGTTTCGCCGCATCGAGGCTCATTTCGAGCGCATCGACGCCTGGCTCGACGTGCGCGTGTTTCCGCATCATCAGGGCGTGACCTTCATCTTCCGCGACGTCAGTGAGGACCGTGAGCTGCGGCTGACGCTGGAGCGGGCGGAGCTGGAGAGTCGGAGTCAGGCTGTACTGCTGCGTGCCGTCATAGACGGTCTGACTGAGGGGCTGCTGGTGGTGGATGCCGATCGACGCCTGCTGCTGATGAACGCCGTAGCCGAACGCTATCTCGGGCCCTTCAGCGAATCCGACATGGCGCTGCCTCTCGATGAACGCGAGTCCCTCTATCTTGCTGACGAAGTCACGCTGGTGCCGTTGTCGGAATGGCCGATGAGCCGGGCACTGGAGGGTTCTCCAATCGATGAGGTTCGGCTTTTTCTTCGGAATGCGCTGCATCCTGACGGGATCCCGCTGCGGGTCAGCGCCCGGCCCCTTTGGGAGGAGGGCAGAGTCGGTGGCAGGATCACCGGGGCCATCACCTGGTTTCGCGACATTTCCGATCTGGTGGCGGAGGAGAACAAGCGCAGGGAGATCGAGGAGGAGTTGCGTCACGCCCAGCGCCTGGAGGCCATGGGACAGCTCACCGGTGGTGTGGCCCACGACTTCAATAATCTGCTGACGGTCATTGTCGGCAATGCGGATCTGCTGGTGGGGACGCCCGATCTCGACCCGGAGAACGACGAATCGGCGCGCATGATTCTGGCCGCGGCCGAGAAAGCCTCGCGACTGGTGCAGCAGCTGCTTGCGTTTTCCCGTCGCCAACCCCTCGCTCCGGAAGCCTTCGACCCGGTGGAGCGCCTCCACACCTTCCTGCCGTTGCTGCAGCGCACCCTTGGCGAAACCATCCATCTTTCCCTGACCGGTGAGACCGGAAAGTTCCGGGCGGTGGCCGATCCGACTCAGCTCGAGTCGGCGGTGCTCAATCTTTGTGTGAATGCCCGGGATGCCATGCCCGACGGTGGTCCCGTCCGCATCGAGGTCGGCCTGTCGCAGCTCACAGAGGAAGAGGACGATCTCCCGGCAGCTGTGGAGCCGGGCGACTTCGTTGCCGTGAGGGTCGTGGACGAAGGTTCGGGCATGCCAGAGGAAGTGCTCGAGCGCGCGCTGGAGCCTTTCTTTACGACCAAAGAGGTCGGGCACGGTTCCGGACTCGGCCTGTCCATGGTGTTCGGCTTCGTGCGTCAGTCCCTGGGCCACCTGCGCATGACGTCTGAACTGGGGCGCGGTACGGCCATCGAGATGCTGCTGCCCCTGGCCACAGCGGGACAACAAGGCTCTGTTGCAGTGCAGGAACAGAGCTCACTGCGCAGCCTGGCGCGTGAGCGCGTCCTGGTAGTGGAGGACGACCCCATGGTCTGCGATCTGATCCGCCTGACCCTGGAGGAGCTGGGCTACCGGGCCCAGATCGCCCGGACGGGCGAACAGGCGCTGGAGCGTGCTGCGGGTCAGAACATCGATGTTCTGCTCACCGATCTGGTTTTGCCCGGGGCCATCAATGGCATGGCCCTGGCCGAGTCTCTTCGCAGGGAACATCCCGACCTCAGGGTGCTGCTGATGACGGGCTATGGGGCGGAGGTCAGCGAACCCGGGAATGGCGACTCGATTCTGCGCAAGCCCTTCCGGCGCGGGGAGCTGGCGGCGCGCCTGCGGGAGGTGCTCGGAAACGAAGCACCCGGCGGGGCCTGAGCCTGGGGCGCAGCCTCACTTCAGCATGCGGATGCCGCGGAACTCCATCTTGTTGCCGGAGCTCCACACCGTCAGGCCCTCGACCCGATTGCTGGCCGCAAAGGTGGCTGCAGGCTGCCAGAGCACGATGGCGAGACCTTCCCGGGTGATCTCCGCACTGGTGGCGCGCAGCAGCTGCTGACGCCTGTGGGGGTCGGTTTCAGCCCGTGCCGCGGCGGCCAGTCGTTCCACTTCCGGCGTGCTGTGTCCGCCCGGGTTAGGCAGGCTGCCGGCCGTGAACAGCAGCTCGATGGTCTGGGAGGGATCCGGGCGGCCACCCCAGGTCACCAGGGCCGCATCACCCTCGCCGCGCACATAGAAGCGTTCTCCCACCAGGGTGCCTTCCATCACCAGCGGTCGCGCGCGCACGCCGATGTCGCGGAACTGGGATTCCAGGGCCTCGTAGAGCGGGCCGAAGGCAGGAGCCGCCGGGACGATGAGCTCAAACTCGAAACCCTCTGCCAGTCCGGCCTCGGCCAGAAGCGCCCTTGCCCGGTCGGGGTCGTAGGGATAGTGGTCCGTGCCGGTGTCCGGATCGAAGGCCGGGTAGTCCGGCGGAAAGAACTGGCTGGAGGCCAGATTGCGGCCCATGGTCAGCGCCTCGGCCAGTGCCTTCCTGCGCACGGCGTGGTTCAGTGCCTGCCGGACCCGGGTGTCGTGCAGTTCCGATCGGCTGCGATTGAGCTGGATGTAGCTGAATTCCAGGCCCACCCGCGACACCACATTCAGGCCTGAAAGGCGGGCCTCGTCGACCTGCTGGGCCAGCAGCGTGGCCATGTCCACCTGCCCGCTGCGCAGGCTGTTCAGGCGCGTGATCTCGTCCGCCATGTAGTGAAGCTCGATCTGTTTCACGCCCTGGGCCGAGGGATCCCAGTAGTCGTCCACGCGCTGGTAGCGGGCACGGTGCCGGCTGCGGAACTCCAGCAGCCGGTAGGGGCCGGCACCGATGGGTGCCCGCTCCAGGCTGCGGCCTTCGAAGGCGGCGGGACCGATCATCATGCCGGCGCGATCAGAGAGGATCAGCGGCAGGGCGGCATCGCTGCGTGCGAGATGCAGTCGGACGTGGAGTGCATCGAGGACCTCGATGTCCGTGATGCTGGTCAGCTCAGCGGCCGCGCTGCTGCCACGCAGGCTGCGGGCCCGATCCAGATTGGCCTTGACCGCGGCGGCATCGAGGGCTGAGCCGTCGTGGAAGGTCACATTGGGGCGGATGTGCAGGTCGAGATGACGGCCGTCGGCGGCGAACTGCCAGGATTCGGCCAGACCGGGAATGGGATTGCCGTCCGGATCCACATGCACGAGACGATCGTAGACGGGAAACAGCCAGGTGCTGTCGTAGCTCGATGTGGACCGGTGGGGATCGAAGTGGGTGAGGATGTAGTTGTGAGCCACGCGCAGCGTGGCGTCCGGATCCGGTTGAGAGGGCGGGGGCGGCAGCTCTCCGCAGCCCGCAGTGATGCCCAGGAACAGCAGCAGGATCACGCGCAGCTTGGCAGCAGGAAAGAACATGGCAGAGGCTCAGTGATCGTCGTCTTTCGGGCGTTTGAAGCGGCCCACCGTTTCGAACACGGCAGAGGATACCGGATGCAGGCGGGTGACCCGGAAAATCAGGCCGGAACCGGTCATGGGCCTGACCTTGCGCAGTTCCTTCAAGCGCGGGATGAAGGCCGCCACCACGGCGAGTCGCGCCAGGCAGGAGAGCAGGAAGACTCCGTACAGTGGCGTCAGCCACTCGTAGCTGGCATCGAAGAGGGTGATCTGATGGGGCAGCCAGCTGCCGAGAAAGCCGCCGAGCACCGCGCCAGCGAATACGCCGCCGGCAGCGAGCACGTTGTGGGTGGCCATCAGCGTCGCCCGCTTGTCCCGCGGCGTCAGGTCGAAGACCGAGTTGGTGGCGCTCAGCGTGAAGCCGGCCCATACCAGACCCGACAGCATCTGCACGCCGAGCAGATACACGTAATTCGTCGACAGCAGCCAGAAGGCCGGCAGGAAGGGAATGACCACACCGGTGGTGGCCAGAATCAGGCGATTGCCAAAGAGATCGGAGAGCCGTCCCCAGCGCGCCAGGGTCAGGAACTGCACGCAGACGGACGCGGCGGTGTTGAACATGAAGGCCATGTAGCTGAAGCCGAGATCGCGCAGCATGTAGAGGGCGAAGAATGGGGAAGCGATGGCCACCGCCACCTGCATCGCCGCGAAGAACAGGCTGAACTTCAACAGCCCGGTTCCGTGCAGATCGCGCCACAGGCCTGCATGCCAGGGCATGTCCATGGCGGCCACGTGCCCGGGCGGATCGAGCATGCGCGACAGGTGCCAGGCTGAGGCCAGCCGCAGCAGGGCTGCGGCGACGAACAGGCAGACGAAGCCGATGCGGGTGGCGTCCGCTGAGTCGAAGAGCTGCAGGATCAATCCTGCCGCGATCAGCGCACCGAAGTTGGCCAGACTGGAATAGCGGGTGCGCAGGGCGAAGAAGCGGCCACGGCGGGACTCGGGTACCAGATCACCCATCAGGCTGCCCCACTGGGGCGCGCCGAGGTTGGGGCCGATGAAGTAGACCACGGTGCACAGGATCAGCAGCGGCAGGGCGTGGGCGGGGAACACCAGGGGCAGCAGGGCCAGCGGAATCAGCGCGGCGGCCTGCAGCAGGGCGCCGAAGACGATGATCTTGCGGCGTTGACCCAGGCGGCGCCCGAGCCAGGCCGACAGCAGCTGACTGAAAGAGGCGAGCACCGGCGGCAGCGCAGCGAGCATGCCGATCTGGGCGGCCGAAGCCTTGAGAAAGACGGCAAACGCGGCGAAGTAGCTCTCCGCACTGCCGATCATGGCCGAGAAGTACACCCCGTCCTTGATGGAATGGCGCAGGGACCGGTCGACGACCGGGTCCTTGGCCAGGGGCTGCGCGAGTTCCCGCGACATGGACGGCTCAGCAGAGAAGCGACCGACAAGTATATCCGGCTGCGAGTCACGGCCGCATCAGCGGCATGCTGCGGGAGTCTTCCCACAGGTTGGTGCCGGCGGGAACATTGTTGTAGCGTTTGCCGGCCCGCAACGGGGTAAGCGGGCGCAATCACAGGGGAGCACTGCCAAACATGGATCTGCATCCGGAAGGGCGCGAGCAGCCGGGCTGGCGCTGGGGACTGTTCACGTTCCGCCTGCCGTTCTACCACACGCGGCTGTACTGGCCGGAATTCCTGCAGGGCGTCGCGCTGGCGTCCGCCACCGGGCTGGCGCTGGTGCCGATCATGGTGGCGAGTTTCGGCCTCACCTTCGAACAGGCGGTGGCCGTGGCCTTCGTGCAGGGCTTCCTCATCGGCATTGCCCCCATCGTGTTTGGTGAGCCCTATGCCCCCGGTTGGGTGACCCCGGCCTTGCCGCTGGTGCTCACCTTCACCCTCACCGGCTACGACACGCCCACTGAACGCTTTCAGGCCATGACCGCCATGTGCATCATGCTGGCGGCCATGATGGCGGTGCTTGGGGTGACCGGGCTCGGCCGCAAGTTCGTAGAATGGTTACCGGGCGCACTGAAGGCGGGCATCATCCTCGGTGCCGCCGTGGCCTCCTTCAAGCGGATTTTCCTGGACGATGCGCCCGACTACCTGCTGGCGCAGCCCATCAGCACGGTGCTGGCGCTGAGCGTGTGCCTGATTCTGATGTTCTCCATCCCGTTCCGGGCCCTGAAGCTGCGCTCGAAGCCGCTGATGGTGCTCGGCAGCCTCGGTCTGCTGCCCGGTTTCATCGTCGCCGCGGTGGTGGGACCCATGGTGGGCGAGGTGAGCTACGACATCCGCTGGGGCATTCTCATTCCGCCGGTCCATGAGGTCTGGGCGCTGGCCTCACCTTTCGCCATCGGCTGGCCGAGCCTGGAGATGTATCTGGCGGCAGCGCCCCTGGCCCTCATCACCTACATCATCCTCTTCGGCGACATCGTCACGGCCAACGAGATTTTGCGGCAGGCTTCGGATCAGCGGCCCGACGAGAAGATCCATTTGGACAGCACCCGTACCCACCTCTCGGTGGCGATACGGAACTTCCTCGGTGGCATCATCGCGCCGTTCTTTCCTCTGCAGGGCAGCGTCTGGGCCGGTGGCCACGTGGTGGTGGTGCAGCGCTGGCAGCAGGGCCGCAAGCAGATGGATTCCCTGTTCAGCGGCATCCACTCCATGTTCTTCATGGGCGTTCCCTTCATCTTCTTCATTCTGCCGCTGATGACGGGGCTCGAGCCGCTCATGGGGATCGCGCTGACCCTGACGCTGGCACTGACGGGCTTCGCCTGCGCCTACGTGGCCATGGCCATCGCCGAGCACCCGGTGGAGCGGGGGGTGGCCCTGCTCACGGGCATGGCCATCGCCCTGTTCGAACCCTGGGTCGGGCTGCTGGTGGGCGTGATGGCCTCCGCACTGCTGATCGGTGGCCGCAGCGCCCTGGCGGTGGAAGCCAAGGTGGCGGGTCTCGAAAAGGTGTCTCGTGACGCCAGGGACGCCGCAGAGCGGGAAGCGGAGCGCTGATCGATCCGCTCAGGCTGCTGCGGCGGGATCCTCGGGGACGGTATCGCTTGGAGGCTGACCCGTATCCTGGCCCAGGGCCGTGCGGATGCCTTCGAGGCGGTGAGCCGCCTTCACCACCTGCTCGGTGACCCGCAGACCGCTGCGCAGGACGTCGATGGCCAGATTGATGCGGGCGATGGGCGCGCGGCCCTCCGCGGCTGCGGTGAGAAGCGTGTCCTTCAGGCCGTGCCAGCTCTGATGCAGATCCTGATAGCCGGCATCGAGTTCGGCCGCGGGCTGCTCGCCGAGACGGTCCGGGTGAGCCGCGTTGATGACCGCCACCGCCGCGCGCTGGAAACCGGCGATCTCGTCACCCACCGGGGTGCCCCGCAGGGCATCGAGCGTGTGCCCGCGGTCCACCATCTCGCCGGTGAGCTGAACGATCTCATCCAGGTAGTTGGTGATGCGCAGGGCGGCCGGGATCTGTTTCGACACCGCAGGTGACATGCGGTCGCGATCGAGGCGGGCAATGAAGTCCTCGATGGCCGGCACCAGATTGCCCAGGGCATCCCGGCCCATGGCCAGATCCTTCGGCGAGATCAGGGTGCTGCCCAGCGCCCGGCGCAGGTTGCCGTGGGCAATGTCCAGGGCCCGTGCGAGTTCCCGGGCCAGGGCGTCCACGGCCAGAGAGGGCGTTGCGGCCACGTTCTGATCCAGATACTGCAGCCGGCCCAGGGTCTCGGCCTGGCTGCGGAAACGTCGATCGAGAAACCTCGCCAGGGCATCGGTCATGGGCCAGAACAGGGCCAGTCCCAGCAGTTTGAAGGCGGTGTGGAACAGGGCCAGGGTGACCGCCGGTGTGTCCTGAAGACCGATGGTTTCTCCGGCTTCCCGCACCCCCCAGAGCATGAGCGGCAGAATGACGATGGCCACGCTGGCGGTCACCAGATTGAACAGCACGTGGCCCGCTGCCACCCGCTTGGCGTTGGGGGTGGCGCCGATCACGGCGAAGGCGGCCGTGGAGGTGGTGCCCACGCTGGCCCCGATGACCATGGCTGCCGCGGCGTCGAGACCGAGTACCCCACCCGTGGCGGCAGTCAGGGTGATGGCGATGGCGGCGCTGGAACTCTGGGTGAGCACGGTGATGGCTGCGCCGATGGTGACGTAGAGCAAGACGCCGAGAGGCCCTTCCACAGCAAGGCCGGCGAGATCGAAGCGCTCCACGGCTCCCGCGAAGCCATCCTGAAGGATGGAAACGCCTACGAAGAACAGCCCGAATCCGGCCAGTGCCTCGCCCACGGCGCCGATCCGGCTGTGGGCCCCGAGCAGACGCATCATCATGCCGATCCCGACCATGGGCAGGGCAAAGGCCTGGATCTGAAACTTGAAGCCCACCGCCGCCACCAGCCAGCTCGTGACTGTCGTTCCGATGTTGGCGCCGTAGATCACGCCCAGGGCGGCAGTCAGGCCCATCAGACCTGCGTTGACGAAACCGATGGTGGCGACGGTGACGGCGCTGGATGACTGCACGACGCCGGTGACCAGAATCCCCGAAGCCACGCCGCGGGCACGGGTGCGGGTGGAGTTCGCAAGGATGTCCCGCAGGGCATCACCGGCGGCGATCTTCAGGCCACTGGTGATCATGCTGATGGCCAGCAGAAACAGCCCGAGGCCGCCCAGGAAGCTTCCCGCGGTGATCAACAACGAAGTGGACAAGGTCACCTCCTGATTCAGCGGGGCAGCGCAGGGGCATGGTAGCAGCCCGTGCCCACCGCCGCTCAGCAGTCGTCATGAACCTGCAACACAACCGTCATCAGGAAGTCGCAATTCCGATCTAGTGTGGCGCGGCGTCAGGGCAGGGGCCCTCGACGCAGCCGGAACCAAGGGCCGGCGCGGGTTCACTCAGTTCGGGTTCCCGGGGATCATTTTGGAGATTCACGAATGAAAACACTGCGCACCTGCGGCGTCGCCGCCGCTGTGGCTGGTCTGGGTATGGCGCTGTCGCTGCCTGCCCTGGCCCAAAGTCCGACGGTCAACGTCGGCGGTCGTATCCACATGGATGCGGCCATGTACAACGACGACATCGTGCCGCTCAACGACGGCGTGCTGGTCCGCCGTGCCCGTCTCGGCGCCAATGGTACCTTCGGTGACGGCTGGGGCTACAAAGTCGAGTGGGACTTCGCCGAGAACAGTGTGTCGGCCAACGACCTCTTCATTTCCTACCGGGGCCTCGGTCCGGGTGAGTTCAAGATCGGCCAGTACAAGGTGCCATTCGGCCTCAACGAACTCACCAGCTCCAACGCCATCATGTTCATCGAGCGTTCGCTCGGTACCGAGGCCTTTGCCGATGCCCGCCGTCTGGGTGCCGGCTACGAGCACTTCGAAGGCAACTACGGCTATCAGGCCATGGTCTACAGCCGCCGTACCGGCGACGCCAGCACGGGTGATCAGCCTCTGGGCGTGGGCGGACGCTTCGTGTTCAACCCCATGAACGACGACAGCGGCATGATTCACCTGGGCATCGCCCTGGCCTATGAGTCCACCGATGACGCCGACGCCGTGCGTTTCCGGGCCCGTCCCGAGTCACGGGCCGGCGGTTCGCCGCGCCTGGTCGACACCGGCAACATCAGCGACGTCAGCAGTACCCTGAAGCTCGGCCTCGAGGCCGCGTGGATGTCGGGACCGTTCTCTCTGGAAGGCGAGTACATGCGGGTCGATGCCAGCCGCAGCGCCGGCAACTCGGACGTGGACTTCAGTGCATTTCACATCCAGGGCAGCTACGTCCTCGGTGGTCAGCGCTCCTACCGTGGTGGCCGCTTCCGCGGTGTGACCGCAGGGGCCTGGGAACTGGGCCTGCGCTACAGCTGGCTGGATCTCAACGATGGCGTGATCGCCGGCGGCGAGCAGTCCAACGTGACCTTCGCCGTGAACTACTACGCCACCCGCAACGTGCGCTTCATGGGCAACATCATCCGGGTCGATCAGGATGACACCGGTGACAAGCCCTGGGCCTTTGCACTGCGCGGCCAGGTGAGCTTCTAAGCAGCACTGTTATGAGGCTGTCACCTGCGGGTGGCAGCCTTGATCGGGCCGCCCTTTGGGCGCCTAAGTACACACGAGGAGTGACTCAACATGAAGATCGATAGTCTACTGAAGGCCGGTGCCCTGGCCGCGGCGGTAACCGCCTCGGCCGGCGCCATTGCCCAGGCTGTGCAGGTGGATCCCAACCTGCCCACCTACGAGCGGGTCAGCGGAGTTTCCGGCAACCTGACCAGCATCGGTTCCGATACCTTGAACAACCTCATGACCCTCTGGGCCGAGGAGTTCCGCACCTTCTACCCGAACGTCAACATCCAGATCCAGGGTGCAGGTACGTCCACCGCGCCGCCGGCTCTGGTGGAAGGGACCTCCAACTTCGGTCCCATGAGCCGCACCATGCGCGACAGCGAATCGGCGGCTTTCGAGGAGCGCTACGGCTATCCGCCGACGATGGTGCCGGTGGCCATCGACGTTCTGGCCGTGTTCGTCAATCGTGACAACCCCATCGAGGGCATGACCATTCCCCAGGTGGACGCGGTGTTCTCCAGCACCCGTCGCTGCGGTCACCCGAACGACATCACCCGCTGGGGCCAGCTCGGCATGACCGGCGCCTGGGCCAACCGGGACATCACGCTCTACAGCCGTAATGCCGTGTCCGGTACCTATGGCTACTTCCGCCAGCACGCGCTGTGCGACGGTGACTTCAAGAACGCCATCAACGAGCAGCCCGGCTCCGCTTCGGTGGTTCAGGGTGTCACCGAGTCCCTGAACGGTATCGGCTACTCCGGCATCGGCTACGAGACGGCCGGCGTCCGCGCCATTCCGCTGCGCCGCGACGCGGATGGCAACGGCTTCTTCGAGCCCAATGCCGAGAATGCGGCTTCCGGGGACTATCCTCTGGCACGCTTCCTCTACCTCTACGTCAACAAGCACCCGGAGCGCCCCATGGCACCCCGCGAGCGTGAGTTCCTGCGCCTGGTGCTGAACAAGCAGGGCCAGCAGGTGACCGTCCGTGACGGCTTCATCCCGCTGCCCGAGGCCGTGGCCGCCCGCGAGCGCGCCAAGCTCGGTATCAACTGAGGTCCGACCGGGGCGGGTGCAGGTCGCATCCGCCCCGGGTTCTCTGATGTTCATGGGGGAGTGCCGACTGTCTGCAACGGACAGCCTCGCGCAGAAAGTTGTGTTCCCCCATGCATGTCATGAAATTTTCACAATCCGCGCCTAGGCTTGCGCCCGATTTCCGCCAGCACACGACGCTTCTTCGAGGGATTCCATGAACGACACCGCCCGCAGCGAAGCTCGATCCTCCGGCGGTTCCGACCGTGGCTTCCTCCCGGACGGCGAAGCGCGACGCAAACTGCGCCGCTGGCGGGGCGTCAAGGATCACTTCGCACGCTACTCCGTCGGCACCTTCGGGGTGGGCGTGATCATCGCCCTGGCCCTGATCTTCATCTACCTGTTCAGCGAAGTGCTGCCGATGCTGCGGCCGGCGGGCATCGACGTGGCGAGCTCGTACGCGGCGCCGGGTGGAATCGATACCGACACCCGCTATGTGGCCGTGAACCGGCACCGGGATCTGGCGGTCCGTTACACCACGGATCGGCGTGCGGTCTTCTTCCTGCCTGAGACCGGGGCCGTTACGCACGAGGTGGATCTGCCGCTGCCGGCAGATGCAGACGTTTCGGCCTTCACCTTCGCCGAGCCGCGGACGGAACTGGTGGCTTACGGGCTCGACGACGGTCGTGCCCTGGTGGTCCAGCATCGTTACAACGAGCGTTTCTCCGAGACCGGACGGCAATACCGCCCTGATGTGGTGTTTCCGGTGATGGATGGAAGCGACCCGCTGACGGTCATCGACACCGTTGGCCGCAGGATCAAGGCCATCGGTCTGCAGCGGGGCTCGGGCGGGGTGTCGATTGCTGCCGCGCTCGAGGACGGTGACATGCGTCTGGTGCGCTTCGAAGAGCGCACGTCGTTCATGACCGGAGAAGTCACGGTCCGCCGCGTGGTGCACGAACTGCCGCCCCTGCCCCAGAGCGCCCTGGCCACCCGCATTCTGCTGGACATCACCGGCGCCCACATGCTGGTGGGTGATGATCGTGGTTTCCTGCACTACTACGACATCCGCCGGCCGGAGCGGGCGACCTTGGTGCACAGCAAGCGTGTGGTTCGAGGCGGAGGGGCGGAGGTCACGGCGCTGGACTATCTGCTGGGGACGGTCTCCATTGTTGTCGGTGGGTCGGATGGCAGCGTGTCCCAGTACATGCTGGTGCGCGACGATGACAATATCAACCAGATCACCTTCGTCCGGGACTTCACGTCCCACGGTGCCGCCGTCACCCAGGTGATGCCGGAGTACATCCGCAAGGGCTTCGCCACCGCCGACGCCGCCGGGCTGGTACAGATCCACTACTCGACCTCGGCCCGTACCCTGGCCCGTGAGCAGGTGGGTGACCGGCCGCTGGCCGTGATCGGCTTCGGGGCGCGGGCCAATGCCCTCATCGCCGTGGACGACAGGGAGCGCTTCTACCATCTGGATGTGCGCAATCCGCACCCGGAAGTGTCCATCCGCGCGCTCTGGGGCCGGGTCTGGTACGAAGGCCGTTCCCAGCCCGAGTTCGTCTGGCAGAGCTCGTCGGCCACGGACGAGTTCGAGGGCAAGTTCAGTCTCATGCCGCTGACGCTGGGCACCCTCAAGGCGGCCTTCTACGCCATGCTGTTCGCCATGCCCCTGGCCATCGCCGGTGCCATCTACAGCGCCTACTTCATGTCGCCGAAGATGCGGGGGCTGGTGAAGCCCT
This sequence comes from Gammaproteobacteria bacterium, assembly GCA_020832085.1. Lineage (GTDB taxonomy): Bacteria > Pseudomonadota > Gammaproteobacteria > Pseudomonadales > Azotimanducaceae > SLTB01. Next base: position 19,254 of record JAFIFJ010000136.1, on the reverse strand, counting down.
CCATCGAGGTGATGGAAGCCTTGCCCACGGTGATTCTGGGCTTTCTGGCGGGTCTCTGGCTGGCCCCCTTTGTGGAAGGACACCTGCCATCGGTGTTCAGCCTGCTGTTGCTGATGCCGCTGTTCATGCTGATCACGGCCTTTGTCTGGACCACGGTTCTGGCGCCCTTCGTACGGCAGTTCGTCCCGCCGGGCTGGGAGAGTGCCGTGCTGATTCCCGTGGTCCTGTTCACGGGCTGGTTCTGCGTCAGTTTGAGTCCCTATATCGAACTGTGGTTCTTCAACGGCGACATGCGGCAGTGGCTGACGGACGTGGGCATCACCTATGACCAGCGCAATGCCCTGGTGGTGGGCGTGGCCATGGGTTTCGCGGTGATCCCGACCATCTACTCCATCACCGAAGACGCGGTATTCAACGTCCCGAAGCACCTCACCCAGGGTTCCCTGGCATTGGGAGCGACGCCCTGGCAGACGGTGACCAAGGTGGTGCTGCTCACGGCCAGCCCCGGGATTTTCTCCGCGGTGATGATCGGCTTCGGCCGCGCCGTGGGCGAAACCATGATCGTGCTCATGGCCACCGGCAACAGTCCGGTCATGAACTTCAACATCTTCGAGGGCATGCGCACGCTGTCGGCGAACATCGCGGTGGAAATGCCGGAGGCGGCGGTGGGGGGCACCCACTACCGCATCCTCTTCCTCGCCGCACTGGTGCTGTTCGTTCTCACGTTCGTTCTCAATACCGCGGCGGAGCTGGTTCGTGACCGGCTGCGCAAGCGCTACAGCTCGCTGTAAACGGGGAGTCGCAGGTGGCACGCAAGGAACTGACAACGACGTCGCGCGACAATCCCGGCCTGAAGGCCTGGTTCGGCCAGGGCACGCCCTGGGTCTGGCTCAGCGGCGGTGCGGTTTCCATCAGCATGGTGATGGTCATCGGGTTGATCCTGCTGATCGCGGTGCGAGGTCTGGCCCACTTCTGGCCGGCGGCCGTGGTCGAGTTCGACTACGTGGCCGTGCCCGGGGACGATCCGGTGCGGGTCATCGGTGAGGTCAACCGCTCCGAGACCATGACGGCTCAAGCCATGCGCGAAGCGGGTTTCGCGGTGCCGGATGATCAGGCGCTGGTCAGCCGACACCTGATCAAGCAGGGCAACCGGGACGTCACCGGGCGCGATTTCATCTGGTATCTCGAAGACGGCATGAGCGAGTGGCGTTATCCCGCCGATGTGGTGCAGATCGAGCGCCTGCAGTGGGGTGACTTCTTCGGTTTCGTGCGCAGCTACCTCATCGACGGCATCGCCGTGGCCCAGGGCCCACAGGCGCGGGCGATGTTCGAGGAGAAGCTGCGCGAGACCGGTGCCCTGGTGGAGCAGATTGGACGCATCGAGCGTTTCGACATCGGCAACGTCAACTTCCGCATGGAACGTCTGCGCCTGCGGCAGCGGGGTCTGGAGCTGACGGTGGATCTCGATCCCTCCACCCGTGCCCAGATCGAGGCCGAGCTCGAGGCCGAGCAGACGCTGCTCGAAGACGAATACGAAGTACTCGAGGCCCAACGTCAGGCCCTGCGCGATGAAGTGGGTCGTTTCGCCATTACCGTCGAGACCATGGAAGGCCGCATGGTGACCATCGGCCTCGCAGACATCGTTCACGCCTGGTGGCCCAACGACATGTCGGTTCCGGCGAAGCTCTCCCATTACGTGGGTGAGTTCTGGAAGTTCGTCTCCGGCTTCCCCCGGGAGGCGAACACGGAAGGGGGTATCCTGCCAGCCATCTTCGGCACGGTGCTCATGGTGCTGATCATGTCGGTGGTGGTGACGCCCTTCGGCGTGCTGGCCGCCATCTACCTGCGCGAGTACGCCAAGCAGGGCCCGCTGGTACGCACCATCCGCATCTCGGTGAACAATCTGGCCGGGGTGCCCTCCATCGTCTTCGGTGTCTTCGGCCTCGGCTTCTTCGTCTATTTCCTCGGTGGCACCATCGACCAGACCTTCTATGCGGAAGCCCTGCCTTCGCCCACCTTTGGCAGTCCGGCCATCATCTGGGCGTCGCTGACCCTGGCGCTGCTGACGCTGCCGGTGGTCATCGTTTCCACCGAGGAAGGTCTGGCGCGAATTCCCAGTGCCATCCGGGAAGGCTCCCTGGCACTCGGCGCCACCAAGGCCGAAACCCTGTGGCGTACCGTCGTCCCCCTGGCGGCTCCCGGCATGATGACGGGTCTGATCCTGGCGGTGGCCCGTGCCGCCGGCGAGGTGGCGCCGCTGATGCTGGTGGGCGTGGTGAAGCTGGCACCGAGTCTGCCGGTGGACGGCAACCCGCCCTTTCTGCATCTGGATCGCGCCTTCATGCACTTGGGCTTCCACATCTTCGACGTGGGCTTCCAGAGCCCGAACGTGGAGGCGGGCCGGCCGCTGGTCTATGCCACCGCGCTGATCCTGGTGCTGATCATCATCGTGCTCAACCTGACGGCCATCACCATCCGCAACCATCTGCGGGAAAAGTACAAGAGCGAGAGCGATTGAGGCGTGGGCGTGGCCGGATTCCCCGTTGCCCGTACCTCCACCAGAACCTGCTGACGGATCGAGACCATGACGGAACGCAACGAACCCATCACCCACGGCATGAGCGGCGCGCTGCCCGACTCGGGCGGCGAGCGGCTGAAGCTCAGCCGCCAGAAGCCGTGCATCGAGGTGGACAAGTTGAACCTGTTCTACGGCAGCACACAGGCACTGAAGAGCATCAGCCTGACCATCCCCGAGAAGCGGGTGACCGCCTTCATCGGCCCGTCCGGCTGTGGCAAGTCCACGCTGCTGCGCTGCTGCAATCGCATGAACGACCTCATCGACACCTGCCGCATCGAGGGTGAAATCCGCCTCGACGGTCAGAACATCTATGCCCCGACCATCGACGTGGCCGAGCTGCGCCGCAAGGTGGGTATGGTGTTCCAGAAGCCGAACCCCTTCCCGAAGAGCATCTACGAGAACGTGGCCTACGGTCTGCGCATCCAGGGCGTGAAGGATCGCAGGGTGCTCGACGAAGTGGTGGAGAAGTCCCTGCGCCGTGCCGCCCTGTGGGACGAGGTCAAGGACCGGCTCGACGCCAACGCCTTCAGCCTCTCCGGTGGTCAGCAGCAGCGTCTGGTCATCGCCCGGGCCATCGCCATCGAGCCCGAGGTGATCCTGCTCGACGAGCCCGCCTCCGCGCTGGATCCCATCTCCACCGCCAAGATCGAGGAGCTGATCTTCGAACTCAAGGAGGAGTTCACCATCGTCATCGTCACCCACAACATGCAGCAGGCGGCGCGGGTGTCCGACTTTACGGCCTACCTCTACCTCGGTGAGCTGGTGGAGTACGACGACACGGTGACGATCTTCACCAATCCCAAGCAGCAGGCCACGGAAGACTACATCACCGGCCGCTACGGCTGATCTGCTGACCCTTTCCCGGAACCTTTCCCGGAATCTTTCCCGGAATCTTTCAAGGACGCGGTGCGATGGACAAGCTTCACTTCGATCAGCACATCTCCCGGCAGTACAACGAGGAATTGGAGCAGGTTCGCAACGACATGCTGGTCATGGGCCAGTTGGCCCGTGATCAGCTGGCCGGCAGTCTGGCGGCGGTGCTCGAAGGCGACCGGGCGCGGGGGCTGGAACTCGACGCAGCAGACGACCGCATCGATGAATTCGAGCGCAGTATCGATGATGAGGCCCAGGGCATTCTGGCCCGTCGTCAGCCGGCAGCCAGCGATCTGCGACTCGTCATTTCGGTGATCAAGACCATCACCGATTTCGAGCGCATGGGGGACGAAGCCCAGAAGATGGCGCGCATGGCCATACGGAGGACGGACCAGAGCCAGGGTGTCCCGCCGCAGGCGGAAGGGCTGCGCAGGCTCGGTGAGCGGGTTCTGGGCATGCTGGACGAGACCCTCGCCTCACTGGCGACCCTCGATGCGAAGCGGGCGCTGGCGGTGTGCCGCCTCGATGCTGAGATCGACGCTGACTACAAGGCTCTGATTCAGGCAGGTCTGCCCAGCATGGCGGAAGACCCGGCCGATGCCCTCGATCTGGTCTGGGCGGCGCGGGCGCTGGAGCGCATCGGCGACCATGCCTGCAACATCTGCGAGTATCTGATCTACCTTCTGGGTGGCGAAGATGTCCGTCACGCGCCGTTGGAAGAGGTGGCGGAAGCGGCTCGCAAGGCCGAGGATCGCGCTGAGCGCTGATCGAGGTTGCTGCTGCGGGAGACTTCTTGCTCAGGTCAGGATGAGCGGTTTTCGTTCTGGGCTTCCCGCTGCTTGGTCTCGAGGGGCTGGTGGCGGATGTCCTGACCGTGGCCTAGGTAGATCACGTACTCGGCAATGTTCTTCGCATGATCCCCGATGCGCTCCAGAGAGCGTGCACACCACACCAGATCCAGCAGGGCGCGGAGGGCCTCCGGCTCCTGCTCCATCTTCGGTATGAGGCGGGCTATCACCGCTTTGTAGCTGCGATCCACGGCCTTGTCCCTGGCAATCACGTCGGCAGCGGATTCGGTATCGACGCGGAAGAAGGCATGGAGGGCATCCCGGAGCATGCCGGTGACGCCGCTGGTCATGTCGTCGAACTCGGTGAAACGCTCCCTGACCCGCTCCCGGCTGGCCAGATCGGTGGCCATCTTGGCGATCCGCGAGCATTCGTCGCCGATGCGTTCGAGATCGGTGATGGCCTTCAGCGTCACCATGATGAAGCGCAGGTCGCTGGCCGTAGGCTGGCGGCGGACGATGATGTGACTGCAGAGATCATCGATGACGACTTCCAGACGATTGACGTCCGCATCGATGCGGATCACCTCTTCGGCATGTTCCGGAGCCTGCTGCAGCAGGGCCGTACCGGCATGTTCGAGCTGCCGCTCGACGAGGCCAGCCATCTCCGTGAGATGGGCGCGGATGGTTCCGAGTTCGTTGTCGTACTGACCGGAGATGTGCTCGCGCATGGCCTTCCTGTCGCTGCTTGATGGCGAGCCCCAGTGTAGCGCTGCTGCGCCGTCTCTGCTCGGGAGTTTAGGTGGTCAGGCGCTGGCCGGAGGCTGCACCCTGCGTATGCGGTGAGCCGGGAAGGTGCAGGAGAACGTGGATCCCGCGCCTACGGTACTCTCCACCTTGAGCTCGCTGTCATGGCGGCGCAGGACGTGCTTGACGATGGCCAGCCCCAGGCCGGTGCCACCGGCATCGCGGGAGCGGCCGACGTCGACCCGGTAGAACCGTTCCGTCAGTCGGGGAATGTGCTCCGGGGCGATACCCATGCCCTGGTCCGTGACGGCAAAGCGCACCCCTTCTTCATGGCCCTGCCAGCTGACCCGGATTTCGCCGCCGTCGGGACTGTAGCGAATGGCGTTGACCACCAGATTGGTGAAGGCGCTCTGCAACTCGCGCTCGTTGCCATGCAGCCGCAGGAAATCGTCCACGTCGATGGCCAGTTCGTGGTTGTCGCTGGCCAGCGGTTTCACTTCGGTGATGATGCGGCGAAGCATGGCCGCGACGTTGACGGTGCTGCCCTTGTCCCGTCCTCCGGGCGCCGTACTGTCCAGTCGTGACAGCAGCAGCAGATCCTCCACCAGGGTTTTCATGCGCGCTGCCGGCCGCTGCATGCGGTCCAGAGTCCGGCGCATGACCTCGACGTCGGTGTCCTCCTCCAGGGCTTCGAGGTAGCCGAGGATGACGGTCAGAGGCGTGCGCAGTTCGTGGGAGACATTGGCGATGAAGTCCTGGCGCATGGTGCGCAGTTTCACCACCTGCGTGATGTCCCGGGCCAGCAGCAGACGGCGGGCGTTGACCAGCACGATGACGCGCACGTCCAGCGTCCGGCCGTCGGCCAGGGGTGAAGGCAGCTCGATCGCACCTTCGAGTTCCGCATGGTGGAGCACGTGGATTAGATCCGGAGTCCGCATCAGCCCGGACAGGGCCCGGCCGACGTCTCGCTGCTGCAGGCCGAGGAGTTCGGCACCGGCCGGGTTGAACCAAGCGATGGTATCGTGACCTTCCAGCAGGACGGCTGCATCGGGCAGGGCCTCGGTGGCCTGCTGCAGTTCGCGCAGGGCGCGGGTGAGGCGCCCAAGACGATTGCGGGACTCCCGGCGCAGCCGCCACAGCCGATAGGCGAGGTCTTCAGGAACACCGTGCAGAGGCGGTGGGCGCCCCAGCGAATGGTTCATCCAGGCGTCGTAGCGGCGCAGGTCGCGCACCCGCCATACCAGCCAGGGAGTGACGCCCAACAGCAGCCCCATGGTGAACCAGTCGAACAGGCTGCCGAGGATGAGTCCTGAGAGGAGGGCAATGGCAAACCAGGATGCCTCGGCGGCCCAGCTCCTCATGGCGCCTCGTGCTGACGGGCCTCGACCCTCGGCGAGAAGCGGTAACCGACGCCACGCACGGTCTCCACCCAGTCGGCGAGGCCGTGGGGCTGCAGGATCTTGCGCAGGCGAAGGATGTGGACATCCACGGTCCGTTCCTCCACGTAGACCGAGCGGCCCCACACCCGGTCGAGCAGATGTTCACGATCGAAGGCCCGTTCCGGATGCCGCATCAGGAACTCCAGCAGCCTGAATTCAGTGGGGCCAATGTGGGTAGGATCGCCGTCGATGGTGAGGCGGTGACTCTGAATATCCAGCACCAGCTTGCCGTACTGGATCTGGCCGCTGTCGGGTGCGCCGCTGCGGCGCAGAATGGCGCGAATGCGGGCGACGAGTTCCCGCGGCGAGAAGGGCTTGGTGACGTAGTCGTCGATCCCGGCTTCGTAACTGCGCAGTTTGTCCGCTTCCTCGCCCTTTGCCGTCAGCATGATCAGCGGCAGTTCAGAGGTCAGGGGATCCTGCCTGAGGCGACGGGCCAGATCGAGACCGCTCATGTTCGGCAGCATCCAGTCGATGACGACCAGTTCCGGCAGCGGGCCTTCCAGGCGGCGGATGGCTTCTTCGGCGTCGGCGCATTCGATGACGCTGTAGCCGGCGCGCTCGAGAGCGAAACTGAGCATTTCGCGTATATCGGCTTCGTCTTCCACCAGCAGAATGCGGTTGCCGCTCATGGGTGCTCCAACTTGCCTTGGGCTCTCTGGACGGCAGCGATTAGACGTCATCTATGTTACAGGCGCGTGATGATTTGTTGAAACTGCCGTGACGTGCAGCCATGACGTACGGCGATGACGTGCTGCTGTGGCTGGACAGGCTCGGATCGGGAGCAGCCTGGCGCCGTCGTTTGCGGTGCGGGCGAAAATGAACTGGAATGATGGTGATCAGGTCGCAGCGGCCTGAACGGCATGGGTGAGGTGAGTCGTTGAGTCAGTCAGAACGTGAAGTGGGGCGGACGCCCTGGCATGCCATGGACGTGTCCGAGGTGGCGCAACAGCTGGCCACCGGAGAGCAGGGCTTGAGCGACGCTGCCGCGGCTGAACGGCTCCTGCGCGATGGTCCCAACCGCCTGCCGCCACCGCGGCGCCGGAGCACCTTCGAGCGCCTTGCTGCCCAGTTCCACAACGTGCTCATCTATATCCTCCTGCTGGCCGCTCTGGGGACGGCGCTGCTTGGGCACGGCATCGACACCGCCGTCATTCTCGGTGTGGTGCTCATCAATGCACTGATCGGCTTCGTCCAGGAGGGCAAGGCCGAGCAGGCCCTCGCTGCCATCCGCGACCTGCTTGCGCCCGATGCGAGGGTCCTGCGTGACGGTGCGCGGCAGCGGATACCCGCCGAGGAACTGGTGGCGGGGGATCTTGTGATCGTGGAGGCAGGTGACAAGGTGCCCGCAGATCTGCGGATGACGGCCTGTCACAACCTGCGCATCGACGAGGCATTGCTGACCGGCGAGTCCATGGCCTCTGAGAAGTCGGTAGCTGCCGTGGATGCGGAAGCAGATCTGGGGGATCGCTCGGGCATGGCCTACTCGGGCACGCTTGTGGCTTACGGGCAGGGGCAGGGTTTCGTCGTCGCCACCGGCGCCAGCACGGAGATCGGGCGCGTCAGCGCCATGCTCAAGGACGTCGAGACGCTGATGACGCCGCTGCTGCGGCAGGTGGCCGAGTTCGGGCGCTGGCTGAGCGTCGCCATCGTCGCGCTGGCGCTGCTTACTTTCGGTTTCGGGTTCTTCATCGCCGAGCAGCCGCTGGCCGAGATTTTTCTGGCTGCCGTCAGTTTGGCTGTTGCGGCCATTCCCGAAGGGCTGCCGGCCATCATGACCATCACCCTGGCCATTGGGGTGCAGCGCATGGCGCGCCGGCACGCCATCATCCGCCGTCTGCCGGCGGTGGAAACCCTCGGCTCGGTGACGGTGATCTGCTCCGACAAGACCGGCACGCTGACCCGCAACGAGATGACCGTGCAGAGCATCGAGACGGCGGGGTCGGACTTCACCGTGGCCGGTGTCGGTTATGCGCCTGAAGGTGACATCAGTCTGGCAGGCGAGGTGGTGGACGTGGAGCAGCAGCCTGTGCTCGCCAAGCTGCTGCGGGTAGCTGCGCTGTGCAACGAAGCGGAGCTGCACCCACCCGAGGGTGCAGAGTCGCCTGCCTGGCGTATCGATGGTGATCCCACCGAGGGGGCGCTGCTGGTGGTGGCCCGTAAGGGCGATCACGACCGGAAGCCGCTCCTCGAGGCCATGCCGAGGACGGCGCTGCTGCCCTTCGACACGGACTACCGCTACATGGCGACGCTGCACGATGTCGGCGACGGTGCCGGTCTGGTCCTCCTCAAGGGCGCTCCGGAGCAGGTACTCGAGCGTTGCGATCGCCAGTTGACGGAGGAGGGTGAGGCCCCCTTGGATCCAGAGTTCTGGAAACAGCGCATCGAGGCTCTGGCCGAGCGTGGACAACGCGTACTCGCCGCGGCTCAGAAGCCGCTGGGAGCGGCGGGGGAGACCCTCGATCGCGGGGATCTGGACAGCGGCATGGTGCTGCTGGGCCTGTTCGGCATCCTCGATCCGCCCCGGGAGGAAGCGATCACAGCCGTCGCCAGCTGCCGTGAGGCCGGCATCGCAGTGAAGATGATCACCGGCGACCATGGCACCACGGCGCGGGTGATTGCCGATGCGCTGGGGATGGCACCCTCCGCCGATGTGCTCACGGGCCATGAAATCGAGGGGCTCGCTGACACCGATCTTGAGGCGCGGGTGATGGGGATCGAGGTGTTTGCCCGGGCCAGTCCCGAGCACAAGCTGCGCCTGGTCAAGGCCCTGCAGGCCCAGGGGCAGGTCGTGGCCATGACCGGGGATGGTGTCAACGATGCCCCGGCGCTGAAGCGGGCCGATGTCGGCATAGCCATGGGCCGCAAGGGCACGGCGGCCGCGCGCGAAGCCTCGGAAATGGTGCTGGCTGACGACAATTTCGCCTCCATCGTCCATGCCGTGGAGGAGGGGCGGACGGTCTACGACAACCTCACCAAGGCGATCCTGTTCATTCTGCCCACCAATGGCGGACAGGCACTGACGGTATTCGCGGCGGTCATGCTCGGCATGGCGCTGCCGCTGACGCCGGTACAGGTCCTCTGGGTGAACATGGTGGTGGCGGTGACCCTGGCCCTGGCGCTGGCATTCGAGCCCGCCGAACCCGGGTTAATGACACGGCCGCCCCGATCGCCGGCCGCGCCCCTACTCAACGGCCTGCTGCTCTGGCGCGTGGTGTTCGTGTCCACGTTGCTGCTGGCGGGTACCTTCGGACACTTTCTCTGGCTCGAACAGGCGGGCGCAAGCCTCGAGCAGGCCCGCACGGCGGCGGTCAACACGCTGGTGGCCGGAACGCTGTTCTACCTGTTCAACAGCCGCTATGTTCTGGCTCCGGTCCTGAACCGCAAGGGACTGTTCGGAAGTCGGGCGGTCTGGATTGCGGTGGGTATCCTGCTGCTGCTGCAGGTGGCGTTCACTCATCTGCCCTGGCTGCAGCGCCTGTTCGGAACGGCGGGGCTGGATGTGCTCAGCTGGCTGGCCATTCTGGCCTTCGGCGTGGCGGTGCTGCTGGCGGTGGAAATGGAGAAGTGGATCCTGCGCCGAAGAGGGGAGGGCCTGCGGGGGCCGGTTGCGGCGGGTGCTGGCGCGGGATAATCGCTACAATCGCCGCCTTGGAGAGAGACGAAGGTGTTGTTTGTGGGAAAGCTGGTCGCAGTATTCGTCGTCCTGCTGCTCGCAGGATGCCAGCACGCCAATCTGCTGATCGATGAAGCCGACCTTTCGCGCTTCGATGAGTGTGTGGCGCTGCAGCAGGCGTTGCTCGCGCGTGTTGACGCGCAATCCGTGCAACTCGAGGCCATCCAGGGGCAGACGGGATATGAGCCTGCGGTGATGGATCAGCTCGACGCCCTGTGGATGCAACTGGCCGACATGCGTGAGGAACTCGCGCCACGGGACTGCCCGGAATTCGAGGGCGCCGCTTCTGTCATTGCAGTGGAAGCGAGCAGTGACATGCTGTTTGCCGGCGACAAGCTGGTGGTGGGCGAGATCGAAAACGTCCGCTTCGACAACCTGGGCATGGAACTGCGGGCGCGCATCGACACCGGAGCTGTGACGTCGTCACTGCACGCGGAGAATGTCCGGCGGTTCCAGAGGGACGGGGACAACTGGGTCCGCTTCACGATCCAGGATCCCGAGACGGGCGAGCCGGTGGTGCTGGAGCGCCCACGCTCCCGGCGTGTGCGCATCGTCCAGGCGGGAGCTGAAGATCCCTCCACGAGAGCCGTGGTCGAGCTGCGCGTGACCCTGGGCAACAGCAGCCAGACGGCTGAATTCACGCTGGCCGACCGCAGTGCCCTGGAGTTTCCGGTGCTGATCGGTCGCAACATTCTCCGCGACCTGATGGTGGTGGATGTCAGCAAAACCGATGCTGCGCCCCTGCCTCCGCGGTCAGGTGACGCCACCGCCGGAGCAGAGTAGTGAGTGGTGCCCGCCTGGTACTTTGGCTGCTGGTTGCGGCGCTCGTCCTGCTGGGCGGTGGCATCGCCTGGCTGCGTCACGTGCAGCTCGAGATACCTTTCCTGCCCGGCGATGAGCGGCCGGTGTGGATCGTCGAGGCCAGGGTGGACTTCATCGGCACCGGCAGGGCGGCGCGCATTGCGCTGGATCTGCCCGAGGACCCGCCGGGCTTCAGGCTGATTTCGGAACAGGCCGCTTCGCCGGGTTACGGTTTCTCGGTGATCGTTGGGCGCGATGGCGACCGGCGGGGAGAGTGGACGCGCCGGGAGGTTTCCGGCCCCCAGACGCTTTACTACACCGCGCAGTTCCTGGAGGTCGAGGGAGACCGGGCACCCACTCCCGTCGTGGGCAGGCCGCGACCCCAGGAGCCCTTCCTGGAGGAGCCGACCGCGACCGCGGCGCGGGAGCTGATTGCCGTCGCCATGCAGCGATCCAGCAGTGCCGAAAGTCTGACACGGGAACTGACGGCCCTGCTGGCCGGCTCCAGCGCCGACCAGAATGCGGCGCTGCTGCGCAGTGCGATGCCTGATCCGGCAGTGCGACTGGCGCAACTGCTGAACCTGGCGGGGGTGGCCGCCAGGGTGACTCAGGGCATCGAACTCGAGGATGCACGGCGCCGCAGACCCCTGACCTCACTGGTCGAGATTCCCGTGGATGGACATTGGCGGGTCTTCGATCCCAGTTCCGGGCAGCAGGGCATCCCGGAGAACATGCTGCTCTGGTATCGCGGCGGCGCCTCCCTGCTGGATGTGGAAGGGGGCAGGCAGTCCCAGGTGACCTTCTCCATGCTGCGCCAGACCGTGCCCGCCCTGCAGCTGTCCCAGGATCAGTTCGGCGAGAGCTGGCTGGCCACATTCGGCATTTCCGCGTTGCCCATCGAGGAGCAGGGACTGTTCAAGCTCCTCTTCCTGCTGCCCATTGGCGCTTTGGTGGTAGCTTTCATGCGCATCATCGTCGGCGTGCCCACCTCCGGGACCTTCATGCCGGTACTGATTGCGCTGGCGTTTCTGCAGACGTCGCTGGGGCTCGGTCTGGTGAGCTTCATCACGGTGGTGAGTTTTGGCCTCATCCTGCGCAGCTACCTGTCGCACCTCAATTTGCTGCTGGTGGCGCGGATTGCAACGCTGGTGGTGATCGTCGTGCTGCTGATTTCCATGCTCAGCGTGCTCGGCTACCGCATGGGCGTCAGCACGGGCCTGACCATCACCTTCTTTCCCATGGTGATCATCGCCTGGACCATCGAGCGCATGTCCATCCTCTGGGAGGAGGAAGGACCCTGGGAGGTGCTGGTCCAGGGCGGCGGCAGCCTCGTCGTTGCCGTGCTGGCCTTTCTGCTGATGGACCTGCGGGTCGTGCAGCACCTGAGTTTCAACTTTCCGGAGCTGAACCTGGTACTGCTTGCGGGCATTCTGGTGGTCGGTCAGTACAGCGGCTACCGCCTCTCGGAACTGCGCCGCTTCCGTGACATGGCTGGCCTCGACCGTTGAGATGGATCTCGCCAAGGGCGCTGTCGCGCCTCGGTATGCTCGGCATCAATGCCCGCAACCGCAATTACATTGCCCGCTTCAATCCGCGCCGTGCTTTTCCTCTGGTGGACAACAAGCTGAAGACGAAGCAGGTGCTGGAGGCGGCGGGGCTTTCCACGCCGCGCCTGCTGTTCGTCGTCGAGCACCAGTACGAGGTGCGGACGCTGCAGGCGCAGCTGGCCGGGCTCGAGGCCTTCTGCATCAAGCCGGCTAAGGGATCGGGAGGCAAGGGCATCCTGGTGATCGAGCATCGCCGCGGGGACACCTTCGTCAAGGCTTCGGGTGCAGAAGTCGGCATCGAGCAGATCCGCCGCCATGTCAGCAATGCCCTGGCGGGTCTTTATTCCCTGGGTGGCCATCCGGACCGGGTCATCGTCGAGGAACTGATCGAGTTCGATCCCGCCTTTGCCGGGCTGTCCCATGAAGGTGTACCGGACATTCGCGTGGTGGTGTTCCGTGGCTATCCGGTCATGGCGATGCTGCGGCTCGCCACCCACGCCTCGGATGGCAAGGCCAACCTGCATCAGGGCGCTGTGGGCGTCGGCCTCGATCTAGCCACGGGCAAGGCTATCCGGGCGCTGCAGTTCACGCGGCCGATCGAGGTGCATCCGGATACCGGCGTGCGCCTCGATACCATCGAAATTGCGGACTGGCGCAACATGCTGCTGCTCGCGGCGCGCTGCTATGAACCCACGGGACTGGGTTACCTGGGCGCCGATCTGGTGCTCGACCGCTCCCGGGGCGCCTTGCTGCTCGAACTCAATGCGCGTCCCGGGCTGGCCATTCAGGTTGCTAACGGTCGCGGTCTGCTGCCCCGTCTGCGCGCCATCGAGGCCCGGGCTGACAGCATCAAGGAATCAGCAGCCGAACGCGTCGACTTCGTCATGTCCGAGTTCGCTGCTGCCTGATTCCCTGCGTGAGCTTCCCACAGCAGTGCCCTCGATCGTGGGCGCTGCTGTGGGGACGAACGCCCTTACTGGGCCAGGAAGGCCAGCAGAATCAGGGCCACCACGTTGGTGACCTTGATCAGCGGGTTGATGGCCGGACCCGTGGTGTCCTTGTAGGGGTCGCCGACGGTGTCCCCGGTCACCGCGGCCTTGTGGGCTTCCGAGCCCTTGCCGCCGTGATTGCCGTCCTCGATGTATTTCTTGGCGTTGTCCCAGGCGCCGCCGCCGGCAGTCATGGAGATGGCCATGAACAGGCCTGAAACGATGACGCCGAGGAGCAGGGCGCCTACCGTGGCGAAGGCCTCGGCCTGGCCGGCGAGCATGAAGATCACGGTGTAGACCACCACCGGTGCCAGCACCGGCAGCAGGCTCGGGACGATCATTTCCTTGATGGCCACCTTGGTGAGCAGGTCCACGGCGCGGGCGTAGTCAGGCTTTTCCGTCCCCTGCATGATGCCGGGCTTCTCCCGGAACTGCCGCCGCACTTCCTCGACCACCTGGCTGCCTGCGCGCCCCACCGCCGTCATGGTCAGACCGCCGAAGATGTAGGGCATCAGTGCGCCGAGGAAGAGGCCGATCACCACAAAGGGATTCGACAGGGCGAAGTTCACCGCCACGTCGAAGTGGTCGGCGATATCAGCGGTGTAGGCGGAGAACAGCACCAGCGCCGCGAGGCCGGCGGAACCGATGGCATAGCCCTTGGTCACGGCCTTGGTGGTGTTGCCGACCGCGTCGAGGGCGTCGGTGCGGATGCGCACGTCGGCTTCCAGATCGGCCATCTCGGCGATGCCGCCGGCGTTGTCCGTCACGGGCCCGTAGGAGTCCAGCGCAACCACCATGCCTGCCAGGGCAAGCATGGCCGTGGCGGCGAAGCCGAGGCCGATGACGCCGCCGAGGCTGTAGGCGACGAAGATGCCGACCACGATCACCAGGGTGGGCAGCGTGCAGGCTTCCATGGAGATGGCGAGGCCCTGGATGACGTTGGTGCCATGGCCGGTTTCAGAAGCCTTGGCGATGGAACGCACCGGACGGAAATCGGTACCGGTGTAGTACTCGGTGATCCAGATGATGGCGCCGGTGATGACCAGGCCGACGATGCCGCAGAAGTACAGGTCCCAGCCCGAGGCGACGCGGTTGCTGTACTCGAAAGTCTGGGCGAGGCCGCCGGGCAGGGCCCAGTGCATGGCCATCGGGATGGCGAATACCGAGAGCACCGCTGTGACGCCGAAGCCCTTGTACAGCGCACCCATGATGTTCTGGTTGGCGCTGAGCTTGACGAAGAAGGTGCCGATGATCGAGGTGACGATGCACACCGCACCGATGACCAGCGGAATCGCCATCAGATCGGCCGCACCGGTCTGCAGCAGCAAGGCGGTCAGCACCATGGTGGCGCCGATGGTGACCACGTAGGTCTCGAACAGGTCGGCAGCCATGCCGGCACAATCGCCGACGTTGTCGCCGACGTTGTCGGCAATCACGGCCGGATTGCGTGGATCATCCTCGGGGATGCCAGCTTCCACCTTGCCCACCAGATCGGCGCCCACGTCCGCGCCCTTGGTGAAAATGCCACCGCCGAGCCGCGCGAAAATGGAGATCAGCGCGGAGCCGAAGCCGAGGGCGACGATGGCGTCGATCACGGCACGATCGGTGGATGCGAAGCCGGCGGCGCCGATGAGCAGGGCGTAGTAGCCCGCAACGGCCAGCAGCGCCAGACCGGCCACCAGCATGCCGGTGACGGCGCCGGCCCGGAATGCGATGTCGAGACCGCGCTGCAGACTGGTCCTGGCGCCTTCGGTAGTGCGCACGTTGGCGCGCACCGAGATCAGCATGCCGATGTATCCGGCGGCTCCTGAGAGCACGGCGCCGATGACGAAGCCCATGGCGGCCCACAGCGACAGGAAGACGGCGAGGAGAATGGCGATGATCACCCCCACGATGGCGATGGTCCGGTACTGCCGATTGAGGTAGGCGCCGGCGGCCACTTGGATGTAGCCGGCGATTTCCTGCATGCGCTCGGAGCCAGGGCTCGCGGCCATGACGGAGCGTGTCGCCCATATTCCGTAGAGTACGGCGAGTACTCCGGCCGCGATGGCTGCAAGCAGTGGTAGCATTTCGTTGTCCCCCTAGCGTTGTGGATGGAGCGCGATGTGTGCTGCTTGACGCTTCAGCAGTCGGACTGGCCGCCCACCGTCAGCGCCTGACTGACCTTCTGTTCCGGTTCCGGGTCTGCTCTCCGGCCTTACCTGCGGAACTGCGATCGTCGACAGGTCGGCTGTCTCCCGCGCAGCCGCAGCGCTTCCTGCGCAGGGGCGGCTGCCCCGGACCCCGTCCCCGATCGAGAGCCGAAAGCTCTGCGAACTGAGCGCCGCTGTCAAGCCTCACGATTCCGCCGGTGCTCCGGCGGGCATCCATGGGAAGCCTGCAATCAGGCATCCGGGGGAGTGACGATGACCAGAATGTCCGCTGCCACCGTGTCGAGAATGCGTTCGGCCGTGTTGCCCACCACTGCAGCGGCGAGGCCCTTGCGGCCCACGGAGCCGATGATCACGAGCCCGGCGCCGATCTTCTGACAGACGCTGGCGATCAGATCCTCGGGGTCGGCATCGCCGACGTGGGCCTGCTGGCGGTCGACGCCGGCTCGCTTGGCCAGATCCGGGGGATGAATGAAGTTCTTCGAATCCGTATAGGCGTTCACCACGTTGAGCTGCGCCCCGAGCTGTTCAGCCACCTCCCGCCCGGCGGCGAAGACGACCTCGGTGAGGTGCGCGTGGGCCGCGTCCGTGGCGGCGATGTTCACTGCTGCCAGCACCTTGTCGATGGCGGCGTCGTCGGAGCGCTTGGCGAACAGTACGGGGCACTGCGCCTCCCGCAGTACCAGCCAGTCGGAGGTCTTCATCAGCCGACGACGCAGCGGCGACCGGGTCGAAGCCGACTTGATCAGCAGGTCTGTTTTCGCACCGCGGACGGCGTCGGCCAGGCCGCTGCGCCAGTCACTGTTGCTGCGCACCTCGGTGGTCACGTCCACGTCGGTGACCCGCAGGGGCTTGACCAGTTCTTCCAGCCAGAGTTCATGGCGGCGCTGCTCGGCAGCCAGCAAGGAGTCGGCATCTTCGGCAGCGACGCCCTGCGGCGGCGTGAAGCAAAGCAGGGCATGGACCTTGGCGCCGTTCTGGCGGGCCAGGAAGGCCGCTCGATGGAGAGAACGTTGCTCATTGGTGGTGGGATCGATGATGCAGAGAATGGTCTTGATTCGAAGTGTTGCTTCAGCCATGGGATACGACACCTTACAACATGACAACATTAGCCTAGGGTGGGGTTCCGGGCAGCCGGGGTGATTCTAGCATGCCTGGCCCACGCCGCCGGGTGACAAATGAGTGGCAGGCTCCCGCCATGCGGCTGTGGCATCATCAGCGACGCGTTGCGGGCGGATTGCTGCAGCAGGCCGGCCCGCAGCAGACGTTGCTATCGGTAAGGGAGTGATTCATGGCCAGCGAGAACCTGCACGAAGACCGCGCAGATCTGCCCGAGGAGGTCATCGACAAGCATCGGGCCATCAGTTCACTGATGGAAGAGCTCGAAGCAGTGGACTGGTATGACCAGCGTGCTGCGGCGACGGGAGATCCGGAACTCAAGGCCATCCTGCTGCACAACCGCGACGAGGAGATGGAGCACGCCGCCATGGTGCTCGAGTGGCTGCGGCGCCGCTATCCGGTGATCGACGAACACCTGCGCACCTACCTCTACGCGGAAGGTGACATTCTCAAGGCCGAGGCTGTGGCGACCGGCAAGGTCGAGGGAGCGCAGCAGGTGGCCGGGAATGGTGCGGGCAGGGCTCCGGCCATCGGCGACGGCTCCCTCGGAATCGGCAGCCTGCGCGAAGCCTGAAACAACTCCAGCTTGAGGAATGATCAACGATGGACGATCTGTATCGTGAACTGGCCCCGATCACGGCCGATGCCTGGGCCGAAATCGAGGAGGAAGCCCGCTCAGCCCTGAAGGCGACACTGGCGGGCCGGCGACTGGTGGACTTTCAGGGGCCGTTCGGGTGGCAGACCTCGTCTGTCGATCTCGGGCGGACCGAGGAAATCGAGCCGCCGGCGAGTGGTGCCACGGCGCGCCTGCGGCGGGTCCAGCCGCTGGTGGAGATCAGGGTTCCTTTCGAACTCGAACGCAAGGAGATCGAGGCCCTGACCCGGGGAGCCCGCAACCCGGAGCTCGATCCGGTGGTGACTGCGGCCCGATCGGCGGCGTTGATCGAGGACGGCGCAATCTTCAACGGCTACGCAGGAAGCAGCATCGATGGCATCGGTGCGGCGGCGACCAACGCGCCCATTTCCCTGTCCAGTGACTACACCCACTACCCCGAGGCTGCGGCGGAAGCCATGCGCGTCCTCCGCAACCAGGGCATCGACGGGCCCTATGCCATCGCCATGGGCCCCCGCTGCTACGCAGGACTGACCCGCACCACCCACAGCGGCGGTTATCCGGTCCTCGAGCACCTGCGGCAGCTCGTGGACGGTCCCCTGGTGTACGCGCCGGCGGTGGACGGCAGCGTGGTCATGTCCATGCGCGGCGGTGACTTCGAACTCACCGTGGGGCGGGACTTCTCCATCGGCTATCTGGATCACGATGCGAAGAGCGTGCACCTCTACATCGAGTCCAGCTTCACCTTTCTCAACAACGGGCCCGATGCGGCGGTGGTGCTCTACTACGGTGACAAGAAGGGCAAGAAGTAATTCAGGGCGCATTCACCAGTACCGTGCAGGATGGGCGTATCGTCAGCCTTTGCTTGACGATGACGGGGAGAGAGACATGGGTGCGAACAAGGTACGGCAGGCCGTCGTGACGGCTTTGGTGGCGGGTGGGCTCAGTATCGGTCTTGCAGCCCAGCCGGGTGCGGCCCAACCGAGTGCTCGGGGGCAGAGTGGTCCCCCGGCGCAAGCGGAACAGGCCCGGGAGCGGGCTACGGCAGCACAGCAAAGAGCCCAGGAGCGTACGACGGAGGCCGAGCGCCGGGCCGAGGAAGCTGCTGAGCGGGCCGACGTGGCCCGGGAACGGGCCGCGGAGCGGGCCGAAGAAGCGCGGGCCCGTGGCCAGGAACGGGCCGAGGAAGCCCGGGATCGGGCTGAAGAGCGCGCCGCCGACGCGCGGCAGCGCGCTGACGTGGCCGAGGATCGTGCCGAAGAAGCCGATGAACGCGCCGCCCAGGCCCGGGAACGGGCCCGGGAAGCACGGGATATCCCGCCGGGTCTGGCGAAGCAGGAAGATCGTATGCGGGAGCAGGCCGAACGCGGCAGCGAACGTGGCCGTGAGCAGTCCCAGGGCAACCGCCCCTGGTGGCGGTTCTGGGGTAACGACTGATAGCGTCCGACTGACGACGCGCCCTTTTGAGAGCGCTATTTCGCACAGCGAAATGCGCCGATCTCGATGCGGTTCAGCGAAGTCAGCGGCATCAGCTCCGGCAGATTGCCACGAGATCGGCCCAATCGCTGCGCGATTAGGGCCTTCCCACGGAAGTGGCGCTGCCCACTTGTGGGAGAGCGCTATTTCGCACAGCGGAATGCGCCGATCTCGATGCGGTTCAGCGAAGTCAGCGGCATCAGCTTCGGCAGATAGCCGCGAGATCGGCCCAATCGCTGCGCGATTAGGGCCTTCCCACGGAAGTGGCGCTGCCTACTTGTGGGAGAGCGCTATTTCGCACAGCGGAATGCGCCGATCTCGATGCTGTTCAGCGAAGTCAGCGGCATCAGCTTCGGCAGATAGCCACGAGATCGGCCCAATCGCTGCGCGATTAGGGCCTTCCCACAGCGGGGCAACGCCAGCGTTTGCTTCAGAGCAGATCCTTGAGCGCCACCGACTCG